>DATJPK010000057.1:0-11587 GCA_035506435.1 Methanomicrobiales archaeon
ATCAAGGAGGGCAGCCACGGGATCTGCGGGGTCCGGCTGAACCGGAAGGGCACCCTGTATGCAGCCACGTACGGGAAGATCAGCGCCGAGGCTGTCGATCCCATCGAGAAGAAACCCCTGTTCCACTACCTCCCCGGGACCCTCTCCTACTCGCTCGGGAGCGTCGGGTGCAACTTCCAGTGCGAGCATTGCCAGAACTGGCACATATCGCGCGCGACGCTCGAGGACGGGCTCCTTCGGAGCCTTTCACCGGAGGAAGGAGTCGCGAGGGCGAAGGGGACCGGATGCAAGTCCATCTCGTGGACCTATAACGAGCCCACCATCTGGCACGAGTATCCCCGTGACATGGGCTCCCTCGCGAGGGAGAAGGGGCTCGGCACGGTCTACGTGACGAACGGGTACATCACCGAGGAGGCCCTCGCCGACCTCGCCCCGATGCTCGAGGCCTTCCGCGTCGACCTGAAGGCCTTCACCGAGGAGTTCTACCGGAAGGTCTGCCGGGCGAAGCTCCAGCCGGTGCTCGATGCATCCCGGAAGGCGAGGGAGCTCGGGATGCACATCGAGACCGTGACCCTTGTCATCCCGGGCCTGAACGACTCGATGAAGGAGATGGAGGGCCTGATCCAATGGGTGGTGGACAACCTCGGCCCGGCGACGCCGATGCACTTCTCCCGGTTCCACCCGGATTACCGGATGCAGGACCGGGAAGCGACTCCGGTCGCGACGCTCGAGAAGATCTACCGCCGGGCAAAGGAGCTCGGGATCCGGTTCCCGTACCTCGGGAACGTCCCCGGCCACCCCTTGGAGAACACGTACTGCCCGAAGTGCGGGGCCCTCCTCGTCGAGAGGACGGGATACCAGACAAGGTTTCGGGGCCTCAAGGGGGACCGGTGCGGGGAGTGCGGCGAGAAGATCGAGATCAGGCAGCAGGAGAAGGGGTGAGGCCGCCCTGGTAAGGTTCATCGCCGACCGGATGCTCGGCACCCTCACCCGGTACCTCCGGTTCATGGGGTACGACACCCTCTCGGCAAACAGCCTCGAGCCGGGGAACGCCCGGGAGGATACCGCCCTCCTCGCCATCGCCCGCGACGAGGACAGGATCCTCCTCACCCGTGACCGTGAGCTCGCGAGGAGGGGAGGGGACCGGGCCGTGTTCCTCGGGAGCGAGGATGTCATGGAGCAGGTCCGGGCGCTGACGGAGATGGGGCTCGTCACCCCCAAGATCGTGATGGACCGGTGCTCCCTCTGCAACACGCTCCTCTGCCCGGCGACGGAGGATGAGGTCACGGCCGTGACCTACGTCCCCGGTCAGAGGGAGGGGCTCGTCTTCTTCCGATGCCCGTCCTGCAACCGGATCTACTGGATGGGATCGCATGGCAGGAACCTGATGGCAAGCCTCAGGCGGAACCTGGAATCTTCCTGAACGGAACCGGGGCTATCGGCGTCCCTCATTCCAATACCTTTAAAATCCCGCCTGCCGATGACGGTATATGCCTCGATTTTCCGGGACCTCTGCCTCCGGTTCGCGGGCGTTCCTGCCTGCTGCCGGCCTCGTGATCCTCATAGGTATCGTTGCGTTCTCCGGGTGCACCCAGCCGATGATTCCCTCGCCCGGCCCGGCTTCGGCCACCCCGCCGGCAGCGGCGACGACGGCCCCGCCGGCCCCTCCCGCGGCAACGACCGTCCAGTCCACCTCGGCGGGGACCGGGTACCTCACGTACTCGAACACCCAGTACGGGTTCACCTTAACCTACCCGTCGGGCTGGTCGAAGCAGGAGGGCACCGGAGGAGCCGTCGTGACCTTCACTTCGCCTTCGACGGGCATGGGGGACGTGCCTGCGGTTATGAAGGTCACGGTGGACGACCTGTCGTCGAGCCCGATGAGCCTTGACCAATACCGGGCCGCCCAGGTCGCGAAGAAGAATAACATCGACAGCTTCAACCTGATCTACGACCAGGCCTTCAAGGGGGTCGGGTTCAGCGGCTGGAAGATCGCCTACACGGGGAACATCGGGTACCTGACCGAGTGGGTCGAGGTGTACGTCGTGAAGGGGACGACCGGCTACACGCTCCAGTTCTCCTCGAAGGAGGACAAGTACGCCGGCTTCGTTGTCCCGATGGACAACATGTTCAAGTCATTCGCACTTACCTACTGAACCCCTGTGCGGGGTCGATACCCCCAACTCTTTTCTGCTCTTCCTTTACCGACGTAGGGACCCGACCAGTTCTCCCTGGAAATCCCCACGAGCAGGATATTAAAAGAGGAGGGCAGATTGATCTGACGGAGAGAGGAGAGATGCCCGGTTCAAGGTTCATGGCGGCGGCACTTGCAGCCCTCGCAGTCTGTGCCGTCCTTGCCGCCGGCTGCACGGGCGGCGAGACGCCACCCCAGCCCCCGGCCTCGACGCTGACCATCCCCACTACCACCCGCCCCGTTACCCCGGTGCCTTCGACCCCGCCGCCTGTCCTGACAGGCACGACCCCGGTCCCGTACACGACGGGGGTCACGCCGTCGTACACCCCTGGTCCGGTGGTGCAGGCAGGGTCAGCGATCCTCATCACGGGCGATGTGGTCGGGTACAAGTCCCCGACCGGGAACTTCCTCGACGAGATCCGGTTCTCGGTGATCAAGGCTCCCCGGGCCGAGGATGTGACCTTCGAGATCCCGAACACCCAGATGATCTTCACGAAGGGCGGCCAGTCCTTCGGGGTGAACTACCAGGTCCTCTCCGGTGACCTGAACGCAAACAATGTGCTCGAGGACGGGGAGACCTTCGTCGTGAGCATTCCCTTCCTCGCGGAAACCTCCCAGAACGACATCTTTGCCGGGCAGGGGTTCACGATGAGTATCCAGAACCCGCCCCAGCCGAGGGTCACCGTGACCACCTCTGCGCCGGCCGTCCTCACGGACGACCCGATGGTCCTCGCCCGGGCCTGAACCCACCGGCCCGGGGTGGCCGGGCCCGGCGGCCGGGCCCGCGGCGGGCTGAGAATGCGCGGGCACGGGCAGCCTTACGATCAGTTTTTTGTCCGGCGCCCCATACCTCCGATCAGGAGCCGTGCCTCCATGACCCGGACCTGCCTCGAGATCCCGCGGAGCACCTGCAGGCTTTTCGGGACCATCAAGGCCCTTTCCACCGTGAAGAAAAGCGCGATCCTCGTCCACGGGCCGAAGGGGTGCGTGTACCACATCAACTACATCCTGGGCATGCGGGGCGACCGGCCATCGGCCATCTACTCCACCTCCCTCGGCGAACATGACGTGATCTTCGGCGCAGAGGACCGGCTCGCGGATGCAATCGGGGAGCTCGACCGGCGGCTCTCACCGGACCTTATCTTCGTGCTTTCCTGTTGCGCCTCGTCCATCATCGGAGAAGATGTCGAGAGCGCCTGCCGGGCGGCAGAAACCCGGGCACGGGTCATCTCCTTTCCGGCCGGTGGGTTCGAGGGGGACCACCACACGGCGTACGAGGACACCCTCACGCGCCTCGTCTCGGAACTCGCGGGACCCCCGGGCGAGGTCCGGCCCTGCTCGGTGAACCTTGTCGGCATGCTCCGGGGCGGGCCTGACCTCCGCGAGCTGAAACGGGTCCTCTCCCTCGCCGGGATCGGGGTCGTCGCCGTCCTCCCGGCCGACGCTTCCTGCGCCGACCTCGGGCGGCTGGGCGAGGCGGCCCTGAATATCGTCATCTGCGAGCCGGCAGGGAAAGCCGCCGCGGAACTGCTCGAACAGCGGTTCGGGACCCCGTTCATCGTCGTCGACTTCCCCGTCGGGGCACGGGCCGCCCGGTCCTTCCTGGAACGGGTCACGGCGGCGCTCGGGGTCCCGCTGCCACCCGGCTGCCTCGACGGGGGGCAGGGGCAGGGGCCCCTCCCCGGTACACCTGCCCCGCCCCTCAGGGTTGCCATCGTCGGAGGTCCCACCCGTGCCATCCCCATGGCCAGGTATCTCGCGGACCTTGGCCTTGACCCCGTCCTCCTCGTCCTCGATTTCGTCACCGGCACAGGGGAGCGGCTGGCAGGGCTTGCCATCCCCGGCCTCGAGGTCCTCGTCGAGCCCTCGCAGGAGGAGCTGGAGGAACGGGTGAGGGCCCTCCGGGTCGAACTCCTCGTCGGGGGGATGGCCGAGCGGCCGGTTGCCGCGATGCTCGGGATAGCCCACATCGACATGATGCACGGCAGCCAGCGGACGGCCTGCTTCACGGGTGAACGTGAGCTCGCGAGGGCCGTCGCCCGGGTGCAGGCATCCCGTTCCCCGGAGCCAGGTCAGCCGGGCGACTCCTGACCCGTCCCGTACCCGGCCCGCTGCTCCCTGTTCGTTTCATTCCGGTGCCCCCCTGCCATAGGTTTATGAGCTGCTGCATCGAAGCAACGCTCGCCGGCAGGGGGTTGTACCGGCCAGCAGCATGCTGCTCACGGGAGCCCCTGCCAGGGGACGACCCGGGGAACCGCAGCCGGATCCCCGGAACGGAAGTGACTTATGGGGAACCGAGAGCAGGAACAGGACTGTCCCGGGGAGTTGATCCCCGGGGGAAGGGGCTGGCGGGGGCGGGCGCCGATGCCCGTCCGGGGGATCATCCCGCCGCACATGCTGAAACACCTCGCCGAAAAGGGGAACCCCGAGGCGAGGAAACTCGCGGTGAACATGCTCATGCGGATCGAGAAGATCCGCGGTATGCGCAGGGCGCTCGGGCAGTTCTACGTTTCCACTCCGACGGGCGGGAAGTGCATCCGGGTCTACGACGTGAAACACGGGAGCGACAGCGACCTCCCCGGGACCCCCGTTACGAACCCGGCAAAGAGCAGGGACATCGAGGCAAAGGAGGCCTACCAGGGAGCCGATGCGACGTACACCTTCTACAAGGATATCTACCAGCGGAACTCCATCGACGACAAGGGGATGTGCATCGACTCCTCCGTCCACTTCGAGAACAAGTACGACAACGCCGGGTGGGACGGGAAACAGATGATCTACGGGGACGGGGACGGTGAGTACTTCAACCGGTTCACCATCGCTATCGACGTCATCGGCCACGAGCTCACCCACGGGGTGACCGAGTACGAGGCAGGCCTCGAGTACCATGACCAGCCGGGGGCACTGAACGAGTCCATGTCCGATGTCTTCGGCACCCTGGTCAAGCAGTGGTCAAAGAAGCAGAAGGTGGACAAGGCCGACTGGCTTATCGGCGAAGGGCTCTTTACGAAGAAGGTGCACGGGAAGGCCCTGAGGTCCATGGCCGCACCGGGGACCGCGTACGACGACCCCAACCTGGGTAAGGACCCCCAGCCCGCGGACATGAAGCACTACGTGAAGACCAGCGACGACGATGGCGGGGTCCACATCAACTCCGGCATCCCGAACCATGCCTTCTACCTGACCGCGATGGAGCTCGGCGGGTACGCCTGGGAGAAGGCGGGACGGATCTGGTACGTCGCCCTCCGGGACGCCATCAAGTCCAACAGCTCTTTTGCCGCCGCCGGGAAACGGACCTACCAGGTTGCGGGTGTCATCTTCGGCGTGGGGAGCGCTGAGCAGAAGGCGGTGCGGACGGGCTGGGAGGGCGTCGGGGTGAAGATCCCGAAGTGAAGGCGGCATGGAGATCCACATCATCAGGACCGGCGGCTTCGGGGGGATGCGCCGGGAGGCCCGGGTCGAGACCGGGGCCCTCCCGCGCGGCGAGCGGGAGCCCCTGGAGGGGCTCGTGAAGGACGCGGGGTTCTTCTCCCTCCCCGGCAGGTTTCCGAAACCGGCCCGGGGGGCGGACTACTTCACCTATTCCATCACCGTGGACGACGGGGATCGGCAGCACACCGTGGAGGTGAGCGAGCCGTCCCTGCCCCCGGCCCTGAAGCCGCTCATCCGCGAGATCTCGAAAAGGTTCTGAACGCGGGAAAGATCGGATGAGATGGGTGATCTTTTTTCCCCGGAACACCATATCCTCCGGGACAGTCTCCAGGGTGATGCTCCACGGAAAACCACGAACCGCCCGGAACGGCGGATGGCACGGCAGGGGACGCCCTTGGCCGGTTCTTCCCCGTCTTCGTACAGGGGATGACCGGGGAGGATGCAAAAAAGGCGGAATCGATATACCGTGAGCTCTTCTCCCTCTCCCTCGCCGGGGAGGGGCAGGATTCCTTTCCCGGGGATATCACGGAAAAGATCCGGAAAGCCGGGAGCCTTCCTCCCGACGGGCGGAAGAAGATGCTCGAGGAGGACTCCCTCGCGCTCGGCGTCGAACGGCTGGACCGAATCATCCGAATAGCCGCCCTCGGGGTCCACCGGGGCACGATCCGGGCGACGCCCTCGGTAAAGAAGGAGGTGCGCCGCGCCTCTGCCCGGCTGGGCCAATTGAACGCGGTCATCGTGGGCCGGTTCCCGCACCTCACGCCGCTTCTCGAAAAGATCTCCGAGTCGTACCTCGATACCATGTTCGTCCTCGGCGACGGGAAGGGGATCCTCTCGATGCGGCTGAGGAGGGCCGCGGAAGCGCCGGGATCCCGTGCTCTGGGCACGGGATCTGCTGACGCCCGGGGGGAACCATCGGTCCGTTTCCCTGCGCAACCGTTATCTCCTCACCCTCCGAAATCAGGCGCGATGAAAGGACAGGCCATGAAGCGCGAGGTGAAGTGCGAAAAGTGCGGGTGGTGGTGGCATCACCCGAGCGAGCCCATCCATTTCGCCTCCTGGGACGAGTGGGCCGAGGACCATCCGGAAAAGGAGTCCCTCACCTGCCCCAGCTGCGGCGCGGTCACCGACGTGTCCGAGGGCAACATGCGGTTTTCGAAGCACGTCGCAGGGAAAAAGGGCGCTCAGAAGAAGACAGGTGGGAAGAAGGGAGGGTAGGGCAGGGAACCCTGTCCCCCGGTCACCCCGGGACCGCCGGGGCCCCGTTCCGGGCAGCCCTCGCGATTTTCACGAGCTCGAACCCGGCCATGCAGATGATTACGAAGAGGGCGACGGTCGCAATCCCCACAGGGCTGACCGGCACCATGTTCAGGTGCTCCCCAATGGCAGGCACAAGGAGTGCGGCCGCAAGGAACCCGAGGGCCCCTGCCATCCAGAGCACGAGGGCCCGGTTCGCGAGAAAGCCGATCCGGTAGAGCGGGTCCCGTGCCGACCGGGAGAAGAGCGCAAGCAGGACGTGGCCGCCCATCCATGCCGAGAAGGCATAGGTCTGTGCCATAGCGAGAGGGATCCCGAGGCGGATCGCCGCTCCATAGGTGCCGAAGACCGCGAGCCAGAGGGCGATCCCCCCGATGGCGATCCCGGTGACCATTGCCCGGTCGAGGAACGGGACCCGGGGGTCCCGGGGAGGCCGGCGGTCGATGGACGGCTCGGCCGGCTCGGCAACAAAGGCCGCCGATGCCCCGAGGTCCATGAAGAGCTCGAGGAGGATGATCTGGATCGGGGAGAAGGGAAAGGGGAGGGAGAGGGCAAGCGAGGCGGCGAAGATGGCGATGAGGGCGAGCTTCACGGAGAGGTAGTACCTCACCCCCTTTGTCAGGTTGTCGAAGATCCGCCGTCCCTCGAAGACCCCCTTCCCGATGGTAATGAAGTTGTCGTCGGCGATCACGATGTCCGCCGCCTCCTTTGCGGCGTCGGTGCCCCGGATCCCCATCGCGATCCCGATGTCAGCACCCTTCAGGGCGAGCGCGTCGTTCACCCCGTCGCCCGTCACCGCCACGACCTCCCCCTGCTCCTGGAGGGCCTTCACGAGTCGGTATTTGTGCTCGGGGGTGGCCCGTGCAAAGACCGAGACCTTTTTCGCGGCCTCCCGGAGGGCTCCGTCGCTCATCCCGTCGAGTTCCCTCCCCTCGACGAGGGGTGCCGGCGGGATGCCGACCTCGGCGGCGATGGCCGCCGCGGTCCCCGGGTGGTCGCCGGTCACCATGATCGTGCGGATCCCGGCCCGGTGCGCCCGCCCGATGGTCTCCTTCACGCCGGGCCGGGGAGGGTCCTCGAGCGCGATGAGCCCGTCGAAGAGGAGCCCCTGTTCGAGTTCCCCCACGGGGCGGGTGGTGTCTGCGGGGCCGAGGGGGCGGTGCGCGACGGCGATCACCCTCCTCCCGAGCGCAGCCTCCCGGGCGAGTGCGGCAGCCGCCTCGCCGGGACCCCCGGTAACCTTCGCGAGTACCTCCTCGGGGGCGCCTGAGAGGTAGAGAGTTGACTCCCCGTCGTTCTCCCGGACCACCGCCCGGGTCTTCCGGCCGCTGTCGAAAGACCGTTCCTTCACCACCTTCCCCGGGCCCGGGGGTATCCGCAGCGCGTCGGCCGCCTCCGCGATTGCACGGTCCGTGATGGAGAGCGAAAGGTCGGTCATGCCCGCCCGTGCAGCGGCGAGCACCTGGCCGGCCCGGTCTTCGGGGAGGACCGCGGCGACCCGCATCCGGCTCTCGGTGAGGGTGCCCGTCTTATCGGTGAGGATCACCGTGGCGTTCCCGAGGGTCTCGGCCGCCTTCAGCTTCTTCACGAGGAAATTCGCGCGCGAGAGGAGCCAGGAGCCGAGCCCGAGGTTCATCGTGATGATGATGGGGAGCTCCTCGGGGATGGTCGCAAAAGCGAGGGCAAGCCCGGTGAGGAACATCACCCGGAGCGGCTGGCCCTGGAGGACCCCGATCGCAGGGAGGGCGATGGAGAAGAAGAGCGCGACGAAAACGAGGGTCTTTGCAAGGGACTTCATCGCGAGCTGGAGCGGGGTCTTCGGCGGCCGGATCACCCGGGCAAGCTCCGAGATCTTCCCGATCCGGGTCTCCCTGCCCGTCCTTGCCGCCTCCATCGTCCCCTCCCCGGAGAGGACGAGGGTGCCTGCAAAGGCCTCTCCTCCGGGCGCCTTGTCCACCGGGAAGGACTCGCCGGTGAGGGATGACTCGTCCAGCTGGAGGCTCACTCCCGAGCGGATCGTGCCGTCGGCCGCGACCCGGGTCCCCGCGACGAGGACGAGGAGGTCGCCGGGCACCACCTCCTCGGTGGCGATCTCGGAGATCCGCCCGTCCCTGGTGACCTTTGTCCGTGGCTCGGCGAGGGACGCGAGGGACGAGATGGCCTTCTTTGCCCGGTACTCGTTTGCGATCTCGACCGCGATGAGCGCGGCGATGATGGCATAGAGAGTGAGGGCGTCCCCGAAGCTCGCGAGGAGGGTGTAAAAGACCCCGACGGCGAGGAGGAGGAGGATCATCGGCTCGGTGATTTCCTCCTTCGCGATGCCGAGGAAGGTGATCTGCCAGGGCCTCGTGATCCGGTTCGGGCCGTACTCGGTGAGCCGCCGGCTGGCCTCCTCCGTGGAGAGCCCCGCATCCCCGCCTGTACCGGGACCAGGTTCCATACCAGTTGTATCCGTCCCGCATATAATGGAGAGGTACATACGCAGCATGGCAGCAACCGGGGGGGCATCTGGCAGGGACCATGGGGGCCGGGGCCCGGCCAGCTCCCTTATCAGGTCGGACCGGCACAGTGAGGTCATGGCCGGACCGGGCAGGTGGACGCTTCCGGATCTCGAGTCTGCTCTCGGGTGGGCTCGGGAGCGGAAGGGGCAGGGGATCCGATGCACCCTCGCGACTCTCGGCGAGTACGCTCGATCACCGGCCGAGGCGCGGGCCGAAACCGAAGAGAATATCGCGTGCCTCCGGGGCATCGTGTCGCTTTCGACAGACGCGTCCCTCTCCGTGAAACTGAGCGGGATCGGTGGTCTCTTCGATGGGGACGCCGCCCGGGCGAACCTGGTGCAGCTGGCCCGGGAGGCCCGTACCGGCAATGTCCCCATCGAGCTTGACATGGAAGGGAAGGGAATGGTCGACCTCACGCTCCGGGCCGCATCGGAGTGCCGGAAGGAGATCCCGCACATCACCGTCGCACTCCAGTCCTATCTCAACCGGACAGGGGACGATATCAGGCGGATGGTCTCGGAGGGGGTGAACGTCCGGCTCGTGAAGGGCGCCTATGTCGGCGATACGTCGGATGCATCGGAGATCCGGCGCATGACCGAGGCAGATGCCCGGCTCCTGAAATCCCTCCGCGTACCCTTCTCTCTCGGCACCCACGACCCCGGCCTGATCGCATGGGCCGAGGGGGAGTTCGGAGGGGCCCGGGATTCCCTCGAATTCGGATTTCTCAGGGGGCTCTCCGAAGAGACCAAGGTCCGGCTGGCACATGAGGGCTGGAAGGTCTCCGAGTACGTGCCGTTTGGACCCGGCGGAGATGCGTACGTCATGAGAAGGGAGCGGTACCTTCGCGAACTCGCCGGGTCGGGACGGGCACCGGCCCCCTGATGAGTGCCTGGCGCAGCCGTCGAACGCTATCGTTTCAGGTCACCGGGGCGCAGGCTCCGCACGAGGGCCTCGATACCGGGTGTCTCCCTCGTCAGGACTTCCTCGGGGAGGTACTGGCGGAGCTTCCATTCGAACTTCTCGCGATATTCCCGGTCCAGGTTACCGGCCCCGTCGAACATCTTCCCGAGGTACGACTGGAGCTCCCCGAGGTCCGCACGGGTCAGCCTGTCGACGAGCGTCGTCCGATACCGATCTTTCAGGGTCCCGATATCGCCGGCTGGCAGACTGCCCTTCCGGACGTGCTTTCCCTTTTCATTCCCCTTCATGGTCCACCCTGTCACTCTTCACCTGATTATGCCGGCCCATAAAGTTTCGCCTGACATCCCTGCCTCAGAACCTGCTTTTCACCGTAATCTTCATATGAACCTTCGCCCCTCCTTACACCGGTGGAAAAACATGGCAACCAAGGATTTCGGAGCCCTGATCTACAGCTTTGACAATGCAGCGGGCGAGGCGCTTGGGAAGCGCGAGAGCCACACGCCGAAGATCGATGCGCCCGCCTCGGTGAAGCCGGACCAGATGTTCGAGGTGAAAGTCATGGTGGGCCCCCACCCGAACACCGCCGAGCACTCCATCCGGTGGATCGCCCTCTACCTGAACGAGGACGGCCGGGCCTTCAACCCGGTCTTCCTCGGCAAGGTCTCGCTCACGCCGGTGGTGGCCCAGCCCGACCTGGTCTTCAAGCTGAAGCTCCAGAAGGGCGGGACGATCCATGCCGTGGAATACTGCAACCTCCACGGCCTGTGGTCAGGAAAGAAGGATATCAAGGTCGGCTGAAAATCCTTTTTTTCGGCCGGCCGGGGGGACCCGGTGGGATCTCCGCCTGGCATTCGTCGGCCGAAGGGATGTGAGCGGGGGTCGGGATGACCGTGGATACCGCCGGGGAGACCGCGCGAAGGATCATGGCGGAATTTGCCCGGCTGACAGGACTCGACCCGCCAGGTGGAAGCCCGAAGCGGTACCTCTGGACCGATGCGTTTGCAGTCTGCAATTACCTCGGTCTCTCCCCGGGAGCAGGGCATGAGCGGTGCCGGGACCTTGCCCTGCGCCTCGTGGACCAGGTCCACCACACCCTCGGCAGGCACCGGGAGGACGACCCCCGGAAGGGCTGGATCAGCGGCCTGCCCCCTGACGAAGGGGAGCGGCACCCGGCCATCGGGGGGTTGCGCATCGGGAAACGCCTGCCCGAGAGGAGACCGGGCGAGCCATCCGATGAGAGGCTCGAGTGGGACCAGGACGGGCAGTATTTCCATTACCTGAC
>DATJPK010000058.1:0-5403 GCA_035506435.1 Methanomicrobiales archaeon
CCGCGAAGATGGCCGCCGTGACATAGGCCCCGAGCATCAGGAACTCCCCGTGCGCGAAGTTCACGATCTTCATGACCCCGAAGATCAGGTTAAGGCCCGTCGCGAGGAGGAGGTAGATACACCCTGCGTAGAGCCCCCAGAAGACGAT
Organism: Methanomicrobiales archaeon; assembly: GCA_035506435.1. GTDB lineage: Archaea > Halobacteriota > Methanomicrobia > Methanomicrobiales > JACTUA01 > JACTUA01. Next base: position 149 of record DATJPK010000058.1, read on the forward strand.
CTGTAACAGGATGTCCACTTGAACCATGGCCTCTACCAGAGATTCGTTGCCGCTGGAGCTTTAAAAAAGAGGTGGATTTACCCGCTTCCCGGGGTGTACCAGTCGGGCAGGACGAAGCCCGTGGCCTTCAGGTTGTTCGGCCAGACGATGACGGGCCTCGGCTCCCCTGCCGTCGGGTTCCAGATGAGCTGCTCCATGTAGAGATTGAACTGCGACTCATGGAAGTCCGGCGAGAAGCTGATGACCCCGCCCTGCATGGCCTCGATCATCTGGGGCATCCTCAGGTTCACGAGGGCCTGCTGGACGGAGGCCTTGTCCACCGTCCCGGCGTTCGAGATGGCCTGGGCAAGGATGTGGACGCCCTCGTACGTGGAAGCACCCATCATGTCGGGCGGTGAACCGAACTCCGTGGTGTAGGGGCCCTTGAAGGCCGCCACGGCATCGGCGATGCTCCCGGTCGGGACGGTGTAGGGGGAGAACCTGCTCTCCATGATGGAATTATTCCCGTATCCCCCGAGCCCCTTGTAGTACGCCGGCGCATCGTTGTTCTCCACGGCGAGGAAGATGGTATTGAGGCCGACATCCCGCCTCGCCTGGGTCACCATCGGCACCATCTCGTTCGTGAAGGCGGCGACGTAGATCGCATCGGGGTTCGCCGCCTTGATGGCGGTGAGCGTGGTGTGGAAGTCACTCTCTCCCATCTTGAAGGACTGCGCTCCCACGATCTGGACGTTGAGGTTCTCGGCATGGATGGTGTTGTTCACGGCCGAGAAGACTCCCTGGCCGAACGGGCTGTCCTGGTAGATGAGGGCGAGCCGGAGGGGGCGTCCGGCCGCGAGGTTGAACTTCGCGTCGATTGACGGCCGGATCACCTGGTCGATGAACTCGGTCGTGTACTTCCCATAGGTATCCGTTGTCGGGCAGTGGTGGAAGATGTAACTCGTGTCGATGTCGGTCCGGTGGGTGATAACGGGGCTCGATGCACCGGTCACGACATACGGCACCTTGTACTGGGCGACGGTCGGCAGATAGGTATTGGTAACCGCGCTCGAGTACCCGCCGACAAGGGCATCCACCTTGTTCTCGGTGATGAGCTTGGTCGCCGCCGTCTGCCCTCCTGCCGGGGTGGACTGATCGTCCCCGGGGACGAGGGTGATGTTGACCCTGCCTCCGTACTCCTTCACGTTCACGCCGCCTGCGGCGTTCACCTCGTTGGCGGCGACGACCGCCGAGTCCCACATGCCGTTTCCGAGGTTGGAGGAGGCGCCGGTGAGGGACGCCATCACGCCGATCTTTATCGTACCCGCCTGTTGCGTGGCTCCCTGGGTGCATCCTGCCGCGAGGATGGCTCCCAGGAGAACGATCCCGAGTATCATGGTGTAGTGCCTGTAGTCCATCGATAGTCCTCCGTCGAGAGAAACCAAGCTACGTCACGGCATGACGACCTATGTCATGGCATGACAGTGCATTCACCTTGGAACTGTGGAAATATAACGGTTGTTATTTGTGCGCGGGGCCGCATCTGCCCGATTTCCTGCCGGGTATACCGCGTCCCGCGCCCGGCACGCCCCGGGATCCCTGCCGGCTGTATCCGGAGTGCAGCGGGCGTATAATCCGGTAATAAATATTTATAGTTTTAAATTCGACCTGTCTTATATGCCAAACCCGGTTGCGAATAATCCTCCAGCCGGACTTCCCCGGGGCACATCGCCCGGGGCTGTCCTCCCCAGGGCGAACGTCCCCGTCCAGCCGAAACCGTCGGGCGAGGGGGACTGGGAGAGGATAACCCCGGCCACCCGGGCCAAAGTCTGGAAGAAGAGGTTTGGCTTTCGTTCAACGGGAACATGCGTCTGCTGCCATCAGACGATCATACACCGCGATGACTTTGTCTGCGGACAACGCCGCGCATCGGCGAGCATCGGTGCGAATGATGTCAGCAACCTGGAACCCATCTGCGCCAGGTGCAGCAAGAGAATGGGGACGCATGACCTGGTACCCTGGTGCAAAAAATTCCAGGAAGAATTGAAAACGGTGAAACACATGCCAAAGACGACGACTGTAAAAAAACCGGCCCGAAAGACGACTGCGAAGAAGCCCGTGGCAAAGAAGGCCCCGGCAAAGAAGGCGGTCCGCAAGGCTGCCGCCGTGAAGAAACCCGTGCGAAGAACGGCAGCAAAGAAACCTGCAGCCCGGAAATCGCGGAAGTAAAGACATACCGGGAATCCTTCCCGGCGGAACGATGCTGCTATGGGGATTTGAACCCCAGTCGCGGACGTGAGAGGCCCGCATGATTGGCCGGTCTACACTATAGCAGCAACCCTATAACCTTCGGTACATTTTTACTTAAACGTATCCGTGCCGTCAGCCGGATTACGTGGTTTTTGCGGACGTTTCGGGCGATTCGATCCGATCACCCCGGCCATTTCGGTGTTCCCCCGGCCCGGGACAGGTCCTGCCGGGTTTGCCCGCAAATTTGGTCCCATACCAACATTTTTCTTCCCTCCCGGGGAATGATATCCCATGGAAACGGAGGAAGGCCTCGGGCTCCCGGCGAGGAAGGTGGAGTATCTCAAGTTCATCTACGAAACCGGGGGAAGGGTGAAGACGAACCGGATCGCTGCACGGTTCGGGGTCGATCCCTCGACGGTCACGAAGGCCATCGACGAGCTCGCCCGGGCCGGGCTCCTCGTCCACGAGCCCTACCACGGCGTGACCTTCTCGGAGAAGGGGAGGAGCTGCGCCGAGTTCCTGGTGAAGCGTCACCGCATCCTCGCCCTGGTCCTGACCCGGTTCGGCCTCTCGGGGGAGGAGGCATGCTGCGAGGTCTCGCGGTTCGAGAGCCTCGTCTCACGGGGTGCCGTCGACCGGATCTGCCGGGCCATGGGCCACCCGAGCCGGGGCGTCTGCGGCGAGATTACCCACGGGACCTGCGGCCTGGGGGCAGCGGCGGGCGACAACGGCGGAAGGGATCCGGCGGAGGAGGCATGAGTTCCTTACCGGTATCGTCGCATATCCCCGACCCCGACCTGATCACCTACTTTGCAGAGAAGCAGGACTCGTTCTTCTCGACGGTAAGCCCCTGGACCAAGCTCCTCTCCCTTGCCGTGCTTATCGTCGGCATCACCCTCCTTCGAAACCCGCTCCTCCTCCTGGGGCTGTACCTAGCGGTCCTCTCCCTGTTCGTTCTTGCGAAGCTCCCCGTGGCGAAGCTTTTCCGCTGGTACCTCTTCCCCCTCCTCTTCGTCGTCTCCCTCGTGGGGATCCTGGCGTGGACCCAGCCGGGGAACCCCGTCCTCGCCTTCTCGGTCGCAGGGATCTCGATCATCCTCACCGACTCGGGGATCCTTCTCGTCGTGACCCTCTCACTGAAGACCCTGACATCGGTCACCTACTCGCTCTTCTTCCTGATGACCACCCGGTACGAGTACCTCTCCGGGATGATCTCCCGCATCTTCCCCGCCCCCGTCGACCAGATCTTCCTCATGGCCTATCGGTTCTTCTTCCTGACCTTAGCCATGGTGGGGTCCATCCTGAAGGCGGTACGATCCCGCGGCGGGGGTCTCGTCCGCGGGATGAGGACCGAAGGTGCCCTCTTTGCGGAGATCATCGGGCTCGTCTTCATCCGCTCTTTCGACCGGGCCGAGCGGGTGGAGAAGGCGATGAGGGCGCGGGGGTATCATGGCTCGTACTCGAACGCGACGGAGATACCGGCTCCGGGCATGGGGGGGTACGGGGTCCTCGCCCTCGGTATCCTCCTCGTGGCCGCCGGTTCCCTGGCATCTTCTCCGGGATGGTGGTGAACGCCGTGACGATCACCCGAAGGGAGCTGCACGGGCCGACCCCGTGCCCGGTCGTGGATCCGGAGCGGGAGATCATCCACGTCGACTGCGCGAGCCACTCCTATCCTGACGGGAGCATCGGGATCCATGACATGTGTTTCCATGTCCTGAAGAACGAGATCGTCGCCATCTGCGGGCCGAACGGTTCAGGGAAATCGACCCTAATTGAACACCTGAACGGGCTTCTCACGCCGTCGCAGGGCAAGATCCTCGTCCATGGAAAGACCCTCTCGGCGGGCGAACGATCCGATCTCTGGAGGGTGGTGGGGGTGGTCTTCCAGCAGTCCGACGACCAGCTCTTTGCTCCCACGGTTCTCGATGACGTGATGTTCGGGCTCCTCAACATGGGTCTCACCCGGGACGAGGCAAAGGAGAGGGCGATGCAGGCACTTTCGGCGGTCGGCGGGGCGCATCTCGTGAAAAAGATCCCGAACTACCTGAGCGGAGGGGAGAAACGCCTGGTGGCCATCGCCGGTATCCTCGCCATGAGGCCGCGGGTCATCGCTCTCGATGAACCGACCTCGGACCTCGACCCCGTCCACAGCATGACGGTCGAGAGGCTCATCGTCGGCCTCAAGGAGGAGTTCGGGATCGGGGTGGTGGTGGCCACCCATGATCTCGACTTCGCGGCACGGATCGCCGACCGGATCTGCATGGTGAAGAACGGGTCCGTCTTTGCGGAGGGGCCGCCCGACGAGGTCTTCTATGATACGGACCTGGTCCGCGAGGCGGGCCTTGCGGTCCCGTCGGGTATCCGGCTGTACCTGGACTGCTGCACGGCGATGGGTGTCGTCCCTGAGAAACGGCCGGTCAGGCGGGAGGAGCTCGTCGCCGCACTGAAGGAGGTACATGGGAAGGGCCGATCGTCATAATTTGGTACATGTCCAAATCTTTGGAAATCTTGATATGGACATCGGGAGATATACGACAGCCGGGTTCTGCCGGCTGATGGTCGGTTTCACGTGGCACACATTCATCTCCCCGATGGTTCCTTCACCCTTTTCTGGGTACTCGTCTGGTGGATCTGTACGCTCGCGCTTATCGGCGCTGCCCTCATATGGTCGAGGATGAGGAAGGTGGGGGCGACAGAGATTACGGTCGCCGCCTTTGTCACGGCGGCCTCGTTTGCGGTGTTCCAGGTGCAGGTCCCCCTGTTCGGGGGCGTGCACATGAACCTCACCCCTCTCATCGGCATCCTCGCGGGCCCGGTCCTCGGGAGTTTCATCGTCTTTATCGTGAATATCCTCTCGGCGGCCATCGGCCACGGGGGATGGGGGCTCATCGGGGCGAACGTGCTCGTGAACTTCTCCGAGGTGCTGACCGGGTACCTGACCTTCAGGGCCCTGAAGCGGATCACCCCGAGCCTCTTCTCCCGGGCAGGGATTGCCACCTTCGGGGGGCTGTTCGTCGGGAATA
>DATJPK010000059.1:0-10008 GCA_035506435.1 Methanomicrobiales archaeon
TCCCGTTGTTCAGAACCGTGATGGTGAAACTCGCCGTCCCCCCCGAGCTTACCGTCTGGTTCGCCGGGGTCTTCGTTACCTGGATCGCGGGAACTGCCGGGATCACATTCACCCGGGCAGAGGCGTTCCACTGCACCATGGTGCTGTCCGGTGCCCACCCCCGGGCATTCACGAGGTTGTAGTAAGACACGGTTTCGCCGGTGTGCGTGCAGGCGTAGCTCGACGAACCTCCTACCGCGAGACTCGACAGGTTCCGGCTGCACGAGTCTTCCCTCACACCGTTGACATAGTCATTGATGATGATCGGGCTCAGCGGCACGTTCCCGTTGTTCAGAACCGTGATGGTGAAGCTCGCCGTTCCGCCGGAGTTCACCGTCTGTTCGGCCGGGCTCTTCGTCACCTGGATGCTCGGAGCTGCCGGTGTCACCGTCACGTGCGCCGAGGCGTTCCATTGCGCCATGGTCGAACCGTAATAGCCCCGGGCATTCACGAGGTTGTAGTAGCTCGTCGTCTCACCGGCATGCGTGCAGCTGTAGCTGCTCGATGCACCCACCGCAAGACCCGACAGGTTCCGGCTGCACAAGTCTTCCCTCAGCCCGTTGACATAGTCATTGATGATGATCGGGCTCAGCGGCACGTTCCCGTTGTTCAGAACCGTGATGGTGAAACTCGCCGTCCCCCCCGAGCTTACCGTCTGGTTCGCCGGGGTCTTCGTTACCTGGATCGCGGGAACTGCCGGGATCACATTCACCCGGGCAGAGGCGTTCCACTGCACCTGGGTGTAGTCCGGTGAAGGACCGTACCCCTTCGCATTGACGTAGTTGAAGTAGCTCGCCATCTCGCCAGCATGGGAACAGCTATAACTCGAGGAGGCTCCCACCGCAAGGCCTGACAGGTTCCGGCTGCACTCCGGGATCCTGGCTCCCGTCGAGCTCGCCCAGTCGGTGATGATGATGGGTGAGAGGTTCGTGTTCCCGGTATTACTCACCGTGATGGTGAAGGTCGCCGTGCCACCCGAGTTCACCGTCTGGTTCGCCGGGGTCTTCGTTACCTGGATCGCGGGAACTGCCGGGATCACATTCACCCGGGCGGAGGCGTTCCACTGCACCTGGGTGTAGTCCGGGGCAGGACCGTACCCCTTCGCATTGACGTAGTTGAAGTAGCTCGCCATCTCGCCGGCGTGGGTGCAGCTGTAGCTCGACGAACCTCCCACCGCGAGACTCGACAGGTTCCGGCTGCACGAGGGATCCCGGACACCGTTCGGGTAGTCGGTGATGATGACCGGGCTGAGCACCGTGTTCCCGGTGTTCGTCGCCGTGATGGTGAAGGTCGCCGGTGCCCCGAACATCACCGTCTGGTTCACCGGGGTCTTCGTCACCCGGATCGCAGGAGCTGCCGGGATCACCGTCACCCGGGCCGAGGCGTTCCATTGTACCATGGTATAGGCCGGACTGGGACCATACCCTTTTGCATTCACGTAGTTGTAGTAGCTCGACATCTCGCCGGCATGGCTGCAGCTATAACTCGTGGAACCTCCGATGGCAAGTGACGTGATGTTCCGGCTGCACTCCGGGATCCTGGCCCCCGTCGAGCTCGCCCAGTCGGTGATGATGACCGGGCTCAGCACCGTGTCCCCGGCGTTCCTCACCGTGATGGTGAAGGTCGCCGGTGCCCCGAACATCACCGTCTGGTTCACCGGGGTCTTCGTCACCTGGATCCCCGGTGCAGCCTGGGCGGCAGCAGGGATCATCGCAAACAGTGTTGCGATGGCGATGCACAAGAGAACCTGGAATTTCTTTACCCTCATAATACCACCACCGGGACCCCGAGAAGAAGTGTGAACCGCTTTATATGGAAGACATTGCTGGAGCCGGGGATACCCTTAGATAAGGCGATTCTCCCCCTGCTTTCCTTATATATATTTTGCATTATATTTTGCATGGCAAAAGGATCAGGGGCCGTGACCGGGATGGCGGAGGCTCATAGAATTGCCGCCCGGAACAAAGGCCGCAAACCTGAGTCGCTCTGTCTCCATACCCTTTTATATGGGGGTTGAACCAACACTATAGACGTCTTTCGACGGGCTCGTGGTCTAGTCGGCTATGACGTCGCCTTGACATGGCGGAGATCCTGAGTTCGAATCTCAGCGGGCCCATCCTTTTCTCTCCGGTTTCCTGTTCTTCAACGCCCCGTCCCGATTCGGAATCCATAAATAGGGAAGAGGGTCGAGGGAGAATGAAAACGGAGGTTTTTACATGTGGTTTGAACTCCTGATCCTGGTCATCGGTATCGCGTACGGCTTTTTCCACAAAGGAAAAGAGGGCTACTGGGGCCTTCTCAAGATGGGTATCATCATCGGGATCGTGCTCGGCATCATATTTGCGCTCATTTCCACGGTCACCGGTATCGGCCTTGCCATCGGCATCGCGGGGGGCATCGGCCTTCTCATCGGGATTATCATCCTCATGATCATCTTCATCGTCGGTGCCTTTATCGGGGATTTCCTCGAGGGGCTTGGCGCGAAGAAGCCGGCCGCCTGATTGGCCGGTCCCCGATCCTGGACTCCTTTTTTTTCTGAAATCGTCCGAGGGACCAACCGCCCCGAGGACGTGAGCGCCCCGATGGGCGCTCCAACTCGCACCCTGTCGGGTGCTCTCACTCGCGCCCCGATGGGCGCTCCAACTCGCACCCTGTCGGGTGCTCTCACTCGCGCCCCGATGGGCGCTCCAACTCGCACCCTGTCGGGTGCTCGTTCTTTCAAAAACCGCTCCACAGGCGAATGCTTTTATACCGTCATTACCAACGAGGGCCCGGAAATACAGGGGACTGGAGAACGATGCCCGTTGCGAAGAAGATGTCTGGAGAGACCCGGCTCCTCTCGGAGGTCATCAAGGACCTCGGCTGCGACGACCCGGATGCAAGGAGAAAGGCTCTCGACGCTGTCATGACGATTGCCTGGATGCCCGGGTGGAAACCCGCGGAGTTCATCTCCCTCGGGGGCATCCCGGCCATCGTCGGGAGACTTGACGAGAAGGACGAGAAGAGCAGGGTGCAGGCGGTCGAGGCGGTGGAACGCCTCGCCGATCTCGGGGCCGCCCCCGAGCTTGCGAAGGCGAACGCTGTCCCGAAGCTCGAACGGATGGCCTCCGGCGACAGGTACGAGCCGCTCAGGATGGTCGCCGGGCGGGCGGTGGCAAAGATCCGGGGCAGGATAAAGGTCCCGACGCAGGATACCCGGTAGGCCCGGCAGAGCGAGGATGATGGGGCAGTGATTCCTGCCCCGGATCCGGATTCTCTTTCTTTGTTTTACCCGCCCCGAGCCTTCCCGTTCCGGGAAAAACCCGTGAATTTTCTCACGCAGGATCGGGGGCAATTATGTATTGCGAATAATACAAACACAAATGTTTATATAACAAATTGTAACATATACATTACATGGTGCGGTTCGGGCTAACCGGCCACACCAGAAGAGAGACAGGGTGAAGGTCATGGGAAAACAGGGATTCGTGGCAGGACCCCTCACGGTCCTGTGCATCCTTGGACTGGTCATGGGAACAGCCAGCGCCCTGATCATCACTGCCACCGGCAACGGATCCTCGGCAGTCCCCGGGGTCGGTTGCGCACATCCTGACATGAGCGATCCAGGCCAGCAGCAGGAGATCATCTCCAGGCTCGCAAAGAGGGTTCTCCAGGAGAGAGAACCCTGCGGGGAGGAACTTCCCGCCAGAAGTATCGATGTCACCTTCGTGCAGGCAGCATGGGAATCCGGCAATTACCCGGCGGTGAAGGCATGGCTGGAGGAGTACTTCCGTGCCAGCAAGGGAGACATGCCTTCCCGCAGTTCCGATGACGAGATCCCCGGTATGACCGGGCTGCCTGGTGCGACCGGGGACACCACCTGACACTCCAGGACAAAATCCCCCACTCATAATTTTTTACCAGATAACCGGGGGGGCGGGCCGGTCAACCCGGCCGCGCCATCCCGGCGAGCCGCCTGGTCCCGTCTCCCGTTGATTCGAACACGCAGTTCCCGTCGGGGAACTCCTCCACGAGGTCCATGCCGAGCGCGGCAAAAAACCCCTTCGCATTCTTCTCGGCCGTGAGCCGGATGGCCCGGTTCCCGCCGATGGCGATCCCGGCAACCGTGGCCATGAGCCGGGTGCCGAGGCTGCACCTCCGGACGAGGAGGCCGATGTAATCCACTCGCAGGGTCGCTGCATCCGGGAAACTGTACGAGAGGCTCCCGAGGAGCTCGCCCCACCGGGACCGCGCGATGAGGAGGTGGCTCTGCTCGTCACCGATCGCCTCTTTTGCACGGACGAGGCCGGGGTCCACGTCGCCGCCGCTTCGCCGGATCTCCCCGATGATTTCGTCGATTTCGCGCAGTAGGTGTTCCCGCTCCCGGGTGTCTCTCCTCGAGGCGGGGATCATGAGGACCCTCGCGCCCTTCGCCTTCCCGCACCGGCCGGCCTTCCCTTCTCCCATGCCCTTCCTGTCCGCGCCGGCCATCCTTCACCCTCGTCCCGCCTCTCTCTCATTCCCGGGTGAAAAACCCTCCGGATCGCGGTCTCCGCCGGCGGAGGCCTTCATCGGTGCAAAACGATTAATGGGCATGGGTGCGTACCAAAGAGGGAGGATCTGGTTTCATGGAAAATATCTCACCCAGGATGCAGAACCAGCTCGCGATGCTCCAGCAGCTCCAGCAACAGCTCCAGACGGTCGCAGCACAGAAGACCCAGTACGAGATGGCCATCCGGGAGTCCCGGCGGGCCGAGGAGGAGTTAAAGGACGTCCCCGAGGACGCCGAGCTCTTTGTCAACGTCGGCACGGTGATGGTCCAGCAGAAGAAGCCGAAGGTCGTCGCCTCCCTCGCCGAGAAGGTAGAAACCCTCGAGCTCCGGGTGAAGTCCCTCGAGAAGCAGGAGAAGGCGATGCAGGCGAAGTTCGAGCAGCTCTCCACCGAGATCAAGGGGTCGCTCGACCGGAAGAAGCCGCCTGTCCCGCCGACGGCAGAATAACTTTTTTCCAGGTATTCTTACAACAATCCGGCCACGCTCACGAGCGTCAGCGGTCCTATCCTCCTGTTTGTGAGGGTAAAAAGGTAAGGGAAGAGGAAGCCGTCTTTACCCCTTCCGCACCCGGTGGAGCAGGTTGATGGCGTTCACCATCGCCTCGACGGAAGCGATCACGATGTCATCGCCGCTCCCGCTTGCGTCGAAGATCTGCCCCCGCTCGTCCTCGAGGGCCACGAGGACATGGCCGATGGCCTCCGAGCCGCCGGAGATTGCCTCGATCTTGAAATCCTTCAGGGTGACCCGGGTCGGGAGGATCCCCATGATGGCCCGGAGGGCGGCATCGACGGGGCCGACCCCGACGCTCGAGTAGACGTGCTCGACCCCGTCAACGGTCGCTTTCAGGGAGGCCGTCGGGATGACGTGGTTCCCCGTGATGACCGCGATCTCCTGGAGGTCGATGGTCTTCCCGTTCGCCACCACTCCCATGACCGTCCCCGCGATCTCGTAGAGGTCGGCATCGGTGACCTGCCTCCCCTTCACCGACATATCCTTCACCCGGGTGACGATCTCGTCGAGCTGCCGGTCATCGGGCGCCAGGTGGACGTCGGCGAGCATCTGCCGGACCGCGTGCCTCCCGACGTGCTTCCCGAGCTTGAGCCGGCGACGGTGGCCGACCATCTCGGGGGTCATGATACCCGGCTCGAAGGTGTCCGAGCGGGCGATGACGCCGTGGGAATGAATGCCGCTCTCGTGGGAGAAGGCATTATCCCCGACGACCGGCTGGGTGGGGATGATGGGAATCCCCGAGCACCGGGACACGAGCCGGGAGGTCTCGACGATCCTCCGGGTGTGGATGCCCGTCGAGACCCCGTAGATGGACTCGAGGGCCATGACCGTCTCGGCGAGGTCGGCGTTCCCTGCCCGCTCGCCGAGGCCGTTCACCGTCACCTGCACCTGCGAGGCCCCGGCCTCGACAGCGGCCAGGGTGTTCGCCACCGCGAGGCCGAAGTCGTTGTGGCAATGGACGTCGATGGGGCAGTCCACCTCGGCCACGATCCTGCCGATCAGGTCACGGTACGCCGAGGGCGTGATGACCCCGACGGTATCCGGGATATTCAGGACCGTCGCGCCTGCCTGCTTCGCCACCTGGAGGACCTGGATCAGGTAGTCCCGGTCAGTCCTCGTCGCGTCCATCGCCGAGTACAGGACCTGGTCGCAGCGCTCGCGGGCATAGGAGACCACATCCTGCGTCACCTCGAGGATCTCCTCGCGGGTCTTTTTGATGGTGTGGATCCGCTGGACGTCGGAGGTCGGGATGAAGACATGGACCATGTCCACGCCGCAGTCCAGGCAGGCGTCCACGTCCTTCCTCGTCATCCGGGCAAGGCCGCAGACCAGCGCCTCGAGGCCCATCCCCGCGATGGCCTTCACCGTCTCGTGCTCGCCCTCTGACGAGGCAGGGAACCCCGCCTCGATGACATGCACCCCGATCTCGGAGAGCTGCCGGGCTATCTCCTGCTTCTGCGACAGCGTGAATGAGATGCCAGGCGTCTGTTCGCCATCCCGGAGGGTGGTGTCGAAAACAGTGATCTTCTCGCGAATCTTACCGGGGGTGAAGAAGACAATACCCCGCTTCAGTCTGTTCTGGCATACCTGTACAGGATGCGTTCATCCTATAAAGAAATTCGGGTAAAACCCCGCCCTCCCCCGAACGATATGTTTATGAAGGAAATTTCCCTATACTCAAGGGCACTTACCCGCCTTAACTCAGCCTGGTAGAGTGCGCGGCTGTAGTCTGGTTTGCCGTGTAGGTAACTGCGCAGCTACCGCGATGTCCCCGGTTCGAATCCGGGAGGCGGGATAACCCAATGTAAGTGCCTCGTGCCCAGGTAGTGTAGCGGCCTATCATGCGGGCCTGTCACGCCCGCGACTCGGATTCGAATTCCGACCTGGGCGTTGAACCCTCCTCGTTTTTAAGGTCTGCCTCCGGGATGGACGGATCCCTGGGCGGACGGCAGGACCGGAATCCTATTTTTCCACGAGGTCCTCGGCGATGGTATTCCCGCAGACCTTGCAGAGGTATTCCCTCCTGTTCCTGTTGTATTGCATCCCCTGGTCACCGCATCGCGGGCAACCACTCGACAGCCGGATTTTCGGCTTCGATTCACCGGTCAGGGCACGGGTGAAGATATCGATGTCCTGGGGACGGTTCGCCATGACGGCAAAGCCGATGGTGTCATTCTCGTCGATGGTCACCCGGAGAAACACCCGGCCGGCAACCGGTGAGGTGTCGATTTTTTTCTGGAGATTCCGGAGAACACCGGTGACCTTCTCATCGTGAACGAAAAACCTGGCCGTGCCCTCTGCAAGGACCACTGACCTGATACCCGGCAGGTTCTCCAGTGCCTCCGCGAGTTGCCTGATATCGCTCATGCGGGGAGCTTTGTTTTCCTCCTATTTAAGGAGTGGAAATTTCCTGGTCCCTTTCCGTCCCTTTGAAACGTGGTGCGGTCCCTTCACAGCACCGTCGCGTGGAAGGTGTCGCACGACCCGACGGTCCCGCCGGTGAATCCGGCCTGGAACCACCGAACCCGCTGGGCCGAGGTCCCGTGGGTGAAGGAATCCGGAACGACGTAGCCCTGGGTCTCCCGCTGGAGGGTATCGTCACCGATCTGGGAGGCAGCATTCAGCGCCTCCTCGATGTCACCCGCCTCGAGGATGTGCTGGGCCTGGTCGGTCTGCTTCGCCCATACCCCGGCGTAGCAATCCGCCTGCAGCTCGAGCATCACCGAATACCGGTTCGCCGTCACCTCGTCCGACCGGCTCTCGATCCGGTTCACCTCGTCCATGGTACCGAGGAGGTTCTGGACGTGGTGGCCGACCTCGTGGGCAATGACATAGGCCTGGGCGAAGTCGCCCGGGGCCCCGTACTGGTCCTTGAGCTCCCGGTAGAAGGCGAGGTCGATGTACACCTTCTGGTCCTCGGGGCAGTAGAAGGGACCGGTTGCCGACTGTGCGTACCCGCAGGCGGAGTCAATCCCCCCGGAGAAGAGCACGAGCTTCGGTTGCACGTAGGTCATACCGCTCTGCTGGAAGATGGTCGTCCAGGTGTCTTCCGTATCGGCGAGGACAACCGACACAAAGTCGGCGAGCTGTGCCTCTTCGGGGGACGGGGTCCAGGTACCGCCGTCCGTGGAGAGAGAGCCGCCACCATTGGCAATCGAGCCGAGGATGACTGATGGGTCGCCCCCCGACAGGAGGACATAGCCTACGAGGAGGAGGAGCCCGATACCGCCCCCGATGACCACCTTGCCACCACCCGATCCCCGCATGTCCTCGACGTTCGTGCTCCGTCGTCCACCCTGCCACCTCATGTCCGATCGCTTTTCATTCCCCGCCCCATGACGTAAACATTGCGATGCGGGTGAAACCTTGCGCCGGTTGCAGATCCCGGGGCGAGGGGAATAACAAAACTCTTTTATTTCCCGGTACCTCTCCCTGCCTGATGAGATCCGCCTTTGTCCTGCTCCTCCTCTGCGCCATCATCGCGGCCGGCTGCCTCGGCCCCGGCGGTGGACCAGTGCCGACCCCGACCCCGACCACGGGGGGCACCTTCTCCACTGCCCAGCTGAAGTACATCCTCCTCGACCATTACAACGAGAGCCGGTTCTTCTTCTGCGACCCCGACTACCACCCCGTCGCCCGGGGTGACGAGACGGCAAAGGCGGTCGCCACCTTCCCTGACATCCAGGAAGATACCGGCACCTTTGGGGCAATCGTCGCCCGGAAGGGGTTGCAGCCGCCTTACACGAACGAGACGAAGCTTGTCATATACCGCGAGTGGAAAAAACTCCAGGCTATCCCGCTCGCACCGACAGGCGGAAACGCGTACAGCTTCAGCCTCCAGCTGGGGACCACGGGACAGGGTCTCCGGGTAACCGGGACCATCCGGGGCGACGGGACGATTCTCAGTGAACAGTCGGAGACCACCTTCCTGACCTGCCCGATCTGCCTCGCGGCGGGGACGCTCATCGACACCCCTGCCGGCCAGGTGAAGGTGGAGGACATCCGGATAGGGGCGATGGTCTGGACCGCCGATGCGGACGGGTCGCGGGTGGCTGCACCCGTCATACAAACCGGAAAGACGCCGGTTCCAGCCTCGCACCGGCTGGTGCACCTCCGGCTCTCTGACGGGCGTGAGCTTTTCGCCTCGCCCGGCCACCCCCTTGCAGACGGGAGGCAGGTCGGCGCACTTTCCCCAGGTGATGATATCGACAGGGCAATGGTCACCGATACCACCCTCGTTCCATCCGTCGGTTTCACCTACGATATCCTGCCGGTCGGCGACACCGGAACCTACTGGGCGAACCGGATTCCGCTGAAGAGTACTCTCATTTCACCTGTGGGACGGGGACCCGAAAATTGGTGAGGTTTTAGGATTCCTGGCTCCTGCCCTGCGCCCTCTTCTCGAGAAGATAGGAAAGCACGATCCCGAGAGAGACGAGGAGGAGCCCTATCATGAAACCCGCTGTGTCCAGGATATTTCCCCCTTTCACGTCGGATGCACGGCTGCTCCCGACGGTAACAGGGAGTTGATCCGATCCCGTATATATAATTCTCCCGGTCCGACGGAGGACCTTTCCGGGAATCCTTAACATTCCGGTCCCGGTGCCGGGTTTGTTCAACGGGATACCATCACGCCACAGGGTGACACGGCTTCTCCGTCGGGACCGACGGAGCGGAACATGCGGTGCGTTGACAGGATCCGGGCCGGGGCGAAAAAGTCTACGAAGGACGGTTAACCCGGTCGCACCCTGCCTGATGGCAGGTCGCTCCAGGTCGGGTTCTGATGAACCCTCCCTCTTACGAACCCTCCCCGGTCGCACCCTGCCTGATGGCAGGTCGCTCCAGGTCGGGTTCTGATGAACCCTCCCTCTTACGAACCCTCCCCGGTCGCACCCTGCCTGATGGCAGGTCGCTCCAGGTCGGGTTC
>DATJPK010000060.1:0-16496 GCA_035506435.1 Methanomicrobiales archaeon
GGGGAAGCAGTCCACCGGCGGGAACCGGGGGCAGGTCATCTCCTACTTCGTCGTCGGGGGAAACCTGGGGTTCGCGCTCGGCCCGCTCCTCGCCGGGGCCGCCATCCAGGTATTCGGGCAGGGCGGGGTCCTCCTCATGGCCATTCCCGCCGTCGCCATGGCCCTTGCCCTCCCCGCGATCCTCCCCCGGGCGACGGGCGCCGCTCCTCCCGGAGCGGGTGCCGGGGCGCAGGCTGCCCCCCTCCGGATCCCGTGGGTGCCTGTCACGATCCTCGTTATCGCAGCGTCTCTCCGTAGCATCGTGATCTTCGGCTCCATTGCCTTCCTCCCCATCTTCCTTGCCGGGAAGGGGTTCGACCTCCTCGCGGCAAACGGCCTGCTTACCCTCATGCTCCTCGTCGGGGTCGGCGGGCAGGTGCTCGGCGGGGCTGCCTCGGACCGGTCCGGGAGGAAGGAGACCATCCTCGCCGGGATGGCGGCGACGGCCCTCTTCCTCGCCGGGTTCCTCGCCCTGCCGTCGCCGTGGAACCTCCTGTCCCTCATGCTCTTCGGGTTTGCCCTCTGGTCGAGCTTCTCGGTGACCCTCGCCATCGCCCACGAGCTCCTCCCCGGCGACCTCGGGCTCGCCTCGGGGCTCCTCCTCGGGCTCTCGATGGGAGTCGGGGGGCTCGGGGTCGCCCTCATCGGCGGAATCGGCGACGCGTACGGGCTCACCGGGGCGTTCCTCGCCCTTCTTGGTATCACGATCCTGGCCATCCCGCTCTTTGCGGTGCTGCCGTACCCGTGGCGATCGGAGAGGATGAAGTCTGGGTCGCACCCCGCCTGACGGCGAGCCGCGACTTCGCGGCGACTCTGTCGCCGCCCGTCGATTTCCTTTGAAAATCGCCGTCGTCGCGGCACTCCCATTCCCCGCGACTTACGTCGCGGGAATGGTCGTCGTCGCTCCAGGCAGGGTTCTTCGCGACTTTGTCGCTCGAGGTCGGGTCCTTCGGACCCTCCCTCTGACGAACCCTCCCTCAGGGAGAACCTATTCATACGGGGAGAGCTGATCGGTAGTTCATGGTGTCCCGGTTCCGGCGGTACGGCCAGATCGCCGACGTGCTCGTGAAGTACGGCTTCGGGATCGCCATCGACGAGCTCATCCCCGGGGTCAGGAAGTGGAAGTTCTTCCAGAAGCACTTCCCCGAGAAACGGCCCGTGTACGAGCGGATGCGGCTCGCCATCGAGGAGCTCGGGCCGACCTTCATCAAGTTCGGCCAGATTGCCTCCACCCGCACCGAGCTCCTCCCGCCAGAGCTCATCGAGGAGCTCCACAAGCTCCAGGACCGGGTGGCCCCCGTCCCCTTCTCGCAGGTGAAGCCGACCATCGAGGACTACTGCGGCTGTATCGGGGATGTCTTCTCGAGCGTCGAAGAGGAGCCCATCGGCTCGGCCTCCGTCGCCCTCGTGTACCGCGGGGTGCTCGCGGACGGGACGAAGGTCGCCCTGAAGGTACAGCGGCCGAACATCGCCGAGATCATCGAGAAGGACCTCGTGATCCTGAAAGGCCTCGCCCAGCGGGTCGAGGTGGTGTTCCCCGACCTCCGGGTATATAACCCGACGGGCATGGTGGCAGACTTCTCCTCCCAGATCCGGAAGGAGCTCGACTTCGTCCGGGACGGGAGGAACGCGGACCGGCTCTCCCACAACATGCGGGGGATCCCGGGGGTCCGCTGCCCGAAGGTCTACTGGAAATACTCGGGACCCCGCTTGCTTGTCATGGAGTACGTCGAGGGGGTCAGGATCGACGACCGGGAGGGTATCCGGGCGTACGGGCTCTCCCCCCGGGAGATTGGGAAGCGGGGCTTTTACGCCTACATGCAGCAGATCTTCGAGGACGGCTTCTTCCATGGCGACCCCCACCCCGGGAACCTGATCGTCACGGCAAAGGGCGACCTCGTGTTCCTCGACTTCGGTATCATGGGGATCATCCGGCCCGAGAAGCGGCACACCTTCACGAACCTCCTCCTGTCCATCCTCGAAAACGACGTGGACATGATGATCCGCTCCCTCGAGCGCCTCGGGGTCGGGATGAAGCCGGACCAGATGGAGACCCTGAGGGACGACCTGTTCATCATCCTGATGGATTACAGCGAGTTCGAGCTGAAGGACGTGAACTTCTCCCGGGTCATCCAGGAGCTCACGACGGTGATGCGCCGGTACAACATGCGGGTCCCGATGACCCTCATGCTCATGCTCAAGGTGATCATGATGGTCGCCGACATCGGGAGGGCGCTGGACCCGGATTTCAACTTCAGTTCCTATGTCGGTCCCTACATGGAGGAGCTCGAGGAGAAGGACTACGCGACCAGGGAGATCATGAGGAAGGCACGGCTGTCGGCGACAACGGCCATCGAGGGGGTCTTCGAGCTCCCCGCGAACCTGAACACCATCCTGAAACGTTTTTCGTCGGGCTCCTTCACAGTCGGGGTCTCGGAGGGCGACCTCCAGCGGGTCCAGCATATCATGGACCGGTCGAGCGACAAGGTCCTCGTCGGGCTCATCACCGCCGCGCTCGTCGTCGGGTCCTCCCTTGTCATCTTCGGCTCGCGCGTGACCGTAAGCGGCCCCCTCCTCCTCCTTGCCTCCCTCGTTTATGCCGTGGCGGTGGTCATCGGGTTCGTGTCCCTCTACTATAGTATGAGGTGAACCTGTGAAGAGGGCCGGGTTCCCGCCGGCCTCCCACGGCAGACCCGCTCCATTTCTCCGAACACGGCGAGGTTCCCGGGATACTTCCCCGGAACGGGGAAACCATTCCCCGGATCAAAACGCCTCATTTATATAGCGCCTCATGAATCTCCGTCGGAGACGGTCGGCGGGGATCACAACGTTTTTATGAACCGTGGGGTGATATTCAAGGGCCATGCGCTGGCCTCTCCCGGTACTCCTGGGCCTCATCCTGTTCTGCCTCGTCCAGCCTGCGGCCGCGGCAGCAGAGGCGAACAAGATCGGGTATGTCTCCTTCCAGGAGGCAAGGATCGAGCTCAGGGACGGGACGGCCCGGGTGGAGGTTGACTACACCCTTGACCCGGGCATGCCCCTGATCATCCTCCTGTTCGGGAGCGGCGACCTCCAGAAAAAGGTCGAGCGGGCCCTCAATTTTCCGTCGGTGAAGGCCGACGAGGTCGGCCTTTCCCGTGCAGTCTTCACCCTCGCCGGCGCCTCGGAGAGCTACGGTGACCAGGCCTACTGGTTCGCCCCCCACACCTTCGGGGTAACCTTCCCCGAGGTGGAGGTGAAGGCCCCCGGCTTCACGATGGAGTACCCGAAGGCACGGGCCATCACGAAGGGGTTCGGGTACTTCGGCGGGTCGCCCTGAACCGGGAAGAGGGCGGACGTTATTTCGAGGGCAGCGCCACCCTTCGCTTCGTCCATTTCCCGATAACCGACTGGGCGTACACCCCGATGAAGGCGACAAGGAGGCCGCACACCACCGTGAGGGTGATGAGCTGCGACCCCTCGGAGGGGGTGTAGGGGAAGGTGAGCAGGTTGCTCACCGAGAGGGTGTAGACGCTCGCCCCGTAGGCGATGAGGCCGATGGCGCCCACGAAGAAGGGGAGGACGACCGTCTTCTGGAGGGCGGCGGGGTCGTTCAGGTACGCGTCGATGACCTTCCCGATCGTGACGATGAGCGCGGAGGCCGCGAACCACCCGATGGAGCCGTACAGGAAGGAGATGACGTAGAGGAAGATCCCCATGGTGAACTCGGAGGTGTAGTTCTCGAAGACCGATGCCGAGCCGAGCACCACCCCGATCACCGCGAGCACGATGGCGAGGATGGAGGTGACGAAGGAGAACCGGCCCTTCTCGAGCGAGGACTGGAGCGAGGAGACCCCTTCGCCGAATATGGTGTCGATGCCGAAGACCCGGAAGAGGATGTAGATGCCGACCACCCCGAGGACGATGACCGTCGCCCCCTCGGGATACCCGATCAGGGTCGCCACCGCGTAGAGGAGCATGGCAAGGCCGATGGGGACGAGGAAGACCCGCGAGATCTTCGGGTCGTCGATCAGCTTCCGGATGATGTAGTACGAGGACTCGAGGTTCGGCATCTGGGAGACGATCACCCGCCGGACCGAGGCGACCGGGATCCGGGACGAGATGATGGGGAGAACGAACTCGTCCTCTGCCCCGTCGGAGACGAGGATGGCCGAGGCCGAGCCCGTGGTCCGGATCACCTGCTCGAGGGAATCCGCGATCTTCCGGTCGCCCTGGATCATGTCCGTATGGTTTCCGGCGAGGACGACGATGGCCGCCCCCTCCCCCCTCTTCACGAGGTCGTCGTAGATCCGGATGCCCTGGAAGATTGCGTTCACGTCGGAGTCCTCGGGGTCGGCGAGGGCGAGGGCGGTGGCCGCCGCGAGGGCCGCCTCCCTCCCGACCACCGGGCTCGCCACCTGCGCCTTATACCCGATGTCATCGTCGCGGTCCACGCAGAGGACGAGGGTCCGTTTCTCGGGCATGCTTTCAAATACCTGTCGGCGCGGAACCTATATATCCTTATATGCATCCGGCGGGCCGGTTCGGGAAAAGGGGAATGGAGGTGTGGTTAAATGAGTTTTGAGCGCTGGAGGAGGAGGATATCATCGGTAGTAAGCTTCTCGCCGCCCCGGAAGAGGTTGAAGATCCGCTCTGCCTCCTTTCTCACCGCCTTCTGCTCCTTCGTGACCTTGGCCTTCTGGGTCTTCTTCCGGAGGCCGCTGATCACCTTGTCAAAGTCGCGGAGCTCCTTCTGGCAGGCGATGAAGAACTTGTGCTCGGCGTCGGCCGCCTCCTGTGCCTCGACGAACTGCCGGTGGACCTCGTCTGCCGATTCCCGTGACTTGTCGGCCTTCTTGTAGCACTCCACCATGGTATCATGGTGCTTCTGGGCAAGGTCGGCCATCTCGGTCACCTTCGCATGGATCTCGGAGGCCTGCTTCCGGTACTCCCGGGCCTGGGTAAGCTTGGTCCGGATCTCCTTGTTCTGCTCGAGCTCGGCCTCCTGCTCCTTGATGGACTCCTTCATCTGCTTGATCTTCTCGATGAGCTCCCGCTCCTTGTCCGTCGTGAAGACCTCGGTCTGCTGCCTGAACTCCAGGTACTCGGCCTGCTTCTGGAGCTCCTTTAACCCCCGGCTGCGGATGGTGCCGTGCTCCTTCTTGTAGGCCTCGATCTCCTCGAAGAGCTCGTTCGCCTTCTTGTTGAAATCGTTCCGCTGCTCCTTTAAGGCCTGGACCTCGCCATTGAACTTGTCCCTCGCTTCCTTGTTCTGCTGGGCCTCGTCCACGAAGCCCCGGGTCTGGCCGTTCAGCGCGTTCCGCTCGCCGGCGAACTTGCTCGCTTGGGCGTTCAGCTCGTTCCGCCTGTTTTTGTGCTGCTCGGATTCCGCAAGGGTTTTTTTCCTCTTCTCGATGAGATCGTTCAGCATCTCCATTCATTCCTCAACAGTGGTACCGGTGCTCGACCCCTCCGCAGGGACCGGTGACGCGATCCTGCACGGTGCAGGCACGGGAGTAAGACCAGAAAAGCTTCTCGGCACGGGCGGCTTCGGGGCAGCCGTCCCTCCGAATGGTCGTCTCGCGATACATGTGTTCGACTCCCGTTCCCGCGGTGCGAGGATCTCTTCCTGCACGAAAGCCCCGTTGGAATTCGCCCGGAAATGCCGGTCCCTCCCCCGGGGTTCTGTATATTCTAAAACACCTGTGTTCTTAAGGATTTCGAAGAAAAGGTTGGTTTTGGCGATTTCAGATGAAATCGATGAGGCCGCCGCTCTTGCGGTCCCCGCGGGCGGTGGTCTCCCTGGCGGGGGTGGCCGCCGGTGCTACCTGCCTTGCGACGTTCGTGTGGGTGACCTTCGCCGCGGTCTCTGCATAGGGCCCGAGGACCTGTGCCGACCGGACGCCGGTCATGATGGCCATGACCCTGACCTTGCCCTCGAACTCGTTCCGGATCCGGGCGCCCCAGATGACGTCCGCGTGGGGGTCGAGCTCGTAGGTGAGCGACGAGGCGATCTCCTCGGCATCGGCGAGCGTGAGGTCGTTCCCGCCCGTGATGTGGATGAGGGAGCCGGTCGCGCCCCGGTAGTCGATGTCGAGGAGCGGGTGGTTCAGGCACTCGTGGACCACGGACTCGGCCTTGTTCTGCTGCTTGGACTCGCCCACGAGCATCACCGCGACACCGCCCTTGCTCATGATGGCCCGGACATCGGCGTAGTCGAGCTGGATGAGGGAGGGCTCGGTGATGGTCTCTGAGATCCCCTTGACGGTCTCGGCGATGAGCTGGTCCATGACCGAGAATGCCTGCCCGATCGGGAGGTTCGGCACATAGGAGAGGAGCCGGTTGTTGTCAAGGACGATGACCGAGTCGGCGGCCTTCGACAGTCCCTCGAGCCCCTCCTCGGCGCGGAGGAGGCGTGCCTTCTCCACCTGGAAGGGATAGGAGACCATGCCGACGACAATCGCGCCCTGGTCCTTTGCGATCTGGGCGACAACGGGGGCCGACCCGGTGCCGGTCCCCCCGCCCATGCCTGCCGTGACAAAGACGAGGTCGGCCGACTCCATGAGGCTCTCGAGGGTCGGGCGGGCCATCTCGGCGGCGCGCTTCCCGATGTCGGGGTACCCGCCTGCACCGAGGCCCTTTGTGAGGGACTTCCCGATGAGGACGCGCTTCCCCGCCTGGATCATGTCCAGGTGCTGCTTGTCGGTGTTGATGGCGATGGTCTCGGCGCCGACGATCCCCATGTGGTAGAGCCGGTTGACGGTGTTGTTCCCTGCACCGCCGCAACCGACCACGAGGATCCGGGGGGCCCCGATGAAGTCATCCGCCTCGTTCGTCTTGGTATCCGTCTTTTCGAGTTCCGCGTTCTTTACGGCTTCATCAATCAGGCTCTGCATATCATTACCTCGCTAAACATTGAATGAAACCTGGTCGCTCTCCTTGATGATCCGGCTTCCATGCTTCTCCACGAATTCCCGGACCGCGTAGCGGACGGCCTCGGAAATGGTGGGGAACTCGCCAGCCGTGACGAGCTTCTCGAGCATGTCCACCTGCTGCCTTGGTAAGCGGATGGTGACCCGTTCCATTTTCATCACTATCTGACACTTGGCTGCTTTATGTCAGCCTTATGTCAGACATCTGTGCTACAACTGTCCGTCAAGCGGATAAAGAACTGATTCATTTAGAAGTATTTATACTTTCTCTTCGGGGATAATGCGGATTCAATATTCTTTTAAGCCCCGGTTTTCAAATATCTTCTCCGATTGGGGAGGAGAGCGTGGAAAAGGAGATTCCCGGGCGGGCGGTTCACGGTGGTACCCTCCTCTGGCACCTGAGGCGCTCGGGCCGGCCCATCCTCGACTTCTCCGCGAACCTGAACCCCTTCCCGCCGGAGATCCCGTGGAAGCCCGACCCCTCATCCCTCGCCTCCTACCCCGACGACCGGTACGAGTCACTCCGGGAGGAGATCGGGAGGACTTTCCACAGGAAACCCGAGCAGATCGCCGTCGGGAACGGCTCGATGGAGATCATCCGGGTCTTCTGCCAGGCCGCCCTCTCGCGAGGGGACGGGTTTTTCGTCGGGAACCCCACCTTCGGTGAGTACTCCCTCTCCGCCCGCCTTGCGGGGGCCCGTGAAGTGAAGGACCCGGAACGCGCGCGGGTGAGGTTCCTGTGCAACCCCAACAACCCGACGGGAACCCTTCTTCCGGCAGATCAGGTGAAGGAGGAGGTGCGGCAGGCCAGGAAGCGTGGTGGCATCCCGTCCCGAGGGGCCCCAGCCCGGTCCAGGGGGGCCCCTCTCCCCCCTGGACAGGAAGAGCCGCTTCGCGCCTCCTCCTCCCCCCGGGACAGCGCCGGCTCCTTCGGACCCGGGCGCTTGTTCCTCGACGAGGCCTTCATCGAGCTCTCTGACCCTGCCCAGAGCATGGCCGGGGACCATGACCCTGCCCTGTTCACCCTCCGCTCGCTCACCAAGGCCTTTGCAGTCCCCGGGCTCCGGTTCGGGTACGGGTTCGGGGATAAGGACCTCGTGGCCCGGATGGAGGTGCTCCGCCCTCCCTGGTCGGTGAACGCCTTTGCCGAGCAGTTCGCCATCCTCGCCTTCCGGAACTTCCACCGGCTCGAAGAGTCGAGGAAGAAGATCGCGGTGGAACGGGAGTGGCTGGGGCGCGAGCTCCGGAACCTCGGCCTCGACCCCCTGCCATCGTCGGTAAACTTCCTCCTCGTCCCGCTCGGGAGGCCTGCCGCCCCCCTCGTCGCACGGCTCCTCGCCCGGGGCATCCTTGTCCGGGACTGCGCCTCCTTCGGCCTCCCGGGTGCCATCCGGATCGCGGTGCGGACCCGGGATGAGAACGGGCAGCTCACCGGGGCTCTCGCGGCATGCTTGCCCTGATCCTCGCAGGAGGCGAGGGGAGCCGGCTCGGCCTCGGCGAGAAGCCACTCGTCACCCTCTGCGGGAGGCCGATGATCACGTTCGTGATTGACGCTTATACCGCCGCCGGTCTCGAGATCATGGTTGTCGCCTCCCACCGGACCCCGATGACCATTAATTACCTGCGTGTGCAGAGGATTCCTTTCTACCGGGCCCAGGGCAGGGGGTATATCGAGGATATCGTTGAGGCGGCGACCGAGATGGATGTTGCCGCTCCCTTTTTCACGTCGGTCGCAGACATCCCCTGCCTCGGGCCGGAGCACGTGCAGCAGATCCGGGAAACCTATGTATCGCAGAATAAACCCGCTCTCTCGACATGGGTACCCACCGATCTCTGCTCGAATGGCGGGTGCCGGGCGGACTATATTGAGACTATTGATGGCACTCCCGCTGTTCCGATCGGGGTCAATATCCTTCTCGGAGAACGAATCCGGGAGCCGCAGGAGGAGCACCGGCTTCTTCTGCATGACCCGCACCTTGCCCTGAACGTGAACACGCCGGAGGACCTGAACGAGGCGAAGAGGGTACTGTGCAGAAGCAGGGAAGAAAAAGGGCTGGATTAACCATATCAACCCCCTGCGCCGAAATATAGGCATGGAAGCCTCCCGGGAAATCGAGCTCGAGGGTCATATCATCGACTCCGACATCATGACCCAGGTCTTTGACCGGATCATGGACATGGAAGGGAACTTCGAGATCCTCGAGTTCGACGTCGGGAAGCGCAAGACCGATCCCTCGTACGCGAAGCTCCGGGTCAAGGCCCGGGACGAGGCGAAACTGGGGCTCATCCTCTCCGATCTCCACCGGTTCGGGGCACGGCCGGTCGAGATCGCCGATTGCAAGCTCGTGGCAGCTGAAGGGAACCGCATCGCCCCCCGGGACTTCTACTCCACGACGAACCACCCGACCTTCATCCGGCACGGCGGGAAGTGGATCCCCGTCGACGAGATGAAGATGGACAGCCTGGTCATCTTCGACCCGGCGACCGGGAAGGCCGTCTGCAAGACCCTCTCGAAGCTCCTTGCGGGAGAACTCGTGGTCGTCGGCGAGGACGGGGTGAAGGTCGTCCCGCCAGCACGGCCCCGGAAGCAGTCCCTCTTCGAGTTCATGCACGGGACGGTCTCCCCAGAGCGGCCGAGCGAGGCCATCATCGCCCAGATCGCAAAGGAGATGATCGAGCTCCGGAAGAAGGGCGGGAAGATCGTCTTTGTCGGGGGGCCTGCCGTCATCCATACCGGCGCGGCCGCCTCCCTCGCAAAGATCATCCGGATGGGGTACGTCGACGCCCTCTTTGCCGGGAACGCCCTTGCCGCCCATGATATAGAGTATAACCTCATGGGCACCTCGCTCGGGATGGACCTCACGACAGGGAAGCCGGTGATCGGCGGCCACTGCCACCACCTGCAGGCCATCAGCGAGGTAATCCGGGCGGGGTCAATCAGGGAGGCCGTGGAAAAGAAGGTGATCACCGGCGGCATCATGTACGAGTGCGTGAAAAAGGGGATCCCCTACGTCCTCGCCGGGTCCATCCGCGACGACGGCCCGCTCCCCGACGTGATCACCGACGTCATCGAGGCACAGGACACGATGCGGATGCACCTGAAGGGATGCGGAATGGTGGTCATGATAGCGACCCTCCTCCACTCGGTGGCCGTCGGGAACTGCCTCCCGTCGTCGGTGAAGACCGTCTGCGTGGACATCAACCCGACCTCGGTGACGAAGCTCATGGACCGGGGGACCCAGCAGGTCATCGGGGTCGTCTCCGACGCCGGGACCTTCCTCCCGCTCCTTGCAAAGCAGCTCGAGGTCCAGTCGGCCGCCATCAGCCGGTGAGGGGCATCGCCCAGGGCCGCTCGGCCCCGAGCACGAATTCCCACTCCTTTTTGCACCCGCAGTCCAGCTCGAGGAGCGCCTGGATGAGCGAGCGGTCCCCCGACAGGTTGTAGTCCCGGATACCCCTTACCAGCTCTTCGTCGCACTTCGGGCAGTTGTGCGGCCCCCGGGGGGTCCCTCCGCCAACCGGGTCGCAGATGATGCCCGGCCCGGCCCGCGAGAGGGCGAGGAGGACCGACCACAGGTATGGTGGCCGGTACGCCCGGTTCCTCCACAGGTGCTCGACTTCGGTGCCTTTCTGGACGGTACAGGGATTGAGGGAGATGGCGTCGGCAAAGGGCCGGACATCAGCCACCGAGCGGATGACGTCGTCGATGGCCTCCCGCTCGGTGATGTAGGGGGGCTTCTGGAGCAGGTATGCCTTTACTCCTGCCCCCGCCTTCCTCGCCGTGCGCGATGCGCCGGCGAAGTCGTCGAAACTGAACCCCTTGTTCATGCACTTCTCCCGGATGCCATCGTCGGAGGTCTCGATCCCGATGGCGACCGAGAAGGATACGGCCCCGCTCCCCCGGTCGAGGACCGCCATGCAATCCCCGACGGCCTCTTCCGTGACAAACTCCGGCCTTGTCTCCACGATAACCTCCTTTCCCCGGAACCGGGCGAGGACCTCCCGCCTCGCCGCGACGGGTACCTCGCCGGGGTCGAGGAAGGAACCCGAGGTGAAGATCTTCACCACCCCGTACCCGTCGGCCGGGAACCTCCCGTCCACCCACGAGAGCTGGCCCCGGATCAGGCCGGTGAGGGTTTCCTCGTCGCCCGGGAACCTGAAGTGCCGGTAGCCGCACATCAGGCACCGGTTCCAGGCGCACCCGCCACTCTTCAGGATCAGGGTGAGGGCCGGGACAACCCCGTTCCCCCGTCGTTCCCGGTCGATCCAGGCGGCGACCGGCCGTTCAGAGCCACGAGAAACCATGTTTCCTGTTCCCCCGCTACGAGAAACCTATTATCTCCGGTAGTTGGATGTGTACCTATGAAAAGGATTGCCTGGATCCTGCTGGCTGGAATTTTTCTCGTCGGAGCTGCGCAGGCAGCGTACGTGGAGATGAACGCCCCGGATAAGATCACGGTCGGGCAGACCCTCGAGGTGAGCGGGTCCTCCCTCGGGACGCTGAAGCCCGGCTTCTCGACGGACCTCATCTTTTACAAGATGGCCTTCACGAAGACCGAGGTCGCGAGGACGAGGATCGTCGTGCAGGAGGGAGGGGTCTTCTCGGCAAGTTTCTCCACCTCCGGCCTCGAGGCAGGAAACTATCTCCTCGAGCTCGTTGACCCGCAGCCCGGGGGAGTGGATGCCTTCGGGGGAGAATCCAAGCTCCAGAAACAGGTCACCCTCATTGACCGCCAGGGGGAGATCACCATCACCTCGCCCGTGACGCAGTCCTTCACGGGGATCCTCTCGATCCGGGGGTCGGTGAGCACGGCGGGGAACAACGGGACCCAGCTCAGGGTCGACCATAACGGCATGACCATCTACGGCCCCCTCTATATCGCGACCCTGAACAACGCCTTCTCGACCCAGATCGAGATCACCGATGGAGGGACCTACACCGCCTTCTTCTCCGATTACCGGAGCTATATCGGCTCGGCCCAGTTCACGGTCCTGCAGCCCGTCTCGACAACGCCGGTCGTCGTGACCACCGTGCCGCCCCAGACGGTCTCTGCAAGCGCCAGCGCCTCGCGGAACCAGCCCGCCTTCTTCGCCGTCGATACGAAGCCGGGACCGGTCACCATCAGCACCTCCTCGGGTATCGACTGGGTGCTCGAGTACATCGACGAGAACAACCAGCTGACCGTGGTGAACGCGAAGGGCACCATCGGGGGAGAGTCCGTGACCTTCACGGCGAGGGGAGGGCCGGTCTACGTGAAGATCTATCCCTTCACCTTCAGCGACCAGGGCACGGTCACTCTCACGGCGCAGAACGCCGATTCGGTGGCCCCCTGCACAACCTGCGTGAGCCTCTTTGCCACGACCCCGGTCCCCACCACCACCCAGAAGAGCCCTGTCCCGGCCTTCCTCGCCCTCATCGCCCTCGCGGTGGCCCTCCCTGTCATCGCCCGGCGGAAATAACCCAATCCTTTTTTACGCGGGAACGGCAACCTTTAGAGAGAGCCGGGGTAGTCTAGTCCGGAAAGGCGGCGGCCTTGAAAGCCGCTGGTGCTTGCACCTCGGGAGTTCAAATCTCCTCCCCGGCGCTTCTCATGACGGGAGGATGAGAGAACCATGTGCATCGCGATCCCGGCCGAGGTCATCGAGCTCAAGGGGAACAATGTCGGGGTGGTGGACTACGGCGACCTCCGGCAGGAGGTCCAGCTTGACCTCGTGGACGTGCAGGTCGGCGATTTCGTCCTCGTCCACGTCGGGTTCGCCATCCAGAAGCTCTCCCGCGAGGAGGCCCTCGAGACGAGGGAGATCTTCAGGCAGGTCTATGCGAGCCTGGAGGAGTGATGCACGAGTACGCCATCGCCCATGACATCTACATGACCGCGAGGCGTGCCGCGCAGGAAAACCGGGCGAACTTCGTGAAGAGGATCCACGTGGACATCGGCGAGATGGCGCTCGTGAACCCCGAGCAGGTGGACTTCCTCTTTCATGCCATTGCCGAGGACGACCCGCTGTTTCACGGTGCGACCCTCGACTGCCGCACCGTGAAGCCGAGAACGAGGTGCGTGTGCGGGTATGAAGGGGACGAGATCTTCGTCTGCCCGACATGCGGTGCCCTCCCGGAGGTCGTGCAGGGCCGGGAGATCGTGGTCACCTCCCTCGAGATCGACGTGGACGGGGATGGATCGTGAAGGTGAACCTCGCCCACGGGGCCGGCGGCGAGACAATGGGGGAACTCCTCCGGACCCTCACGAACGTGAAGAACCGGAACGCCGGCGGGATCGGACTCGAATCGCTCGACGACGGAGCGGTCATCCCCATCGACGGGAAAAACGTGGTCTTCACCACAGACTCCCACGTGGTCCGGCCCATCTTTTTCCCCGGGGGGGATATCGGGAGAATCGCCATCTGCGGAACGGTGAACGACCTCGCGGTCATGGGTGGGAGGCCGCTTGCCCTCTCCTGCGGGATGATCCTCGAGGAGGGCCTCGATATCATCGACCTCGAGCGTATCGTCCGGTCCATGGACGAGGCGCTCACCGAGTCGGGTGCTGCCCTGGTCACCGGCGATACGAAGGTCGTGGAGCGGGGTTCCCTCGACAAGATCGTCATTAACACGGCAGGGATCGGTATCGCCGAGAAGGTCGTCCGGGACAACGGGTTCCGGCCCGGGGACCGGGTCATCGTCACCGGCACCCTCGGTGACCATGGCCTTGCGGTCCTCACCCACCGGGAGGGGTTCGAGATGGGGGAGCAGATCCGTTCAGACGTGGCGCCGGTCTGGGGCCTCGTGGAAACAGCCCTCGCAGCAGGGGACGTCCATTCCATGAAGGACCCGACCCGGGGAGGATTCGCCCATGCCATCAACGACATGGCCCGGAAGAGCGGGGTCGGGGTTGTCGTTGAAGAGGAGGCGCTGCCCGTCCGGAGGTCGGTCCGGAGCGCCTCTGAAATGCTCGGCATCGACCCCCTCGAGGTGGCGAACGAGGGCAAGGTGGTGATGGCGGTCGCCCCCGGCGATGCCGACGCGGTCCTTGCGGCTCTCCGCGGCCACAAGTACGGGAAGGAGGCCGCCATCGTGGGAACCGTTATTGAGGGGGACCGGGTTATCATGAAGACGAGGATCGGGGGCGAACGGTTCATCGAGCCGCCTCTCGGCGACCCGGTGCCGAGGGTATGCTAGACCTGCTCCTGAAAAACGTAAAGCTTCCCGAAGGTCGCATCGTCGATATTTCCGTTGCCGGTGGCATTGTTACCCACGCCGGGGCCGGGGGGGAGGCCGCCGGGGTAATCGACTGCTCCGGCCTCCTCGTTCTTCCCGGCGGGGTGGACATGCACGTCCACATGCGGGGAGGCTCCCGGGAATCATACAAGGAGGACTGGGGGACCGGGAGCCGCGCAGCCCTGGCCGGCGGGGTGACCTTCGTCGTGGACCAGCCGAATACCGATCCGCCGCTCACCACGGTGCAGGCATTCCAGGCCCGGGTCAGGGAGGCGCAGCGGGATTCCCTCTGCCATTTCGCGGTCAATGCCGGGGCCGTTCCCGGAGCGCCTCTTACCGATCTCTGGAAAGCCGGGGCAATGGCGTTCGGGGAGATCTTCCTCGCGCCCTCAACGGGTGCCGCCGGGGTCCCTCCCCGGGGTATGAAGGGTCTCCTTGCGGATATCCACGCGCTCGGTGCTCCGGCAACCATCCATGCCGAGGAGGTTACCGGGGAGCCGGGTATTGACATCACCTCGCACGGTGAGTCACGGTCTTCCGCGGGGGAGATCGCGGCGGTTGGGATGGTGAAGGGTATAGTACCCGGGGGAATGCAGCTCCACTTCTGCCACCTGTCAACGGCAGGGGCGGTCGCCGCTTCGGCACCGCATAGCTCCGAGGCGACCCCCCATCACCTGCTCCTCTCGCTGGATGATTTCGGCCCGGAGGATGCAAGGGGAAAGGTGAACCCCCCGCTCCGGTCTGCCGCCGAGAGGGATGGGCTGTTCGCAGTATGGGACAGGATCACCGTCCTCGCATCGGATCATGCGCCCCATACCGTTTCCGAAAAGTCAGGGGAGTTCTCCCGGGCACCAGCGGGCATGCCCGGCATTGAGACGATGATCCCCCTCATGGTCCCGAAGGTGCTGTCGGGAGAGACTACCCTCGCATCCCTCATTGCAAAGACCTCTGCGAACCCATGCAGGGTCCTTGGGATCCCTGCACCGGGGTTCTCGAAGGGGGACCGGGCCGATTTCGCTCTCTTCCCCGGGGAGGCCACCGTTATCCACGCCCGGGACCTCCACAGCAGGTGCGGGTGGACACCCTACGAAGGGAAACGGGCGGTGTTCCCATCCCTTGTCATCATGGGAGGCGAGGTGGTGGTGGACGACGGGGACATCACCCGGTGGAACCCGCGCTGGTTCCCCGGAAGGGGTTATCATCCCTGAAGGACAACTCAATACCGTGCCGATACGGCGCGCCCATAGGTCCCCGGGTGAGGTACAGGTAAATGCCTTCCGGTGATCCACGGGACAACC
The DNA here is from genome assembly GCA_035506435.1 of Methanomicrobiales archaeon. Taxonomy (GTDB): domain Archaea; phylum Halobacteriota; class Methanomicrobia; order Methanomicrobiales; family JACTUA01; genus JACTUA01. The sequence goes on from DATJPK010000060.1 coordinate 15,465, forward strand.
CGGGCGCGCGACAGGCACCGCCCGGCATTGAGGCGTTAAACGGGTGAGGGACGGCAACAGCCACCGGTGACCCATGTTTGTTACTGCCGGGCGATACTTCCTTTTCGGACCCGGGTGAACCTATGGGACCCATGGAATCCTTCCGCGATGCCGTAACAGGGAGCGGGACGGGTGTCACCATTGCCCTCGAGGTGTCACCCTCGAGCGGGAAGGAGGGATTCCTGGCCGGTTACGACCCCTGGCGGAGGAGCATCCGCTGCTCGGTCCGGTCCCCGCCGGTGCAGGGCAGGGCCAACCGCGAGGTGATCGAGTCGCTGGCAGGGGTCCTGGGGATCCCCGTGGCATCGGTAACCGTCGTTTCGGGCGCTACCCGGTCAAGGAAGCGGGTAAGGGCAGAGGGAATCACCCTGCAGGAAGCCATCGACCGGCTCGGCCGGTATTTCTGAGAGCCCGGGCAAAGTCTCCGGTTTCACCTGCCCGGCCCGTGGGTCGGCTTTAAATAATTCCAGGAAATATATATTTTTATACCTATGTTCACGCTCATCGCATCCTGCATGACACATGGGGGAACCTCTCCCGCGGGAGAGGGTGGTATACCGTGTACTCATCTGACACAACCAAGTATCTCATCCGTATCAACCTTCACGCAGAGGGGGTGGTCGAGAAATCCGACGTCGTAGGGGCCATTTTCGGCCAGACCGAAGGATTACTCGGCGAAGACCTGGACCTGCGTGATCTCCAGAGGACCGGTCGCGTCGGGCGCATCGACGTCCAGATCGCGAGCAAGAAGGGCGAGACGAGGGGCGAGATCCTCATAGCATCCTCGCTCGACCGGGCAGAGACGGCCATCCTTGCCGCCTCGCTCGAGACCATCGACCGGGTGGGGCCGTGCCTCGCCCATGTCTCGGTGGAGAAGATCGAGGACATCCGGGTCACGAAGCGCAAGATGATCGTCGACCGGGCAAAGGAGCTCCTCATCGACCGGTTCGACGAGGGGGCCATCGACAGCACCGTGCTCCTCGACGATGTCCG
>DATJPK010000061.1:0-8632 GCA_035506435.1 Methanomicrobiales archaeon
GCCTCGCCGGCCTTCTACCACCGGCCGGAGACCATCGGGCAGCTCGTGGACATGGTGGTGGCCCGGGTGCTCGACCACCTTGACATCCCCCATGACCTCCCCGTGCGGTGGAGGGGTTACGATGCGTGAGTTCCTGAAGGAAATGGGAAAGAAGGGCCTCGTGGAGGAGATCCCGGGCCCGGTATCGGCGGAGTACGAGGCGGCGAAGATCGCCGTCGATGACGACCGGATCCTCCGGTTCCGTGACCTCGACGGGAAGGAGGCGGTGATGAACCTCACCGCGAACCGGAGGACCCTTGCCCACGCGCTCGTCATGGCAGAGGAGGAGATCGTCCCCCGGCTCGCCGCCGCCTGCTACGAGGGAGAAGTGAAGGTCGGCGGGAAGCCGCGGATGGAGGAACCCGACCTCTCCTCCTTCCCGGTCATGAAGTTCTACCCCGGCGACGCGGGGAAGTACATCACCGCGGGGATCGTCTTTGCCCGGTTCGACGGGGTGGAGAACGCCTCCATCCACCGCATGCTCGTCCTCGACGAAAAGCGGGTCGCCGCCCGGCTCGTCGAGGGGAGGCATACCCACCAGATGCTCATGGCCGCCCTCGGGCGGGGCGAGAGGCTCCCCGTCGCGGTCGCCATCGGCGTGCACCCCGCGGTTACCTTCGCATCAACAACCCGGGTCCCCCCGGGGATGGAGCTCCCCTTCGCCGCCGAGCTCAGGGGCGGGAGCATCCGGGTGACCCGGTGCAGGAACGGGGTCCTCGTGCCCGACGCCGAGATCATCCTCGAGGGATCCATCGGGCCCGACCGCGCCCGCGAGGGGCCGTTCGTGGACATCACCGGGACCTACGACGAGGTCCGGCAGGAGCCGGTCATCGAGTTCACGGGGATGCAGGTGAAGGAGGATCCCATCTATGCAAGCATCCTCCCCGGCGGGGACGAGCACAAGATGCTCATGGGGGTCCCCTACGAGCCCATCATCTACCGGGCGGTGTCGAAGGTGACCGGGGTGAGGAACGTCCACCTGACAAAGGGCGGGTGCGGGTACCTCCACGCCGTGGTGCAGGTGAAGAAGGCGACGCAGGGCGACGGGAAGAGCGCAATCCTCGCGGCCTTTGCCGCCCACACCTCCCTGAAGCACGTGGTGATCGTTGACGAGGACATCGACCCCTTCGACGTTCACGATGTCGAGTTCGCGGTCGCTACCCGGGTGAGGGGGGACCGGGACATCGTGGTCGTCACGGGGACCCGCGGCTCGTCGCTCGACCCCTGCCAGGCAGAGGACGGGACGAACGTGAAGGTGGGGATCGACGCGACGATGCCGATGGGCGAGGAGGACCGGTTCCGGCGGGCCGGGTGGTCCTAGGGGATGGAGCTCACCCGGGACGAGGAGCGGACCCTCGGCGGGGAGGAGGGGGAGACCCGGCAGCGGATGCTCGAGCTCCTCGTCGGGCTCGGCAAGGTGTTCGGGGCCTCCCGGCTCGTCCCCGTCGCGTCGGCCCAGGTAAGCGGGGCATCGTACAAGACCATCGGCAGGTGGGGCCTCGCCTGGCTCGAGAGCCTCGACGCAAAGGTCACGGTCCCCACCGTGCTGAACCCCGTCGGCATGGACCGGGAACGCTGGAGGGAGGCGGGTATCCCGCCGGACTTTGCCGAAAACCAGGAGAAGGTGCTCGCCGTCTACCGCCGGCTCGGGGTCAGGATGGAGTGCACCTGCACCCCGTACGAGTTCCTCCCGGTCCGGTCCGGGGAGCACCTCGCCTGGGCTGAGTCCTCGGCGGTGGCGTACGCGAACTCGGTGATCGGTGCCCGGACGAACCGGGAGGGCGGCCCGGCCGCCCTTGCCGCCGCTATCATCGGGAAGACCCCCTGCTACGGGCTCCACCTCGATGCCGGGCGTGTGCCGCAGCTCGTGATCCGGGTGGAGGGGTTCGGCGGATCGGGCTCCGGGCCGGATCACTACGGGGGGCTCGGGTTCCTTGCGGGGAAAATCGCCGGGAACCGGGTCCCGTTCTTCCGGGGGATCCGGCCCGGCCCCGACGAACTGAAGGCGATGGGGGCCGCGATGGCCGCGAGCGGGGCGGTCGCCCTGTTCCACGTCGACGATGTCACCCCGGAGGCACGGGGGTTCCGGCCCGTCGTGGGCCGGCTCGAGGAGCATACCATCACTGCCGGCGAAGTAAAGGACCTGCTCACAGGAACGGAGGTCGAGGCGGTGGCGATGGGCTGCCCCCACTGCTCGCCGGCCGAACTCGGGGAGATCTCCCGATTGCTCAGGGGGAAGCGGATAAAAAAGCCCCTCTTCGTGTTCACCTCGCGCCACGTGATCGAGCGGAACCCGGAGCTCGTCGCCGGGATCGAGGCCTCGGGCGCCCGGGTCTATGCCGATACCTGCATGGTGGTCTCCCCGATGATGGAGCCTTTCTCCTCGGTAATGGTGGACAGCGGCAAGGCCTTTGCCTACGTCCCCTCGATGTGCGGGGCACTCGCCCGGATCGGCACCCGCGAGGAGTGCGTCGCAGAGGCGACCGGGACGCCCCCCGGATAAGCCTGCCGTCGGCAGGGGATGCCCTCCCGCCTCCCCGGTCCCCCGCGTGGGAAGGTATTTGTCTTTCTCCCCGGAAGCTCTCTTTGTGTTTGGCGAGTTCACGCCTCCGTGCCGGTTCGAACAGGCGGGCCTCTCCCTCTCCCTCGAGATGAAGGAGGGGCACTACCAGTACCGGCGGGAACTCGCCGGGGAGGTCGTGGAGAAGTCCATCTCGGTCGGGCTCTCCCGGCTCCTCGTCCATCCCGTCGAGCCTTTCTACACCGGTTCCGACGTCGCGGGGCACCTGGAGCTCGAGTTCCCGGCCCTCACCATCGAGCCCGGGGCGACGGAGACGATCTTCCTCACCTTCCCGGTCGAGGTCGGGGTCTTCGTCGAGGGCCTCAGGGACACCGAGATCCTCGACTCCTTCTCGGTGACCCCGACGAAATACTCCCTGTACGGGACGCCCCACCATGGCGTGATCACCCGGTTCGCCCGGACCGGCAGGCACCGGGAAATCCCGGCCGTCGACGGCACCCGGGACGGGGTGCTCAGGCTCACCATCCGGAACACCCTCCCGGAGTGGACCACGGTCTCCCGGGTCGTGCTGGACGGCCCCGAGATGCACCTCTGGTCCTCGGAGTTCGCGGGCCTCTCGGCGGTGATGAGGATCACCGGCCGGGAGGCGGCCGAGGTGACGGGCATCGACCGGCCGCTGAAGGGAGGCATGGGACGGGCCCATGACTTCTTCACGGAGAGGAGGATCCTCAGGCTCGGGACCGCGGCACGGCTCCCGGGCATGGAGCGCAAGGGGTACCTGATGGAGGGCGGCATCTCATGAGCCTCGGTACCCGGATCATCGGCACCCTCACTCTCTGGGACCTGATCGTCATCGCCCTCACCATCATCGTCGCGCTCGTCATCGCCCAGCTCGTCTCCCTCAACCTGAAAAAGGTCTTCTCGGGGAAGGTGCACGGCCGCGACCTCGAGGTCATCATCAAGATCGTGTACTGGGCGGTGGTCGTCGCCGCGGGCCTCATCATCTTCTCCCAGCTCCGGGTCGACCTCTCCGGGCTCCTGATCGCGGGGGGGTTTGCCTCAATCGTCATCGGTATCGCCTCCCAGTCGGTCGTCGGGAACCTGATCTCCGGCATCTTCATCCTCGTCGAGCGGCCCATCTCCATCGGGGACGAGGTCCTGATCGGGAACCTCGGCGGGTACGTCGAGGACATCCGCATCCTCTCGACCCTCGTCCGCACCCACGACGGGGTCTACACCCGGGTCCCGAACCAGGAGGTCTTCACGAGCAATATCACGAACTACGTCGCCCACCCTGCCCGGCGGGTCGAGTACACCATCGGGGTGGGCCACGGCGAAGACCTGGCGAGGCTCAGGGCGGCCGTCCTCGCGGTCCTCGATTCCTCCCCCTATTCCCTCGTCAGACCCGAGCCCGAGATCTCGCTCACCTCCATTGCCGACGACCGGCTCCTCCTTTCGGTGTACTTCTGGACGCCGTCCCGGCTCTACACCCCGTCGAGGGCTGCGGTCCTCGAGGGGATCCAGCGGGAGTTCCTCGCCCGGGGCATCGAGATCCCGCCCCCGAGGAGGCACATCTCCCTCTTCCCGGGCGACCCGGGGCAGGGCGGCCCGGGCGGGGACGGGATACGGAGGGTGCTATGACAGAAGCGGAAGCGTTGATCGCCACCTTAAAGAAAGGGGACCTCGCTGCCCGGCACGAGGCCGGGGAGGCTCTCCGGAGGCTCGGTGCGGGGGCGGTCGCACCGCTTATCGAAGCCATCCGCGGAGACGAGGATAAGGATTTCCGGTGGTACGTGGCGCGGGTGCTCGCGCAGATCGGCCCTCCTGCTATCCCGGAGCTGATCAGTGCCCTGAAGGGGGAGAAGGACCAGCAGGTCAGGCGGTACCTCGCCGCAAGCCTCGGCGAGATGGGCGAGGCGGCGGTGCAGCCCCTCCTTGCCCTCCTCTCGGACCCCGAGGCAGAGGTCCGGGGCTTTGCCGCCCTCGCCCTCTGCCGGGTGGGGAGGCCTGCCATCCAGCCCCTCTCCGATGCGCTGGACGACACCGACGAGACGGTCCGGTCCTGCGCCGCCCTCATCCTCTGGCAGATGGGCGAGGAGGGCATTGACGCCCTCGGGAAGTCATGGGGCACCGGGGACGATCCTGACAGGGCCGGTTGACGCCGGAAAGGCAACCCATTAGATACCTCCCGCCCCATATCCGGGTATGGACCTCTCCCCGTCCATGGCAGGCTACTTCGCCTCCCTCGACCGGTCCCTGGAGGAGGCCGCGGGGGTAGCCCGCGCGGCCCGGGCAAAGGGCCTCGACCCCCGGCTCTCGGTCGAGGTGCCGGTGACGAACGACCTCGCCGACCGTGTGGAGGCGCTCCTCGGTATCCGGGGGGTCGCGGCACGGGTCAGGGAGCTCGAAGGAAAGATGGAGCGGGAGCTCGTCGCCCTCGCCATCTCCGACGATTTCATCGCGAGACGCTTCGGCGAGAAGAGCCGCGAGGAGGTGCTCGACCATGCCATCCGCACGGCGATGGCCATCCTCACGGAGGGGGTGGTGGCCGCCCCGACCGAGGGGATCGCCCGGGTCGACCTCGGGAAGAACGACTCGGGGACGGAGTACGCCCGGGTCTTCTATTCGGGCCCGATCCGGAGCGCGGGGGGCACCGCCCAGGCGCTCTCGGTGCTCGTTGCCGACTACGTGCGCCGGGCGCTCTCCATCGACCGGTACCGGCCCCGTGGCGAGGAGGTGGAGCGGTACATCGAGGAAATCCGGCAGTACAATGCCCGGGTGCACCTCCAGTACCTCCCGGGCGACGCCGAGATCCGGCTCATCGTCGAGAACTGCCCGGTCTGTGTCGATGGCGAGGGGACCGAGGACGAGGAGGTGAGCGGGTACCGGAACCTGGAACGGGTCGGGACGAATGCCATCCGGGGCGGGATGGCCCTCGTGATCGCCGAGGGGGTCGCGCTGAAGGCCCCGAAGCTCGAGAAGCATGTCCGGAACCTGAAGCTCGACGGCTGGGAATGGCTCTCGGGGTTCACCGGCAGCAGGGGGACCGGGCAGGAGGAAAACGGCATTGCCCCCCGGGACAAGTACCTCCGGGACATCATCGCCGGGCGGCCGGTCTTTGCCCACCCGATGGAGAAGGGCGGTTTCCGGCTCAGGTACGGGCGGTCGCGGAACACCGGCCTCGCCGCCGCCGGGCTCTCGCCCGCCACCATGCACCTCCTCGGGGGGTTCCTGGCCGTCGGGACCCAGATGAAGATCGAGCGGCCGGGCAAGGCCGCGGGGATCGTGCCCGTGGACACCCTCGAGGGCCCGACGGTGAGGCTCGTGACCGGCGACGTCCTGCGGGTCGACGACGAGAAGACGGCCGTCGCCCTCGCCGACCAGGTCGAGCGGGTCCTCGACGCGGGGGAGATCCTGGTCGGCTTCGGCGAGTTCCTGGAGAACAACCACCCCCTGATGCCGGCGGGCTACCAGGAGGAGTGGTGGCAGGAGGAGTGCGGCGGCGAACGGCCGGCCGACGAGCTTGCCGCCATCGGGCTCGCCCTCGACGGGGGGTATCTCCACCCCGCGTTTTCGTACTTCTGGGAGGACGCGACCGCAGGCCAGGTAAAGGCCCTTGCCGAAAAGGTCCGGGCGACGGGGTCCATGAAGGACGGGGTGCTCGGGATGCCCCTCGACGGCGAGGCCAAGGCCGTCCTCGAGGAGCTCCTGGTCCCCCACCGGGTCAGGGACGGGAGGATCCTCATTGACCGTCCCCTCGTCCTCCTCGCCTGCCTCGGGCTCACCCTCTCGCTCGAACAGCGGCCCGCCTGGGAGACCGCCCCCGCGGCCGGGTCGGGCCTCGACCTGGCCCGGCACCTCGCCGGGTTCCGGATGCGCCCCCGGGCAGGCACCCGGATTGGCGGGAGGATGGGCCGGCCGGGAAAGTCGCGCCCCCGCGAGATGAGCCCGCCGCCTCACTCCCTCTTCCCCCTCGGGGACGCGGGCGGGAGCCGGCGGTCCTTCCAGGAGGCCCGGTCGACGAAGAAGATGGTGAAGCGGGAGGGGGGCTTCTCCCAGACCGAGGGGGTGATCGAGATCCTCGCCGGCGAGCGCCGGTGCCCGAAGTGTGGGAAGACCGGCTTCCGGAACCTCTGCGACTGCGGTACCCCCACCGAGCCGGTCTTCCGGTGCCCCCGGTGCCAGCGGGAGGCGCCCGAGCGCTGCCCCGCCTGCGGTGTCCCGACGGCGTCGGGGCAGCGGGTGCCTGTCGACCTCCGCGCCGAGTACAGCGCCGCCCTCGGCCGGCTCGGGATCCGGGAAAACCAGGTCACCCTCGTGAAGGGGGTGAAGGGGCTCATCTCCCGGGAACGGGCGGTGGAGCCGGTGGACAAGGGGATCCTCAGGTCCATCCACGACCTCTTCGTCTTCAAGGACGGGACAATCCGGTATGACATGATCGACCTCCCGCTCACCCATTTCAGGCCAGACGAGGCAGGGGTGAGCGTGGACCGGCTCCGCTCCCTCGGGTACACCCATGACACCCTCGGGAACGAGCTCGGCTCGCCGTCGCAGGTGCTCGAGCTCCGGCCGCAGGACATCCTCGTCTCCGAGGACTGCGCCCGGTACCTGGTGAAGGTGGCCACGTTCATCGACGAGCTCCTGGAGAAGGTCTACGGGCTCCCGCCCTTCTACCGGGTCACGGAGCCTGCAGGGCTCATCGGGCACCTCCTGGTGGGCCTCGCCCCTCACACCTCGGCAGGGGTCCTCGCCCGGCTCGTGGGCTTCACCCGGGCGAACGTCGGCTATGCCCACCCCTTTTTCCATGCCGCGAAGCGCCGGAACTGCTTCCACGGCGACACTGAGATCGAGGTCTATGACGGGGAGCGCTGGAGAAAGGAACGGATCCGGGACTTCGTCACCGGGAACTTCGACATCTCCCGGCCCGGCCTCGACCGTCTCGGGACCTACCACTCGGAGGCCATGCAGCTCGCCTATATCAGGGCGGTCGATACCACCGGGTCGCTGCACCTCCGGCGGATCACCTCGGTCTCGGTCCACCGCTCCCCCGAGGCATTGATCCGGTTCGAGACCGACCGGGGGCGGTCCATCGCGGTCACCCCCGACCATGCCATGCTCGTCTCCGACCTCGCCTACCTCCGCAAGATCCGGGCAATGGAGGTGAAGGAAGGGGACACGGTGCCGGTGTGCACCGGTGGCGCGGTCCTTGCAGAGCGGATCGCAAAACGGGAGATCGTCCCGTCGCCCGATGAGCGGGTCTACTGCCTCACCGTGGACCGGGACCACACGATGGAGGCAAACGGGATCTTCACCGGCCAGTGCGACGGTGACGAGGACTGCGTCATGCTCCTCCTCGACTGCCTGCTCAACTTCTCCCGTGCCTTCCTCCCCGAGTCACGGGGCGGCACGATGGACGCCCCGCTCATGATCACGGGGAGGATCGACCCGACGGAAATAGACAAGGAGTCCCACAACCTCGATGTCGGCTCCCGGTACCCCCTGGACCTCTACCTCGCGGCGGAGCGGCGCGCCCACCCCCGTGAGGTGGAGAAACTCATCGACCGGGTCGGGAGACGCCTCCGAACCCCGGCCCAGTTCGAGGGCTTCTCGTACACCCACGAGACGGGCGACATCTCGGCCGGGCCGCTCGAGTCCACCTACACCCGGCTCCAGACCATGCAGGAGAAGCTCGACGCGATGCTCACCCTCGCCCGGCGGGTGCGGGCCGTGCACCCCGACGACGTGGCCGAGCGGGTCCTCTATACCCACTTTATCCCGGACATGCAGGGGAACCTCCGGGCCTTCTCGAACCAGTCGGTGCGGTGCACGAAGTGCAACTCGAAGTACCGCAGGACCCCCCTCGCCGGGAAGTGCCCGAGGTGCGGCGGGGCCATCCTCCCCACCGTCCACGAGGCCTCGGTAAAGAAGTACCTGGAGATCTCGCGCCGGATCTGCGAAGAGTATGCCATCTCCCCGTACACGAGGCAGCGGATCGAGGTCCTCGCAAAGGCCATCGAGTCCACCTTCGGGGTCGAGGGAGAGCAGCAGAAGGCCCTCGCGGACTTCATGTAA
>DATJPK010000062.1:0-9400 GCA_035506435.1 Methanomicrobiales archaeon
CTCCCGCCGGCGGTGCAGACCGCGCAGCCGTACTTCCCCGAGAACATCTGGCAGTGGATGGCGTCGGCCATCCGGTCGAAGACCACCTTCATCTGCGCCGTGATCGAGTCGATGTAGTTCGGGGAACCGAGGACGATGCCGTCGGCGTCGAGCATCTTATCGAAGATGTCGGGGAAGTCGTCCGTCTGCGAGCACTCGCCCTTCGCATAGCAGGCGCCGCAGGCGGTGCAGAAGCTGATGTCATGGTCGCAGACGTCGATGAGTTCCGTCTCCGCGCCCTCGACCTCGGCCCCGTCGAGGACCGCGAGGACGAGCCGGAGCGTCTGGCTTTCCTTCCCCTTGGGGCTCGCGTTGAGCCCGAGGACCTTCATACCCGCTCAAACCTCCGGAAGATCGATCGGGAGCTGGAGGTATTAAGGGTGTTGGGTTGGCAGCCCGGGCGAGCCGCAGGCTCGTCATATCTATATAACCCCCTGACCATCCAACTTCGTTCATCATGCCCGACCCCGGCGCATACCTCCTTGAGAAGGACCGGATCGTCGATGTCATCAACCGGCTGTTCATCGCCACCGACCGGAGAGACTGGCCGGCGGTGAGGCAGTGCTTCTCCGACAGCGTCCTCTTTGACATGACCTCGATGGCAGGCGGAAAGCCGGAATCGTTGACCCCGCGGCAGATCACCGACGGCTGGGAGCAGGGCCTCAGGGACCTCGAGGCAATTCACCACCAGGCCGGTAACTATCTCGCCACCGTCAAGGAAAGGGAGGCGGATGCCTCCTGCTACGGGATCGCCCTCCACCGTCTCCCGGCGCGGGACGGGGGAGGCACGAGGCGTTTCGTCGGGAGCTATGATTTCCATCTCGTGAATGAAGGCGGGGGCTGGCAGATCGACCGGTTCAGGTTCAACCTGAAGTTCATCGACGGGGGCTGAGATTCAGCCCCTGCCGGTCGCCGGTGCCGGGAAAAAGGGGGGGGGAGTACGGGACGAGTTCCGGTCCCGTTACCCGCCGATCTTGATCTGGGGTCTCTGGGCCGCGCCGGATACCGTGAGGCTGATCTCCGCGTAGTCGGAGTTGGCATCCATTGCGTCCACCCGCACCCGGATGGTGTAATTCCCGGGATCGAGGGTGTTGATCTGGATGGTGGCGATGTCGCCATGGGTGTCGCTCGCCACCTCCTTGAGGGGCAGGTGGCTCCAGTCGCCGGTGCCCTCGGGGGCGATCATGACGTCCTCGATGATGGACGATGTGCCGTCATACGTGATGTCCCATTTCAGTTCGGCACTGGTCACGGAACCGTTGTTTGTCCGCGCCAGGTTGTCGATGCTGAGGTGCTTCGTCCCGTAGGTGACATTGGAGCTGTTGGGGATCACCGTGATGTACTGGTCCGGGAGCTTCATGGGCGCTGTCAGGGTGTCCGCGGTGGTGATCTTCGAGGCATTGTCGAAGACGTTCATGTTCCCTTCCTGGAGCACCTTGAGGACGACCGTCGACTGCCAGGTCTGGTTCAGGTGGATGGTCCCGATGTTGAAGTCCAGCTGCTGCCGGGCGTTCCAGGTACCCGAGGAGTCATACTCCTTCGGGTAGCCCTTCGGGAACCCCTTGATGGGGACCGTGGAGGTGTTCCCGACTGTCTCCCTTGTGGAAATCCCGGTTACGCGCTGGTACGCGTAGGTCTTGTTGCCGGGCATGGTGACATTGCCCACCATGATGTTCTGGAACGAGAGGTTCATGGTGGTGTTCATACCCGCCGTGTCCTGCAGGGCACCGGCGATGGAGGTGTAGATAGCAGCAAGGTCGGAGCTTTTCTTTGCCGAGTAATATGTACCGCCGGAGGTCTGGGCGAGGAGGCTCAGGTTCAACTCCATTTCCGGGGTCTGGGACGAGCCCATGCCGATGGTGAAGATCCTGATGTTGTTCTTCACTGCATAGTCGGACATGTTCTGCGGTATCTGGGGGCTCGTCGTGAACTTGATCCAGCGGCTGTCCAGGTTATCGGAGATGCTGTCCGGGTCCGTCGGCCAGCTGCTGCTGAATGTCTTCCGGGCCAGGGGATCGCCGTACTTGTTGTACTCGCCATCCGAGAGGAGGATAACCGCCTTCACGGCATTCTCGTTCACCGACGTGTTCGCGACGAGCTCATCGATGGCGACCTTCAGTGCATACCTCGTGGGAGTATTCCCGCTGGGAACCATGGAACTGATGGCAGTCTTGACCCTGGTGAATGCAGCCCCGAGGGGAGCATCCAGCGAAGCACTGTCGGCGTAGGTTTTCGGAACGGTGTACGTGTGATCGCAGTCTCCACTCGAATAGGAGGTAATGGTACCGGAGTCCCCGAAGGTGACGAGGCCGACCTTGTCCTTGGACGGGGTCATGTTGTCCACGAATTCCTTCGAGGCCTTCATCACCGACCATATCCTGTCTGGGGAGTCCGAGGTCATGCTTCCCGACCGGTCGTTCACGAGGATCACCCGGATCGGTTTCGGTTGCAGGGCATACCCGTCACCGACGACTCTCACCGTGAGGGTCACGGACTCGTTCATCCGGAGCGTCGTGGGGCTCACATCGGTCTCGATGGTGAGGTAGGGGAAGTTCATGTATCTCAGGGTGACCTGCCGGCTCACGGCCGACCACTGGGCTACCACGGTCGCCCGGGCATCTGCCGTGGCATTGTACCCCGCACCCGGCGAGGTATCGGTGGTAAACTTGCCGGGGTGGAACTCGACGGTGGCTTCGCCGTCGGTGTCAGACATCACGGAGAGGTCGACGCCGGTGAGCCCGGTCACCGTGTCCCTGAGGTAGGGATCGACCGTCTCGTTGCAGAGGGCCTTCACCACCGGGGGCAGGAGCGAGAACCTGACCGGCTCGTTCGCAACCGGGTTCCCCTTCACGTCCATGACCCTCATGACGAGGACCGATTTGAGGTCGTCCTGCACGTCCCGGCTTGCCATGGACTGGGGGCTTGCCGTGAGGAGGGCGTCGACGGCCTCACCGCTGATGAACTCCACCTGCCGGGAGTCCCTGACAGACCGGTTTGACACCGAGGTGGCATTGATGGTGTACACGGCTGCCTTGTCCTTCGGGCCGTATGTGAACACCACCGCGCCGTATTTATTGGTGGTCGCGAGGATGGATTCCCCGAGGCTCGTGGTGATGTTTACCTGCTGGTTTGCGGTCGGGTAGCCGTTCTGGTCGTAGAGGGTGTACCCGATGGTGAACACGCCGGAATTGATCGTGGTGTACGGGTAAGGCGAACCGCCGGGGGAGATCTGCGTATCAATGGTGAAGGGAACGCCGGTCGAGGTTCCTTCGATGGTGATGAGCTTTATGTTGATGGGAGTGGGGGGGGTAATCATCACGATATTGATTCCCAGGTCGGCCATGAACTGGACATTCGCATACCCGGACTCGTTCACCGGCACGGTGATGGACTTCACCCAGGAGCCGTTCGCGTAAAATGCCTCGATGCCGCTTGCAGAGGTGACGAACCGCACCGTCTCCGCATCCAGCCGGTTGTCCACCGGGTTCCCGTTCTTGTCCTTCACGTAGACCGATATGGGGGTCGGGGTGTGCACCTGGACCTGGTTCTTGTAGATGGTCGTGATGGACCAGGGTGTCGTGTGGTCGATGGGTACGCTCACCTGCCGGATCTCGGTGTAGTTCACCCAGCCGAAGAGCTCGGTCAGCTTGAGGGCATCCACCTGGATCGTGATGTTTGCCGTCCCGCTGGTCTTCGTGGATAACAGGGTGGTGCTCACGACCCCCGTATCATCGGTAACGATGTGCGTGTCCTTCAGCTGCCAGGGTGAATTAACCGAGAAGGAGACGTTGGCCCCCTCGAAGGGCAGGCCGGCATTCGGCCCGGCGCTGTCGATGACGGTCACCGTGACGGTGGCGGTGTCCTTGGCATTTGCCACCAGCCACCCGTCGTCCCCGTTCCCGTTGTTCATCGTGCTCGTGACCGTGACATTGATCTGCTCGGCCGAGGCCACCGATGCCAGGGCGAGAGCCACGAGCAGGATCAGGATGGCGGTTCTCATATCAATCTCCCCCATGTACTACTTCTGTATTGATAATTATCTGTCATTATATAAAAATATTGCCTTTATGCGGATTTCTCATTAAATTAGTTTCATTGATTTTAACCTTGTGAAACTGCCTGAAAAGGTATTCAAAACAATTAAATTCCTTTTATCAGTAAAAACTATAATTAATGGAATATTTTGAGAAGTGAGACGGCAGATGACCGGTTGCATATCAGAAATATCCTGCCAGGTATGGGGAATTATTAAATACTATGACAATCTTTCAGGAAAGGCTCGTCGGGGGCAGGAATCGGTCCCGTCGAGCCGACGGGACCCCGGGATGAAGCGGGCAGGCCATTCCCGAATGCCGGAACGAATGAGGGGGTGACAGCTGCCCGCGCTCCCTTCTAGCCCTTTCCCTGCCGCCCCGGGTATCCCAGCCCCGCGAGGCTCTCCTGTATCTCGTCGAGGATCACGGGGTCGTCGATGGTCGGCGGGACGGTCCAGGGTTCGCCGTCGGCGATCTTCTTCATCGTCCCGCGGAGGATCTTCCCCGACCGGGTCTTGGGGAGCCGTTTCACCACCGCGGCCTGCTTGAAGGAGGCGATGGGGCCGATCCGGTCCCGGACGAGCCGGACGAGCTCCTTCACGATCTCGCCCTCCTTTCTCGACACGCCGGCCTTCAGCACGATGAACCCGACGGGAACCTCTCCCTTGATCTCGTCGTTCACCCCGGTCACCGCGCACTCTGCCACGTCGGGGTGCGAGGCGAGGACCTCCTCCATCGCCCCGGTGGAAAGCCGGTGGCCGGCGACGTTGATGATATCGTCCGTCCGGCTCATGATCCAGAGATACCCGTCCGCGTCCAGGTAGCCGGCGTCCGCCGTCTCGTAGAAACCCGGGTACTCGGAGAGGTACGTCTTCACGAAGTCCCGGTCGTTCTGCCAGAGCGTCGGGAAGCACCCCGGCGGGAGGGGGAGCCCGACGACGATGTTCCCGATCTGCCCCGGGGGGAGCTCCCTCCCCTCGTTATCGAGGACATGGATATCATAGCCCGGTACAGGTTTCGTGCAGGACCCGGGCTTCACGGGGAGCCTCTCGAGGCCCACGGGGTTCCCCCCGATGGCCCAGCCGGTCTCGGTCTGCCACCAGTGGTCGATCACGGGGACGCCGAGGTGCTTCTCTGCCCAGAGGAGGGTGTCGGGGTCGCACCGTTCGCCGGCGAGGAAGAGCATCCGGAACCCGGACCGGGGATACTTCCTGATGAACTCCCCCTCCGGATCCTCCCGCCGGATGGCCCGGAACGCCGTCGGGGCTGTGAAGAGGGCGGCGACCCCGTGCTCGGAAATGACCCGCCAGAAGGCGCCGGGGTCCGGGGTGGAGACCGGCTTTCCCTCGTAGAGGATGGACGTGCAGCCATGGAACAGCGGTCCATAGACGATGTAGGAATGGCCGACCACCCAGCCGATGTCCGAGGCGGCCCAGTACACCTCGCCGGGCTCCATGCCGTAGATGTTCTTCATGGACCAGGTGAGGGCCACCAGGTGGCCGCCGTTGTCACGGACAACACCCTTCGGGATCCCCGTCGTTCCCGAGGTATAGAGGATATAGAGCGGATCGGTTGCCGCGAGGGGAACGCAGGAAGCAGGGCCGCCGGTCATGAACCTATCCCAGTCCATGTCCCTCCCGGGCACCAGCGACGCCGCGAGCTGCGGCCGCTGGAGGATCACGCATCGCTCCGGCTTCGCGTGGGCAATCTCGATGGCCCTGTCGAGGAGCGGCTTGTAGGGGATGACCCGGTTTACCTCGATCCCGCACGAAGCCGAGATGATGAGCTTCGGCCTGGCATCGTCGATCCGGGTCGCGAGCTCGGGGGCGGCGAACCCCCCGAATACCACCGAGTGGACGGCACCGATCCGGGCGCAGGCGAGCATGGAGATGACGGCCTCGGGGACCATCGGCATGTAGATGATGACCCGGTCCCCCTTCCCGATCCCGAGCCTCGCGAGGGACCCGGCGCATCGCGCCACGAGGTCGAGCAGTTCCCGGTAGGTGTATTTCCGCACGGTGGAGGTCACCGGGCTGTCGTAGATGAGGGCGACCCGGTCTCCGTGACCTGCCTCGACGTGGCGGTCAAGAGCATTGTAGCAGGTGTTCACTACCCCGCCAGTGAACCACCGGTAGAAGGGCGGGTTCGAGCGGTCGAGGACCCTGTCCCACTTCCTGTACCATCTGACCGCACCCGCTGCTTCACCCCAGAAGCCCTCGGGGTCCCGGATGGACCTCCGATATGCCTTCTCGTATGCCCCGTTCCTCGCCACCATGCCAGATCGCAGTAGAGAGGTTCCGGGGGGCGTTTCTTATCTGTTGTGATTCTTTCCACGGAGAGAAAACGGGCGGCCCGCACCACACCCCCGGCATCTCCCTGATATCCCCGGGGCCCGCCTCCTTTCCTCACCGTTGCCAGGCACACGGTGAGGGCAGGCTGGCCCGGGAAGAAACCCGTGAATTCCTTTTTCGACGGGGTCTTCCCTGGGGAAAAGCGTTAAATATGCTGCATGCTCAGCCGAAATGAAGGACACCAATAACCAGGTCCGGACCTGCCCGGAGCGGGAAACCCATGGATGAATTTCTCTCGGGATTCGCAGAAAAATATGCGAGATGGCGTGGGGAGGAAAACTTCAACCATGCATCAAAAGTGATCCCGGTGGGGGAATCGCTTCCAGCACGGCAGTGGGTGCTTCCGGCGGAACAGGCCCTCCGGGTTCTCGAGAGCGCCCGGTCGTTTGCCCTCGCGGACTGCGTCTGCCGTGCGCATTACCGGCGGTGCAACGCACCGACGGAAGTCTGCCTCCTCATCGATGAACCGAGCGACAAGGCCGTTGGACGGGGCAGGGCGCGACGAATAACCCTTACCGAGGCATCCGAAGTGCTGAAAAAGGCCGATGAACATGGCCTTGTCCACCTGACCCTGTTCCTGCCGGGCCGGAAGATCTATGCACTCTGCAGCTGCTGTCCCTGTTGCTGCCATGACCTCCAGTTACTCAGGGACTTCCATCAGGTGGACCTCGTGGCCCGGTCAGACTATGTTGCTGTCACCGACCCTGAGAATTGCAGGAATTGCGGGAGATGCACCGATCGGTGCGTGTTCGGAGCAAGAGAGATCCGGGATGGCATCATGAAGTATCATCCCGATGCCTGCCTCGGTTGTGGGTTGTGCGTGTCCGCCTGCCCGGAGAAGGCGACGGCCATGGTGATTCGGTAAACCATCCCCTGCAACCCTGGCAGGATGATCGGCCCGACGATCGATGATTCGGAGAAAAGAGTTATTTGATTCGGGGTCAGGCAAACATCGCGCCATACGAGGTGCTGAGCTGGTGCTTGTTGAAGTCGGTGCTCACCTTCTCGATGGCTGCCATGAAGTCCTGCTGGGTGACGACCGTCCGCTCGGAGCGGATGGCGAACATCCCCGCCTCGGTGGTGATGGCCTTCAGGTCCGCGCCGTTCTTCCCCTCGGTCGCGAGGGCGACCTCCTTCAGGCTCACGACCTTGTCGAGGTTCATGCCCTTGGTGTGGATCCCGAGGATGGCGAGCCGGCCCTCCGCGTCAGGGAGCGGGATCTCGATGATCCGGTCGAACCGGCCGGGCCGGAGGAGGGCACGGTCCAGGATGTCGATCCGGTTCGTGGCCCCGATGATCTTCACGTCGCCCCGGCGGTCGAAGCCATCCATCCCCGCGAGGAGCTGCATGAGGGTCCGCTGGACCTCGCGGTCCCCCGAGGTGTCGGCGTCCATCCGCTGGGCCCCGATGGCATCGATCTCATCGATGAAGAGGATCGAGGGGGCCTTCTTCTGGGCGAGGTCGAAGAGCTCCCGGACGAGACGGGCGCCCTCGCCGATGTACTTCTGGACGAGCTCCGACCCGACGACCCGGAGGAAGTGGGCGTTCGTCTCGTGGGCGACGGCCTTTGCAAGGAGGGTCTTTCCCGTCCCCGGCGGGCCGTAGAGGAGGACGCCCTTCGGCGGGTCGATACCGACCTGCTTGAAGAGGTCCGGCTTCTTCAGCGGGAGCTCCACCGCCTCCTTGATCTCGACGATCTGCTTCTCGAGCCCGCCGATGTCGGCGTAGGTCTCGGTCGGGGACTCGACGAGCTCCATCCCGTAGATGGCGGCGTCGTAGCTCGCCGGGAGGATCTCGACGATGGCAAGCGACTGCTGGTTGAGCGAGCACCGGACGCCGGGCTTCAGCTGGTCGGGCTCGATGCACTGGGAGGTCCGGACGAGGAACCTCGGGCCCGACGAGGACCGGACGATGACCCGGTTCTGGTCCACGACGTCCGTGATGGTCCCGATGACGAGGGGCGGGCTCCGCAGCTGCTCGATCTCGCTCTTGAGCTTCCGTACATCGCGCTCGTAGCGGATCTTCTGGGTCTCGGTATAGCGTTTCTCGACCTCGAGCTGCCTGAGCTGTTCGCGGAGCTCGAGGTTCCGGTTCTCGAGCTGGGAAATCTTCTCCAGCAGGTACTTGTAGATCTCCTCGTTATTGGGGGGATCCTGGCCCTGCCAGGTGGTTTCGCCCATCGGTTGGCCTCAAATAACTATATAGGATGTGACTATAAAGATGTTTTCGAGAAAAATGCAGTGCGAATTGTGCGGCGGAGAAATACGCGGCGCCCCCCGTATCGTCCATATCGAAGGGGCCGAGCTGCGGGTCTGCATGCCCTGTTCGAAGTACGGGACAGAGGTCCAGAAACCCCGTTCCCCGTCCGCCGCTCCCGAGCCGAGGGCGAGGCCCGGGTCCCCCCGGCCACTCCAGCCGCCCGTCCAGAGGAGGCGCCGGGACCTCTTCGACCGGATGGAGGGGGACATTGCCGAGGACTACTCGGACCGGATCCGCCGGGCCCGGGTGGCGAAGGGTTGGACCGAGAAGCAGCTCGCCCTCGAGATCATGGAACGGGAGCTCCTGATCAAGAAGGTCGAGAAGGGCGACCTCGTCCCCGAGGAGGAGCTCCGGAAGAAGCTCGAGAAGGTTCTCGGCATCTCCCTCCTCGAGTCGGCCGAAGACGAGGTGAAGGCCGCGAAGGGGAAGGGGATGACCACCACCCTCGGGGATATCATATCGATAAAGAAGTGAAGACCGGAATTTGAATAACGCGGCGGCAGATTATTTCCCCGGGGTCTTATCTCCTTGTTATATCGCAAGAGAAAACACGGACGGTACCGGTTACCGGAGCCTACCGGAGCCACTTTACCTCCTGGAAATAATGCCGAAAGGAACTCGAGAGAGGCACTTTTCCGCAATCAGGGCAAGAATTTATGAGTTTCGAGAACAAGAGCGTTTATAAAAAAAATACTATGATCCCAATGAGGTAATTCT
>DATJPK010000063.1:0-19560 GCA_035506435.1 Methanomicrobiales archaeon
AGGTCATCCTGCCCGCCATCCCCATTGCCCCCATCGTCTCCCCGGTGAACTCGATGGCCCGGTACGTCGCCCCGTCGGCCCCTATGTCCTTTGCGATGGAAAGTATCAGGTCCTTCGGGCCGACCCTGGCGGGGAAGTTCCCGTTCGCTTCAGCACGGATGGTCTCCGGGATCCGGAAATAGAGTGCCCCGAACTTGAGGACAAAGCCCATGTCCGTCGAGCCGATGCCCGTGGCAAAGGCCCCGGTCGCCCCATACATGCAGGTGTGGGAGTCGGCCCCGACCACGACCTCCCCCGGGGCGGCGAGCCCCCGTTCCTCGACGACCTGGTGGCAGACCCCCTCGTTCAGGTCAAGGTTGTGTATTCCCTGCTCCTCGGCGAACATCCGCATGAAGATGTGGTTCTGGGCCGCGGGGATGGAATCGGCCGGCACCTGGTGGTCGAAAAGCATGATCACCTTTGCCGGGTCATAGACCCGGTTCCCGCCCATCTCCCGGAACTTCTGGATGGCGAGTGGCCCGGTGATGTCATGGATCATGGCCGCGTCCACCGGGGCCATGACCACCTCGCCTGCCGATGCCTCCCGCCTGCACCCGCGGGAGAAGATCTTTTCGACGATGGTCGCTCCCATGATCGATCCCGGAGATCAATGGACGGGGGAGGGTATGGTTGTTTCGGGAAGGGAGGGTTCATCAGAACCCGACCTGGAGCGACCCGCCATCGGGCGGGGTGCGACCCTGAGAGGATTCATCAGAGAGAAGGTCCGGAGGACCCGACCTGGAGCGACCCGCCATCAGGCGGGGTGCGACCCCTATCGTCTTCCCTTCCCCTTCGCCGGAGGCGGCCCTTCCCGGATGATCTCCTTCATCCGTTCGACAAACCGGGTGATGGTCCCGAGCCGCTCGTAGAGGGAGAAGAGGTCGTCGTCGGTGAGGTCGTCGTACTGGTGGGCGATCATGTTCCGGTAGAAGACGAGGGCCGCCATCTCCTCGGCAAGGCCTTTGTCGATATACCCCCGCCGCTTGAGGATGTCGAAAATCTCCCGGTACGACTGGGGCATCCCGAGCCGGTTCGTGAGGATCACCTCGTCGGCGAGGTCGAGGGAGCGGTTGATGATGGAGAAGAGGAGCATCGAGACGGCATAGAGGTTCCGCCGGTCATCGAGGTCATCGCGGCCCTCTATCCCGAGGTCCCGGAGGTCTTTCGTATATCGCTCGATATCGGCTATTATCTTCGTCACCTGCTCATGGTCGTACGGCTTATGCATCGAGAGTCCTCCGTTCGTGCCGGCGGAGCATCCGGCCTATCTCACGGTAGCACTTGAGGGTCTTCCGCCTGATCCTGTGGATGTCGAGCCCCTCCTCTCCCCAGAGGAGCTTACCCTCGCGGAGCACCCGGAAACGGATCGGGATGGGGAGGTCCCAGAACAGGGTGATATCGAGGAGGGGCGAGGCGTGGACGAGGATCCGTTCCTTCTCCTGCCTCGGGATCCCCTGTTCCGTGATGACACAGACATCGATGTCGGAGAGTGGTTTCCTCTCCCCCCGGGCGACCGAGCCGTAGAGGTAGATCGCGATGACCCGTTCCTTCGGGATCCGGCCGACGGCCCGGTCGAGTACCGTTCTCGTCTGCTCCGGAATCCTGCCTGCCGCCGGGCTCACGAAGGGAGGTGGGGTGGGGGAAGGGAAATACGTTTTGTGCCCGGAAACCCGGTGAGATTACTACCGGTCCCGTGCGAGACCTGCTTTGATGACGACGAGTTTTTCCCCTTCGATCCCCTGTTCCCGCACGACCTTCGCCTGGAATCCGGCACCGCGGAACAGGCCGAGAACCTCGTCGATACCGGTCAGGTCCGAGATCACCATGAGCACCTTCCCCATCGGGGCAAGGACCCGGGGAAGGTCAGGGATAAGCCTCGCGATGACTTCCAGGCCGCTCTCACCGCCGTCGAGGGCCTTCTCGAGCCAGTCGTCAAGCCTCTCGCCGGGCTTGGTCGGGAGATAGGGGGGGTTGAAGAGGACGAGGTCGAACTGTCCCCGAATCCCGGTGGTCAGGTCCGTCCTCGCGACGCTCACCCCGGCATCCGAGGCGACCCGGCAGGCATGCGGGTTGATATCGGTGGCTACCACCAGCGATACCCTGGCGGCGAGGCGTTGCGCGATATACCCGCTCCCGGTTCCAAGGTCGAGCACCCGGTCGGAGGGCCATGCCTCGGCGAGTGCGGCATCGAGGAGGAGGAAGGTGTCCTCGCGGGGCGGGTAGACCTGGTCGGGGTCTGCCTCCATCTATGCCACGCCCGCGATCGCCGCAAAGTCCTCCAGGGAGAGGGCCTCGGGGCGAAGGGCAAGGGTCTCCGGCGGGATGGACCCGAGCATCCGTTCGACGAGGGCAGCCCCGAAGATCCCCTTCCCCGACCTGATGCCGTTTCTCACCGTCTTCCTCCGCTGGGAGAAGAGGACGCGCACCACGTCCCCATAGTGCTTCCGGTCGCCGATGGGGTACGGGGGCTCCCGGGGGACCACCCGCACCACCGTCGAGTGGACCTTCGGCCGGGGCGAGAAGGCGTTCGGGGGGACGTGGAAGCAGCGCTTCACGTCGGCGAAGGTCTGGACCATGACCGTGAGCCTGCCGCAGGCAGGTGTGCCGATCCGTGCCACCATCCGGTCGGCGAACTCCGCCTGGTACATCAGGATGGCCTCGGAGAACCCGATCCCGAGGAGCCGGAAGGTGATGGGCGAAGAGATCGAGTAGGGGAGGTTCGAGACGACCATATCGAAAGGCGGCAGGTCCACCTTCACCGCGTCTCCCTCGATGAGGTGGAGGGCCCCTTCGGCGACCTCCCTGGAGAAAACAGCCCTGAGTTCTTCAACGAGGACCGGGTCGACCTCAACGGCCACCACCTCGGCGCCCCGGTCGATGAGCCCCCGGGTAAGCACTCCCTTGCCAGGCCCTACCTCGAGGACCACCTTTCCCGATACGTCGGCGAGCGAGAGGATTCGCTCCACGGCACGCTCGTCAACGAGGAAGTGCTGATCACTCCGGGCGGTCATCGCGCGGTGAAGACCCGGTACTTGGTCTCGGGATCTTCGATCTCCTCGAGGACCCGGTTGATGATCATCCGGTCGGGATGGGGCATCGCCTTGATCCGCTGGGCGATGTCTGCAAAGGACGCAAACGGCTTCCGCTGGCGTTCGTCGAGGATCTCCCAGAGGAGCTTCTTCCCGATCCCGGGGAGGAGGTGGAGCATGTGGAGCTTCGGGGTGATCGGGACCGAGGTGTTGAAGAACTGGACGAACCGGTCCTCGTGCTCCCGGACAATCTGTTCGACAACAAAGGGGACCTCGACCCGGGCGGTCGGGGTGAGCTCCTCGAAGCCGATGCGCCGCTTCACCCGCTCGATCTTCTCGCGCTCGTCATCACCGATGTAGAGTTTCTCGTGGATCTGGATTGCCGCGGAGGGCTTCGGGACGAGCTCGAGGAGCTTGAACTGCTCGACCCCGATCCCCTGGACGAGGGGCTCGCGCTTGTAGACCGGCCGGGGATCATCGGCATGTCCCTTCTGCAGGATGTCGAGAACTATGCAGTAGTTCTCCTTCTTCTCGGTCTTCATCGCGGTCTCCCGTCAGAGGTGCTCTGCGACGAGGGCGAGGATCTGGTCCAGCTCCTCCCCGGTGAGGGTGAACCGTTCCTTCGCATAGATGGAACGGAGCTCGTCCCTCGTCCTTGGCATGATGTTTGCGATCCGGTAGGCGATGTCCGGCTTCATCTTCTCGAGCTTCTGGAGGGCCGCCACGAGATCTCTCGCCTGCCCGGGGGTGTTCTTTGCCAGGTGCTCGGCATGGTCGATGGACCGGCGCAGCTCGTAGGCCATCTCGGTGGTCTCGCCCTGCCGTGCCTCGGCCACCTGGGTCAGGGTATCCTTCAGCTCGGCAAGGGTAATCCGCTCTTCTCCAAGTACCGCCTTCACCCGCATCGCCGTGCACCTCTTGGATACTTCACCTTTGGGCTTTTAGATGTTGTGGTCGCGCGATGACCGTCTTTACCGTGCTTCCGTCCAGGATCTGGAGGAGCCAGGCCCGGCCGCGCTGCCCCACGATGGTCCCGGTCATCCCGTGGAACCGGCGGTGGGGCATGCCCATATGGACGCTCGGCTCGCAGACGATGTGGACCTTCTGGCCGACCTCGAACTTCTGGATCGCGGTGGTGACCGGCGGGATCCCCCGCCGGCGTATATCCTTCTTGTACTTGTACCGCGTTTTCTTCCGTGGACCGTGATGGTGTGCCATTATTCCCTCTCCCTGCTTCCCTCGACCTCAAGGACGTCGAGCTGGATCACGCGCGCCGGCCTGCCGACGAGGCCGGCCAGGCTCGGCCGGGTCCTGCCGCCGTCGCCTGACACGAGCTCCTTCACGTAGAGGCCGGCTTCTCCGACGACATCAAGGAAAAATATGCCGTCCTCCTGGCCTGCCACCCTCGCATCGACGACCCGGCGTTCCCGTATCCTGTCTGCCCTCCGGTGGACCACCCGGGCGGGGGTCTGCTGCGCGATAAGCGCCCCCCGCAGGCGATCCAGGGCCTCTTCGAGTTCATTTCGGGCGATTCCGCCCTCAACCTCAACGGAGATCCTGTACTTTTTATGCGCCTTTTCCGATTTAAGGATTTCCACCTCGGCCCTCGTGGCCCAGCCGTCGATGGAGATGGCGACCCTGCCCTCCGCGGCGGAGTTCACGGCCTGCTCGAGCGAGGGGAGGTCGGCCCCGCGCCTCCTGGGCGCCACGATCTCCATCACGAAGGGCCTCCCTGCGCCGAGCATCCGGGCGTCGATGTCCTCCCTGCCTGCCCCGTGGAGGACGGCATCGGCTGCCTGGAACGCCTCCGCCACCGTCCTCCCGATGAGCTCCTCCACCGAGTCGGCGTACATCTTCCCCGTGAAGTTGCACCGCTCGCACCCGGCGCCTCCGCAGACCCGGCAGGGCCAGCGGGTCTGGGGGATCCCCCGCTCGAACTTCCGGTACCGTCCCCGGAAAAAGAGCGGGGTGATCTCCACCCCGACGGTGCCGGCCGACAGGTCGAGGATGGCCACGACGTCCGGGTGGGCGAGGTCCGCCGCCTTTCCCGTGCGTTCGGCCACGGCCTTCCCCACCTCCCGGTTCATCTCGGACTTGAGCGGCTCCGGGCCCGTGAGCCCGAGGTCGGACCAGACCATCTCCTCGCTCTCGGCCATGAGCGGCGGAACCCTCGTCCCGATGAGAAAGGTGGCGTGCCCGATCCCCGAGAGCGACGCCACGACCTTATCAGCCCAGCCCCCGATTTCGTCGAAGAGGTCGTGGCAGATCCAGCAGGGCCCCTCGTGCTCGTGGTGGGGGGTGTTCCCCTGGATCTCATGGGCGACCCGGAGGGCATGACCCCTCTCATCGTTCGTGAGGCCATGGGACCGCTTGCCGAAAAACCGGCCCAGGCAGTGGTCGCAGATCTCCCCGTAGGCGAGGATCTTTCCCACCTGCTCGTCCAGCTCCATCAGGCCTCCCCCCGGTCGGCCTCACGCCGGTCCAGCTCGTTCTGGAGGACCGTGATGGCATGGTCTGCGTGGAGGACCTTCGGCCCGACCGAGATGCGGGGGAGCCCGGCGAGGAGCTCCTCCTCGGCGGGGGTGAAGTCCAGGTGGTCCGAGAGGATGAAAGCCGCGGGGAGAGCCTTCGCGGCCCGCACGTCCGCGCCCTCCTCGGAGAGGACGGCGTATCCCCCGCCGGCGACGAGACCGGCGAGCCCGCCCCGCCGCACCAGGACCCCGGGGGTTGATTCCCGGAAGGCCTCCCCCGCGGGAAGAGCGAGGGCCTTCCGGATCAGGGCGGCCGTGCTCCTCTCGTCGGGCGAGAGGGACCGGACCGAGTCGCCCCGGATAAGCAGGTCCTTCGGCGGTGACGGGGGGCCGAGGAGGAGCAGGTGGATCTCCGCGTCCCTCCGCAGCCCGTGTGAGAGGGAGAGGGCGGCGTTCACGCACCGGCAGAGGATGTCGAGCCTCCCGGCAGACCCCGGGAGGTCGTCGAGGGTGAACCCGTCTCCCGTCGGCGCGAGGTGGCCGGCCACGGCAAAGGTCCGCATCTCACATCCCGGAGAAGCGCTTCATGAGCCGCTGGAGGTTGAACTTCCCGCCGCGCATCCCCTTGAGCGCCCGCTGCATGAGCCGGTAGTACTTCAGGAGCTCCCGAACCTCGTCGGGGGAGGACCCCGCGCCCTTCGCGATCCGGTGGATGCGCGAGCCGCTGATGGTGTTCGGGTCGTCCAGTTCCCCGGCGGTCATCGAGTCCATGATCACCCGGTACCGGGCCATCTTCGAGGAGGTCACGTCGATGGCTTCCGACGGCACGTCCGCCCCGCCGAGGGGGAGCATGGACATGATCTGCTTCAGGGGCCCCATGCGGCTCACGGCGTCGAGCTGCTTGTACATGTCCCGCAGGGTGAACTTCCCCCGGAGCATCCCCGTGACATCCATCTCCTCGGTCCCCATGGCCTCCTCGGCCCGCTCGACGAGGGACCTGAGGTCCCCCATTCCGAGGAGCCGGGAGATGAAGCTGTCGGGGTCGAACCGCTCGAGGTCGTCGATGGTCTCGCCGCTTCCGATGAAGACGATCCCGCTCTGGGTCTCCGAAACAGCGGAAAGGGCCCCGCCCCCCTTCGCGGTCCCGTCCATCTTCGTCACGATCACCCCGTCGATCCCGATGGCCTCGTGGAACCGGCGGGCCTGGTCCCTGGCCTGCTGCCCGAGGGCTGCGTCGATGACGAGCCAGCGGTGGTCGGCCTTCGTGATCGTATTCAGCCTGATGATCTCGTCGATCAGGTCCTTCTCGAGGGCGTGGCGGCCCTGGGTATCGATGAGGACGACCTCGGACCCGGCGAGGGAGGCGAGCCCCCGCTCGACGATACCCTCGGCGGCGGTCTGGCCCGGCTCGCCATAGCAGGGGACGTTCACCTTTGCGCAGAGGGTGGAGAGCTGGTCGAAGGCACCCGGGCGGAAGGTATCGGCGCAGATGACCCCGGCCTTCAGGCCCTTCCGCTGGAAGAACCTGGCGAGCTTCGCCGTCGTGGTGGTCTTCCCGCTCCCCTGGAGGCCTGCGAGGAGGATCCGCTGGGGGCCGAGGGCCACGTCGGCCTTCGACCCCATGAGCCGGAGCAGCTCCTGGTACACGATCCTGAGGACATGTTCCCGGACCGACATCCCCTTCGGGGGCTGCTCGTCGAGGGACCGGGTCTTCACCGCCTGGGAGAGGGCCTGGACGAGCCGGACGTTCACGTCGGCCTGGATGAGGGCCCGCTGGAGGTCCCTGATCAGCTCGTCGACGGCCGCACGGTCCACCACCGCCTTTCCCGCGAGCTTCTTCAGGGCGTCCTTGAGCGAAGTGGAAAGCTTGTCGAGCATCAGGACGCGCCCCCGAGGAGCTCCTCGACCACCCGGTCAGGGGAAAAGGGCATGAGGTCGTCGTACCCCTGCCCCGTCCCGAGGAACATGATGGGTTTTCCGACGGTGTGGGCGATGGAGATGGCTGCCCCGCCCCGCATGTCCATGTCGGCCTTGGTGAGGATCACGGCATCGGTCCCGACCAGTTTCTCGAACTCTTCTGCCCTGACCACCGCATCGTTCCCGGCCACCGCCTCGTCCACGTACACGACGAGGTCCGGCTTCATCACCCGCTTCATCTTCCCGAGCTGGTTCATCAGGTTCACCCGGTTGTGGAACCTCCCCGCCGAGTCGGCGAGCACGACGTCGAGCTGGTGGGCGCCGGCATACTCGACGGCGTCGAAGAGGACCGCCGAGGGATCGCCCCCGGCCTTGTGCTGGATGACCTTGATCCCGATCCGCTCGGCATGGGTCGCGATCTGCTCGATGGCCCCCGCCCGGAAGGTGTCCCCGGAGGCGATGACCACCGAGAATCCGAGTTTCTTCAGGTAATCACCCACCTTCGCGACGGTGGTCGTCTTCCCGGTCCCGTTCACGCCCGTGAAGAGGATCTTCACCGGCTTTGCCCGTCCCCGGATGTAGCCGGCGAGGTCGAACCCCTCGCCGAGAACCCGGACGATGGCATCCCTGAGGGCCGCGAGGATGACCTCCTCCGCCCCCTCGCCGATGGCCCGGTGCTTCCCGACAAGGTCCGCCTTGACCATCCGGAGGATCTCGTCGGTAACCGGGAGGGCGACGTCGTTTTCGAGGAGCACCATCTCGAGCTCCTGGAGCGGGCCCTGGACCTGCTTCTCGGTGAGGACCAGCTCCCGTTCGGTGACGAGAACCTTTACCCGTTCGGCAAGGCCGGTACCCGCCTTCGCGGGGGATACTTCTGCCGGCTGGGCCTGGGGTAGAGAACCGGCCCGGATGCTCGTCCCGAAGACCTCCCGGACCGAGCGGAGCTTCTCCCTCAGGCCATCGAACATGCGGGACCCTAACCCCGGGCTCTCCCCTGTTCGGCGTAGGTCATCTCGATCTTCCTCGCGATCTCGGCCATCTGGGACCTGAGCTGGTCGATGGTCGCGGCCACCTTCTTCTCCATCGCCTCCATCTCGGTGATCTTTTCCTGGAGGAAGGTGATGGCCTCGCCGTTCGTCCGCTGCATCACCACGTCCGCCCCGATGTTCACGAGGACCTTCTCGGGGTCGTTCACCTTCACCCGCACCATGGTGCCGCCCCCGAGGGGGAGGAGGGCGAGGGAGTCCGGGTCGGCGGCGAGGGCCTTCATCGTCTCGATGGCCGCGAGGGACTCGATGCGCTTCTGCTCGATCATCTCCAGCTGCCGGGAGAAGATCTCCGCCTGCTGGCTGTACTCGTTCAGGTAGTACTGGAGGGTCTGGAGGTCGGCCTCGGGCTCGGCCATCTCATTCACCCTCGGCGGGCCCGACCTTCTCCACGCGGATGTCCCGGCGCTTCAGCCGGTGCTTCGACCCGAGGATGGTATACACCCTCTCCTTTGCCTGCTCCTCGTTCGGGGCCGCGACGACCTTCTGGTAGGGCTTCCATGCCCCGCCGATCCTCGCGGTTCCCTCGACCTTGAAACTCTGTGCTGCCATGACTCACTCCAGAAATCCCAGTACCTCTTCGATCCGGCCGAGCTCGAACCCGCTCGTCCCGGTCCCTGCGAGGTAGCCCCTGCTGTTCGCGATGAGGCCGCTTCCCACGAGACCGCTCCCCATGTTCACCGTCCCCACGCCGATGGGGAGGTCCACCGCCTCCTCGAGCTGAGCAATCTCCACGGGGTTTGCCCGCGGGTGGACGAGGACCCCCCGGTTCGTTGCCACCGCCACCTTCCCCACCGCCCGGTACCCTGCGAAGGAGAGCCGGAGCACGGGGACCCGGAGGAAAGAGCCGATCTCCTCGGCGACATCGAGGGGGAGCTCGGGGTTGACCGCCGCGAAGGAGTCGTTTGCGAGGATGATGTTCCCTGCCGCGTTCATCCCGTCGCAGAGGACCATCACCTCGCGCCGCTCCGAGATCCGGGCAATCTCCTCCTTCGAGGCAAGCCCGCTCACGACCACCCCGTGCCGGTTTCCCGCCGCGAGGGCCCCCACGATCTCCGACTCCTGTATCGTCGTTTCCACCACGTCGGCATCGAGCTCCTCCTCGATGGCCGCCCGGAAGCCCTCGGGGGCCTGCGGTGCGATGATGACGAGGTCCTCGAGGACCCGGGCAAAGACGCCGATGTGGGGGTCGCCGGCAAAGGCGATGGTCGAACTCATTCACTCCTCGGCGAGCTCTGCCTGGACCTGCCCGTCCTCGAACTTCATCGCCCGGACCCTGATCCGGGAAGGCGGCTTGTGGCTGCCCCGCTCCCAGACCATCTCGTTGATGCTCTGGTCGAGCTTGATTTCGTCGCTCCCGACCTTCATGTGCTGGCCGAGGTAGTCCCTGATGGCCTTCATGGCCCGCTTGCCGCGCTCCCACCGGGGCGTGTGCTGAACGTCCCTCAGCGGGATGACATAGATCTGTTCCTTCAGTTTCTCCACCATGGCGTTACACCTTCAGGGTGGACCGCCGCCAGGTCCGGCGCTTCGGGTGGGTGGCCACTGCACGCTTCGTCTTCATCGTGACCCATGCGGGTACACGCCGGTTCTGCTCGCAGGCCTTGGCGAGCCTGATCTTGAGGCCTTTTGTCACTCTGCTCATGTGAGTCTCTCCGAGTATGGTTCGTGTTCGGGGACGCGGGGGCCCTAGGCCCTCCGGATATTCCAGTCCTTCTTACCGGGGATAAGCTGCCTGAGGAGGTCCTTCAGCTGGGCATCGGTGATCTTCTGCTTCAGGCGGCCGCTCTGGGCGAGGGCGACGAGCTGCTGCTCGATGGAGCGGGCGAAATCGGGCTTCGTGAGCTTGATGTTTGCCAGGCGCTCGCGGGCCTCAGGTTCGAGTATCTGGAGCAGGACGTGGTGGATCTGGGCCTCGACCTGCTTCTGCCGCCTCAGCTCCTCGTCGAGGGCCTGCTGGTCCAGGGACTGCCGCTGGAGCTGCTCGACTCTCCTCCTCCGGAGTTCGGCGAGCTCGTCGTCACCCATCGTATATCACGCTAGTACTTGGAAAGCCCGGCGGCCTTTTCCTCGGCGTTCTTCCGGAGGCCGTGGGCGACGCTGTCAAGGAAGGACCGCCCGGCGACCGAGAGGTTCCGTCCCGTCTTATCCTTTGCAACGAGGCCGGCGGCCTCGAGCTGCTGCAGGACCTTCCGGAGGGAGGAGCCGCCGCCCTTCCGGAACTGGAAGGGGCTCGAGCCCCGGTCCCTCTTTCCCCCGTAGGCGGTGCGCATCCGCTGCACCCCGACGGGCCCGTCGATGTAGAGCCTCC
Source organism: Methanomicrobiales archaeon (assembly GCA_035506435.1). Classification (GTDB taxonomy): domain Archaea; phylum Halobacteriota; class Methanomicrobia; order Methanomicrobiales; family JACTUA01; genus JACTUA01. The sequence goes on from DATJPK010000063.1 coordinate 10,814, forward strand.
GGAGCACCGAGGCGGCCCGGATGAACCACCAGTCGGGGTCCTCGGGCGGCATCTGCTGGTGGACGCCCGCCTTCGCAAAGGCCGACCAGGCCGGCGGCTGGATCTCCTTTCTCTTCTTCAGTTCCTCGGCGAGCTTCGGGATGAGGAGCTCGGCCGGGATATCATAGAGCGTTGTCATGAAATCACTCTCGCCCCCGCGTACACTATCGCAGTCTCAATATATTAGCGGCGTACGCTTTTATATATTTCGTACTCCGTGAGGGGATATCAATCCCCGAGCGGGAGGGGACGGAGTTCCCTTCCAGCTCGGAGGGTTGATACCCTCCTCGAGGTCAAGAAATGCCCTTCGGGCATTTCTCTCCGGCTCGGGTGATTGAGATCACCCTCGCCTCTTCCGAAGGACAACAGTCCTTCCCCGGACCCCGAGGAGTTCCCCTCCGGTCTCCGACGCGAGAGCCTCCGGATCCATCTCTGCGCCCCGGAGGTAGCGGACCTTCACGGGTTTTTTCGCGTCGAGCTGCCGCCGTATCTCGGCGACCGCCTCGGGGGTCGTCCCTTTCTTCCCGATCCAGACCGTCGGCTTCAGGGTCTGCATCGGGGACTTGTCCGTCATGCCTTCTCACCCCCTTTTCGGCGGTTCGGCACCTCGCGGCGGCTCTCCGCCTTCTGGTGGTTCTCCGCCTTCCGGCGGCCTGCCACCCGGTACCTCCGGAGGGCGCTGCACCGCAGGCAGGTCGTTACCACCTTGCCCCGGTGCACCCTGACCCTCTGGTTCACGCCGGGAACGAGGTATGCCGAGCACCGGCGGCAGAACCTCCGCCTCAGTTCCCGGGGTATCCGGACCCGCTGGCGCATCGCGATCCGGCGCGCGAGGTCGACGCAGCGGTCCGAGAGCGCCGGGTTTTCGGGAAAGAACTCCCGGGCCCGGTCGAAGAGGATCCCTATCCGTTCCCGCGCGAGCCTCCGCGATTCCGGTGTCTGCGATCGCCGTCCCATTCCACCCTATCCTTGGTGAGGCGCCCGTATATCCGTTCCGGGCGGTGGCAGGTGCCCCGTGCCCGCGGGGGGTTCACCGGACGATAACCCGGCGCCCGGCGATCCGGAGCCGGTCTTCGAGGAAGAGGCGCACCGCCTCGGCGAGGACCCGGTGCTCCTCGACGAGGATCCGGGCGGCCAGGGACTCCTCGTCATCCTCTTCTTCGACGGGGACGCAGCGCTGGATGATGATCGGGCCGGTGTCCGTCCCCTCGTCGACGAAATGGACGGTGCAGCCCGCCACCTTTACCCCGTATCCGATGGCCTGCCTCGGGCCGTGGAGCCCCGGGAAGGACGGGAGGAGAGCCGGGTGGATGTTGATGATCCGGCCCGGGAACGCCCTGACGACCGCCGCCGGGAGGATCCGCATATAGCCCGCTAGGACGAAGAGGTCCGGATCGCACTCCTCCATCTCCTCCAGGAGCGCGGCCTCGTACTCCGTTCTCCCCCGGTACGAAGCAAAGTCGAGCACCGTGACAGGTATCCCTGTATCCTTCGCCCGCCGGATTGCAAAGGCATCGGGATTGTCGGTGATGAGCCGGGCGATGGATGCCGGGAAATAACCGCTCCCGGCGGCGTCGATCAGGGCCTGGAAGTTGGAACCCCTCCCCGATGCGAGCACCGCGACCCGTTTCATGACGAGGACTCCTCCTCCGGTGCCTGGGGGGTAACGGTCACCTTCACCCTCCCGACCCGCCGGCCGAGCATCTGGGTAACCGTGAGACTGATACCCTCGCCGTCGATGGAGACCGTGTCCCCCCGCCGGGGAATGTGACCGAGGCGCTCGATGACGAGCCCCCCGAGGGTGTCGTAGGAGGCCTCGAGGGGGAGGGAGATCCCGAGCCGGTCGTTCGCGTCCCTCACCCGCACCTCCCCGTTGATGAGGAACACCCCCGGCTCGACGGTCTGCACCTCGGGCTCGTCCTGGTCGAACTCGTCGAGGATCTCCCCGACCAGCTCCTCGAGGATGTCCTCCAGGGTGATGATCCCCGCGTACTCCCCATACTCGTCGAGGACGAACCCCATGTGGATCTTGCGCCTCTGGAGCTCCTTGAGGACATCGTCGATCTTCGCCGTCTCCGGGGTGAAGTACGGCTCGTGCATCAGGTCATGGATGGTGACCCCCTGCCGCTGCTCGAGGGCAACGGGGAAGACCTCCTTCACGTTCAGGAGCCCGACGACGTTCCCCTTCTCCCCCGAGTAGACCGGGAGCCGGGAGAAGCCGGTCTCCTTGAAGACGGCGACCGCCTGGTCGAGGGTGCCATGCGCGTCGATCATCGTGACATTCACGCGGGGGGTCATCACCTCCCGCGCGATGGTGTCGCCGAACTCGAGCACGTTGAAGAGCATCTGCTGCTCCTCCTTCTCGAGGGTGCCCTCCTCCTGCCCGAGCTCGATCCAGCCCCTGATCTCCTCCTCGGTGATGGCCGGCTTCGCAAAGGCCTTCGTGAGCTCCATGGACCGGGAGAGCCGGTCGAACACCCAGATGAACGGCGAGAAGACCGTCGCAAGGAACCGGATGACGGGCGAAACGCCGAGCGCGACCGGCTCGGTGAACCGGACGGCGAGCATCTTCGGGCCGATCTCGCCGAAGACGAGGAGGACGAGGACGACCACACCGGTCGCGATCCCGATGCCCGTGTTCCCGAAGGCCTCGATGGCAAGGGAGGTGGCGATGGCCGAGGCCGCGACGTTCACGAGGGTGTTCCCGATGAGGACCGTGATGATGATATGGTCGGGCGACCGCTTCAGCTCGGCGAGGATCCGGGCCCTGCGCCCGCCCCGGTCGAGGAGGGTCTTCACCTTGGCATGGGTGATTGAGAGGAGGGCCACTTCTGAGCCGGAGAAGAAGGCGGAGAGGAGGATGCAGAGGAGAAATACCAGTATCTCGATCTCGGAGGCCATGGGTTATTCACGCGGGAACCGGGAAAAACGGCGGGCTCTCGTCCCCCCTTCCCGTCTAACAGGAATGGGAACGGGATGAAATAAAGGTAGCGAACAGGGTCCGGTTCAGCCGATGCAGGAGTGAATGAAGGCCGCTTCCCGGGAAAGGATGCCCACCTTTTCTTCGAGCGACAGGTCCTCGCTGTAGTTCCGGTCCTCGATCTCGAGGGTGAGGGGGCCCTCGTACCCGGCGTCGTCGAGTGCCCGGAGCACCGCCCTCGCCCGGGGGCTCCCGTCGAGCGGGAGATGGGTCCTCCCGTCCTCGCTCCGGGAGAGGTGGACGTTTGCCAGCCGGTCGCCGCAGAGGTCGATGAAGGCCGGCACCTCCTCGAGAGAGTGGGCCATCGCGTGGGAAACGTCGAGGGTGAAGGAGAGCCAGGGCTCACGGTCCAGGAGCTCCCGCACCTCCCCGGGCCGGGAGAGGAGGGAGTTCACTGCCCGTTCCATGTTCTCGATGGAGATCTTCACCCTCCTTCCGCGTACGCCGGCCCGGAGAAGGTCCAGGTAGTGTTCGAACCGGACGTAATCAGGAGCGCTCGGCGGGCGTTTCGCGGTCCTCCGGCCGGGGTGAACGGTCACCACCTCCGCCCCGATCCGTTCCGAGAGCTCGATGGCTTCAGCGGCATAGGCAAGGCTCGCCTGGGCCACCCGGGGGTTGACCGAGCAGGGGTTCAGGTCGAGGATCGGCGCGTGGACCTGGACCGGGGCAAAGCCCGGGTGGTCCCGCAGGCAGGCCTCGAGCTCCCCGACGGGGTGCCCGTACAGCCAGAAGTGCGGGGTCTCGACCCAGAACTCGATGCTGTCGAGGCCCGCCTCCCCGACGGCGTCGAAGCCCTCGTCCAGCCGGTACTCGTGGAAGAACATGGAGGAGACGGCGATCCTCACCATGCCCGGTCTTCACCCTCCATACCACATGTTCATAACCGGGAACCTCATAATAGGCATTGATGGACCAGGTTCCCGCCGGTTCCCAGCCTTTCCCTGCCCCTGCGGTGCTCGGGGTAGCGGAGATCTCGGGGATTATCTCCGACGCGCTCGACGACGAGCGGCTCCAGGGGATCTGGATCCGCGGGGAAATAACGAGCTACAAGCATCACCACTCGGGGCACCGCTACTTCTCCCTCTCAGAGCAGGTCTCGGGGAAGAACTATGCCGTCAAGTGCATCATGTGGCAGAGCCGGGCCCAGCGGCTCGGCTTCGAGCCGAAGGACGGCCTCGCGGTCATTGCGCTTGGGTCGGTGCAGGTGTACGAAGCCCGGGGCGACCTCGGGTTCTACGTGGAGGAGATGCTCCCGGCTGGAGCGGGTGAGAAGCATCTCCTCGTCGAGAAGTGGAAGCGGGAACTTGCCGCCGAGGGACTGTTTACCGAGGAACGGAAGCGGCCCCTCCCGGCCTTTCCCTCCCGGGTGGGGGTGGTCACGGCCCGCACGGGGGCGGTCCTCCAGGACATCCTGAACGTGATCGGGAGGCGGTTCCCCGTCGAGATCGTGCTCTCGTCGACGGCTGTTCAGGGGGACCTCGCCCACGTGGAGATCGCGAGGGCCATCTGCCTCCTCGACGGCCGGGTGGACGTCATCATCGTCGCACGGGGCGGCGGGTCCTTCGACGACCTCTTCCCCTTCAACCACCCTGACGTGGTGAGGGCGGTCGCCTGCTGCGGGACCCCGGTGGTTTCGGCGGTGGGCCACGAGGTGGACCATGTCCTCGCCGACCTCGCCGCGGACCGGAGGGCCCCCACCCCGTCGGCGGCCGCCGAGCTCGTGGTTCCCGACCGGGCCGGGCTCGCCCGGGAGGTATCAGGCTCCTTCGACCGGATGAAGGGGGCCCTCGAGAAAAAGGTCCAGGCCGCCGGCCTCCTTATCGAGGACCTGAAACTCAGGCTCCAGCCGAGGAGGATCGGGAGAAAGATCAATGACAGCCGCGAGGAGGTGTCTGAGATCGGGGAGGACCTGAACCGGGCGGTCCTCGCGAAGCTCGAGCGTGGCAGGGGCGAGCTCGGGAGACTGCGTGCTCTCCTCGAGGGGAGGAGCCCGCTTACCATCCTCTCACGAGGCTATTGCATCGCCGAGAAGGACGGGCAGGTGGTCAGGTCGGCGCGGGAGCTTCGCGGAGGGGAACGAGTGAGACTCAGAATGCACGGCGGCAGGGCGGATACCAGGATCGAGAAGGTGTACCATGAGTAGGAAGTTCGAGGAGATGCTCGACGAGCTGAAGGAGGTCGTGAAGAAGATGGAGGACCCGGACACGGGCCTTGACGAGTCGATATCCCTGTACGAGCGGGGGGCTGCCCTCATCCGGGAGTGCGAGCGGAAGCTTGCAGAAGCGGAGCTGAAGGTGACCGAGGTCACCGAGAGGTAAGTCCCTCTTCCTCCACCATGGCCCACATCACAACCTCGAGCTCCGCCCCTTCCCTGAGTGCGCGGATCATCTCCCTCGGGAGGGTTGCAGCCGTCCGGTCGCAACAGATGGCAACCGTCCTTGAATCCACATAGGTACTCCTTCGCCAGACAAGATCGGTGGGGTGGGAGAGAGTTATCCCCGGTGAACCCCGGCCATGCACCTCCACCGTTCGTCCTCCGGCGGTGAGCCGGGTGGCGAGGGTTGCCCGGTCGTCTGCAATCACCCGCCGGAACTCCGCAGAGAGGCCCGCCGCTCCCTTATCGGCGCCGATGCCGATGATGCAGTCCCCCTGCCGGGTCAGGTGTCCCTCTGCCGTGACCTCGAATGTCGTCGGGTGGGTCCCGCGGACCAGGGGATGGCCCCGGCAGAGGATCTTCTCGGTGGCCTCCATCGCTTTATATGTGGGAGGACTCCACTCATATAGAATGCACCTCACCCTCACCTGTCCGTCCTGCGGCGAGGAATGCGAGCACGAGGTAGTGGGCGGTTCCCGGAACCCCGTCGCCCGCTGCACCCTCTGCGGCCATACCCACCGGCAGGTCCCCCCCAAGGAGGAGGAGATACCGGTGAGGGTCATCGTGAGCTGCGAGGGGGAGTCCCGGGTCTGCTCGGCTCCCCTCGGGCCCGCCGAGCTCGTGGCCGTCGGGGACTTCCTCGCGGCCGAGTGCGGGGAGGACGTCCTCGGGGTCGAGGTCACCTCCATCGAGTCAAAGGGAAAACGGGTGAAGCGGGCAAAGGCGGAGGCAGTCTCCGCCCTCTGGACGCGGGCCATCGACCGGGTCGTGGTCCGGGCATCGGTCCACAAGGGCTGGGTCACCCGCCCGGTCTCGGTCGTCTGCGACGGGGACGAGGAGTTTGCCGTCGGCGAGGAATGGACCTTCGGCCCCCTCCCCTTCCGCATCACCCACATGAAGCTCCGCGAAGGAAGGGTTCTCCGCCGGGAGGGGCAGAAGGCCCCCGCCCGGTCGGTGAAGCGGATCTATGGGAACCGGCTATAGGTATTCCTTCAGGGCCGCCTCGAGCTCGTCGGTGTGGACTACCCCTTCGAAGCGTTTTTTCTCCACCCCGTTCTGGAGAATGATGATGGTCGGGGTGACCCTGAGGTGGTACTGTGCGACGAACCGCGGGTTTTTTACCGCGTCGATCTCCTGGATCCCGATCTTCAGGTCCTTCTCCACCTGCCGGTTGATTGGCGACTGCTCGGAACAGCCCATGCACCCCTCCTGGTCAAAGCAAAGGACCGCGACTCCCATGGGAGAGGATGGGGAAACAGGACTTAAAAAAGGTATTCTCCCCGGTATTCCTTACTTGAATTCACTGACCGTGATATCGGCCGTCGGGTAGCGGTGCTCAACCTCGATGGAGTCGGCGGTCTTGTTGATGACCGTCGCGATCCTGAGCACCGGGTTCGTGGGGGTGGTGTCGTTCTGGTTAAGCCCCTCGACGACCGGGGTCTCGGAGATACCGATGGGGATCAGGTCCCCGACCGCCGAGTTGGTGAAGTTCCCGCCCATTGCCGTGAACTCGTTCTTCGTCATTGAGAGGATCAGGGAATCGGCATAGGCGAACCGGATGGTCTTCGTATCGCCGGCCTTCATGCCGAGTACCGCGATATCCATCTCGTCGAGCTCCTGGCCGAGGATCCCGAACCTGACCGGCTCGGTCTGGCTCACGTAGTAGTTCTCGGCGTCCACCCCCGTGGTCGGGGGGTTCCCGGTGTGCCCTGCCCTGACGGTGAGGGGTTTCGTGTAGAAGGTAAGGTACCCGTGGCCGAGAGATGACTGGTAGAGGCCCTGGTCAGTGGTGAGCACGGGCTGCCCGGCGCTGTCCCGGAGCGTGAAGCCAATGGTGACCGAGTCGTTGGCCATCACGCTCCTGAAGGACGAGAGCCAGCTCGACCCCATCGCCGAGAGGACCATCATGGCGACAAAGAGCACCCCCACCGCGATGACAAAGACCTTTTTCCAGGGGAAAATCTCCTGTTTCTTCTCCTTTTTCATCTCTACTGAGGAGGTTCCACGGCGAGATAAATTCTTTCATCCGCCGGGCCGGCCCGGCCGGTTTCCCCGGGGGCGGGATGCACGTTCCCGGAAAATGAGATTCGGGGTGACGTATATATACCAACAATTACGACCGTTCCATCATGGCATGCCCCCCGGGCATGCGGCAGCCGATCCTAAAGGAGGAGGAAAAAAAACATGGCATGGAGACGGAGATACCCCGTGGGTCCGTTCTGGCAGGAATTCGACGATTTCATGGCAGACATGGAGACCCAGTTCAGCGACATGCTCGAGGAGCTCGCGACGAACAAGATGCTCCCGGCAAAGGACATGCGGGCCCGGATCCTCCCGGCTATCCGGGGCGAGTTCCGGGTCGACGTGAAGGAGCATGACGACGAGGTCATCGTCGCGGCCGACCTCCCGGGCGTCGAGAAGGACGACGTGAGCCTGGAGGTCCTCGACCCGGAAAGCCTGAGGATCTCCTTCCAGCGGGAGGCAGAGTCAAAGGAGGAGGAGGAGGGCTACTTCGTCAGGGAGAGGACCTATGGCTCCATGGACCGGGTGGTGAGGCTCCCGGCCGAGGTTACCGAGGAGGGGGCGAGCGCGACCTTCAAGAACGGGGTCCTCGAAGTGAGGCTGAAGAAGAGCTCCGCCGAGAAGAAAAAACGGATCGCCATCGATTAACCGCACGAATTCCCCTTTTTTCCGTCACCTCGGCGACACACCGATCATTCAAATACCGGGAAAGTCCAAGCTCCTGTGATGGACAAGAAGAAGGTCAGGGACTACATGACCTACGACGTCGTCACCATCGACGTCCATGCCACGGTGAAGGATGTCATCGAGACCATCCAGACGACGAAGCATGACGGCTTTCCCGTGACCAATGCAAACGAGGTGGTGGGCTACATCTCGGCCCGCGACCTCCTCTTCGTCCACCCGTCCACCCCCGTCGAGCGGATCATGTCCACCCACCTGATCGTCGCAGACCCCGACATGTCCATCAACGACGCCGCCCGGGTCATCTTCCGGAGCGGGATCCAGAAGCTCCCCGTCGTGGACGAGCAGAACAAGCTCCTCGGGATCATCTCGAATGCCGACGTCATCCGCTCCCAGATCGAGCACGTCTCCCCCGAGAAGGTCTTCAAGTTCATCGACACCCTCCGGAAGCTCTACGGGGTCGAGCCGAAGCTCCACCGGGACCAGGTGGAGATAGCGAGCCTGCTCCCCACCCAGACGAAGATCTACGAGGACGAGCTCGAGGGGAGGATGTACGAGATCAAGAAGGGACTCGCCGAGCCCCTTATCGTGGTGAAGCGCCCGGGGAGGTTCATCCTCGTCGACGGGCACCACCGGGCCATCGCGGCG
>DATJPK010000064.1:0-3918 GCA_035506435.1 Methanomicrobiales archaeon
TGCTCTCTGCCTTGCGGTTGTAATCTGCACCGCCGGGGCCGGGGCGCTCAATGCGAGCTACCGGATCGCGCCCGGCGGCATGAGCTACAACGCCTCGGTCGAGGTGGCAGACGCGACGGAGTACCTGTTCTGGGACTACGGACCGCTTGGCGAGCGGATCCCCCGCCCGGTCTCAAATGTCAGCCTCCACGGGACCTGCGGCAACTGCTCCTTCGACTGGACTGACCCCTTCACGATGAACTTTACCAAAGGGAATTATACCATCCTCTACAGCGGGGATATCCTCGAGAACCACCTGCAGGAGACCTTCGACGTCCCCTACCGCGTCACGATCGAGCTCCCGCAGGGGCTCGACGTGCGGGACCCCTTCCTCGGCATGCGCAGCCCGGGGTCCGAGGTCGCGGAGAACGGCTCCTCTCTCGTGATCACCTGGAACAGCACGAAGGCCTTCGAAGTCCGGTACTACTCCCCCGACCGGGAGCGGCTCCTCCTCATCTTCGGGGTCTTCTGGATCATCGGGCTCGTCCTCGTGCTCATCCCCTACCTTATATCGCGGAGGCAGATCGCGAGAGAAAAGGAGAGGGGGAGAGGACCACCGTGATAGAGGTCCTCCTCGCCTCCTTTGCCGTGGGGCTCACCGGCGCCGTCTCGCCGGGGCCCATGAGCGCCTCCATCCTCGGCATGTCCCACAGGAAGCCCCTCCTCTCCACCCTCGGTCTCGTGGCAGGCCATGGGATGCTCGAGGCCTTCATCATCGTCGGGATCATCTACGGTCTCCGGTCCCTTCCCTTCCAGGCGGAGATCGCGCTCATCGGGTGCGCCGTCATCGTCGTCCTCGGGGCCCTCCAGTTCATGGCCGAGCCGGCGAGACAGGAGGCCCGGGACGGGAATGCCCGGGCTCCCTTTGTCACGGGGATCATCCTCACGCTCTCGAACCCGTACTGGTGGATCTGGTGGCTCACCTTCGGCGCCGGGTTCCTGGCCCTCCAGCCGGCCTACGCAGCCTTCTTCGTCGGCCATATCTCCGCCGACCTCGCCTGGTTCGGCCTCCTCGCCTTCACGGCGTCGAAGGGGGCTGCAATCCTCGGGGAACGGTACCGCTGGGTCGTGAAGGGGAGCGGGATCGCGATGGCAGCATTCGGGGTCATCTTCGCGGTCACGATCGTATTCGGGTGAGCCCCCGGGATCCGAAAAAGGAATCGGGAACGAGAAGGATGCGGGCCGGGCCCGGTGAAAAAAAAGCGGGAAAGCCTCGGGTTACGCCGGGGGCTTCTGCTCGGCGGGCGTCTCCGCCGGCTTCTTCAGCTTGATGTCGATCCCGTACTTCGCGGCATTCGCATCGGCGATGGCCTGGATCCGGGCGATCTCGGTGTCGTTCCTCTTCGGCTTGAACAGGTGGGCGAACCTCTTCTGGGTCTTCAGGTACTCCTCGACCGGTTTTCTCACCACCTTCTTCACCTTCGTGACCGTCCCGTCGACCTGCTCGAAGAGGACGACGAGGCCGGTCTCGACGGCGAGCTTCCCGATGACCATGGTCCGGTCGCCCTCGAAGCCCCAGCCGGTGGCGCACGGGGAATGGACCTGGACATAGCTCGGGCCCTTGACCCCGATTGCCCGCTCGACCTTCTGCATCAGGTCGTTCGGGTAGGCAAGGGAGGTGGTGGCGACGTACGGCGCCCCATGGGCTGCGAGGATGGCGGGCATGTCCTTCTTCGGCCGGCGGTTACCCGTCGAGCACTTCCCGGCCGGCGAGGTGGTGGTATGGGCGTCGAGGGGGGTCGCTCCCGAGCGCTGGATGCCGGTGTTCATGTAGGCCTCGTTGTCGAGGCAGATGTAGGTGAAGTCATGCCCGCGCTCGAAGGCCCCGCTGATGCAGAGCATCCCGATGTCGAAGGTCGCCCCGTCGCCGCCGATGACGACGACCTTCTCCTTCCGGCCCTGCTTCTTCAGGGCGGCCTCGATGCCCGACCCCACCGCGGCCTGGTTCTCGAAGAGCGAGTGGATCCAGGGGACCTTCCAGACCGTCTCGGGGTACGGGGTGGAGAACACCTCGAGGCAGCCGGTGGCCGAGGCGACGATGGTGTCCGGCCCGGCCGCCTTCAGGATGAGCCGGGCGGCGAGGGCCGGCCCGCAGCCGCCGCAGGCCCGGTGCCCGCAGTCAAAGAGCTCGAGGGTCTTGTCGATGACCATGTTACATCACCCCCTCGCGCAGGCCATAGAAGAGGTCCCCTTCGCCCTTCTCGGCGAGTTCCACGATGCGGGCGATGTCCCGCTTCCTGATGTCCCGGCCGCCGAGGCCGACGATGTAATCATGAACAGGGACTCCCGATCCATAGAGAGCGTCCTTCACCTCGAGGGCGACCGCGCCCTTGGACCCGAGGGAGATGTTTTTGTCGAGGACGGCGACCCGCTTTGCCCCTTTCAGGGCCGCGGCCACCTCCTCGGTGGGGAATGGCCGGTAGACCCGGATCTTCAGGAGCCCGATCTTCTTCCCTGCGGTGCGCATCTCGTCGATGGCCTCCTTCACCGTGCCGCAGATGGACCCGAGGCCTACGATCACCGTCTCGGCATCCTCGAGCCGGTAGCCCTCGACGAAGGCGCTGTAGTCCCTGCCGAACTTCTCCCCGAACTCCTTCCCGTACGCCCGGATTTTCTCCTTCGACCTCTGGAGGGCCTGGTCGTTTGCATACCGGAACTCCATGTACCAGTCGGGCGTCGCGAGCATCCCGAAGGACATGGGGTCCTTCGGATCGAGCTTCTGGACCGGGACATACTTCGGGAGGTAGGCGTCCACCTGCTCCTGGGTGGGCATGTCCACGGGCTCATACGTGTGGGTGAGGATGAACCCGTCGAAGCAGACCATCGCGGGAAGGAGCACCGCCGGATCTTCAGCCACCTTGTAGGCGACGTAGTGGAGGTCGGCTGCCTCCTGGTTGTCCTCGGCATAGAACTGGAGCCAGCCGGAGTCCCGGAGGGAGATGGAGTCCTGCTGGTCGTTCCAGATGGAGATAGGGGCCGAGACGGCCCGGTTTGCGACGGTCATAACCATGGGGAGGCGCATCCCGGCGAGGTTGAAGCAGACCTCGAACATGAGGAAGAGCCCCTGGGAGGTTGTCGCGGAGTAGGCCCGGGAGCCGGCCGCGACGGCGCCGAGGCAGGCCGAGAGGGCCGAGAACTCCGACTCAACGGTGATGTACTCGGCGTCGAGCGTGCAGTTCGCCACCATCTCGGCGAGGGCTTCGACGATGTGGGTCTGGGGGGTGATGGGGTAGGCCGAGACCACATCGGGGCGCGAGAGCCGGGCCGCCTCGGCGACGGCGATGGACCCCTCGAGGAAACGCATTGCCATCTACTTCTCCTCCTTCACCATCTCGATATCCTCTGCCGGGCACTCCTCGGCGCAGAGGCCGCAGCCCTTGCAGTAGTCATAGTCGGCGCAGAAGAACTCGTCCTCCCGCTCCTCGATGCACCCCTCCGGGCAGACCATCGAGCAGATCCCGCACTTCGTGCACTTGTTGTGCTTGAAGACCGGCTTGAAGACCCGCCACGCCCCCGTGCGGTTCGCCCGTGACTTCCCGGGCCTCGCCGAGCAGCCGACGCCGAGGGTCACGAGACCGCCCCCTTCACGAGCTGGTAGGCCCGCCGGGCCGCCTCGATGTTCTTCTTCGCGATCTCCTCGGGGAACCGGTGCCGGATAGCGTGCTCCATGGCCTCCATCGTGATCTCGCCCGAGGCCGCGGCGAACGCCCCCATGAGGGTCGTGTTCGTGATGGGAACCCCGAGGGTCTCGAGGGCGATCCCCGTGGCGTCCACCGCGATGAGCCTGACGCCCTCGGGGATGTTCCAGGCCCCGGGCTTTGCCGTGTTCACGATGGCGATCCCGCCCTTCTTCATGCCGGCAAAGACGTTCACGTCGGC
>DATJPK010000065.1:0-7874 GCA_035506435.1 Methanomicrobiales archaeon
GATACCCCATCTTCCTTCTTCAACGCGTACATGTCCAGTTCAACTCCATGGAGAGAGTTCAGACGTATGTGTCCAGAACGACCTGGCCGGAACCATCCGTGAAGGAGGCGTTCACGACGACGTGGTTATTGGTTGAGTCTCCTTTGTTGCCGAACCTTGTTGAGTTGCCGACCGTGTTTCCGGTGTTCACCCAAATACAGTCCCAGTGGATAGGGCAAGACCCACCTGACATATCGTTCAGAGTGACCCCATATCCGACCACATACGCGTTGTCCTGCCCGCCCTGCCAGGTCACAATGATGTCAGTTCCACTCTGCCGAGCTGTGGCTGCAACTGTCCATACGTGGGGAGTAGTTGTCGTTATCGGGGGAGTCGCCTGACACGGGAGTGCCACGGATTGAGTCGCTCCGTCTACGATTTCAAAGGAAGCAGAGTCATCTGCACCACTTCCTGCGATCATTATCGTATGCGTACCTGTCACCCAGCCGGATGAAGGTCTGTCAAACTGGCCAGAAACGAGGCCATAGTTACCCTGGACCTGCCGGGAAAGTGATGCATATTGCTGGCCGTTGAAGGTCCATAACGCGGTGATCTGGTCGCCCGCTCTGAATCCTTCATAGAATGTCCAGATATAGATACTCGGTGTATCCTTTGAAAACCTGGTGACCTTGTCCGTAGGCATATCATTCACAATGCCATCGCTTACCATCGTTTCCAGGAACCGGGGTGGGCCGGCATATGTACCGGGATCCCCGTATTTATCAATGAAACATTCCTGGATACGCTGTGACTCGGTGGCAGAACCAAAATCTCCAACCTGAGTTTTTCCGAGGGATACATTGGAACACCCACTCACCAATACCGTGGCGAGAATTAAGACCCCCATCAGGATTCCCACACTTCGCAGCATGGATATCACAAAAGGGACTGGTTATTTTAAGACGATATTCATTTCGAGATCTGAATTAAGGCGGGTTGGCTTTGATTTGATGAGCATACAAGTATTTGTGCGCCCGGGAGAGAAAGAGCTTGATGGCCATGAAGCGGATCGTCATCTCCCTGGGGGGCTCCGTCCTCGTCCCGTCGCTTGAGAAGAACCACATCGGGGAGTACGCTGCCGTACTCAGGAAACTCGGTGCAGATCACCGGGTCTTCGTCGTCGTGGGCGGCGGAGGGGAGGCCCGCCGGTATATCGGGGTGGCCCGAGACCTCGGGATCGACGAGTCGACCGCGGACGAGCTCGGGATCCAGGTCACCCGGATGAACGCCCTCCTCCTCGCCGGCTCCCTCGGCGATGCCGCGTACCCGAACATTGCCGAGAGCTACCGGGATGCCGCGAGGTTCGGGGAGAGCGGGAAGATCGTGGTGATGGGCGGGGTGATTCCGGGGCAGACGACCGATGCCGTTGCGGCACTCCTCGCCGAGAAGGTCAGGGCCGACCTCATCATCAACTGGACGTCGGTGGACGGCATCTACGACCGGGACCCGAAGAAGCACCGGAACGCTGTGAAGCACTCGCTGATCTCCCCGAAGGAGCTCCAGGCGATCATCAGCGGCGACCGGCTTGAGGCGGGGTCGAACACCGTCTTCGACACCCTCGCGGCAAAGATCATCGGCCGGAGCGGGATCCCGCTCGTTGTCATCGACGGGAGGAAGCCCGGGGACCCCCGGAAGGCTATCCGGGGAAAGAAGGGCACCCTGGTTTCCGGGAAGCTGGGCTGGAAGGACATCGCCTTCTGACGACCGTCGCAGGCCCCGCACCCGGCGGCCGGTATCCGGTTTCCGGCCCGAAAACCTTTCGGCAAGCCCCCTTTTTGACGACGAACACCCTGTTCCGCGTGGCATCAGCTATTTGTCAACCCGGCCCCTAGTTTGTTCTGCAAGGGGTAGTAGGGTAGCCTGGTCCATCCTAGAGCGTTTGGGACGCTTTGACGGCAGTTCGAATCTGCCCTACCCCATCGCATGGACACGCGGATCGCGCTTCACATCTACCGGGCCCTCGCACGGCGGTACCCGGAGGCATACCGCCGGGACTACGGCACCCGGAGCCCGTTCCGGGTGCTCATTACGACGATCCTCTCGGCCCAGACCACCGACCGGCAGGTGGACGGGATCGCTCCCGCGCTTTTCTCACGGTTCCCGACGCCGGAGGCCCTGGCCGTGGCATCGCAGGGCGAGGTCGAGGATATCGTTCACCCGACCGGTTTCTTCCACACCAAGGCCCGGCACATCATCGCAGCGTCCGGGGTACTCGTGAGGGACTTCGGCGGGAAGGTCCCTGGGACCATGGAGGGGCTCCTCACCCTCCCGGGCGTCGGGAGAAAGACGGCGAACATCGTCCTTGCCCATGGCTTCGGGATCCACGAAGGGATCGCCGTGGACACCCATGTCCGGAGGATCGCCCGCCGGATCGGTCTTTCCGATGCATCCGACCCCGACCGGATCGAGCATGACCTGGCCGCGCTCTACCCGAAGAAGCTCTGGGGCGCCATCAACTCACTCTTCATCACCCACGGGAGGACCCTCTGCACGGCGAGGAACCCGCACTGCCCGGTGTGCCCGGTCAGGCAGGACTGCCGGTATTTCAGGAACCTGAAGCAGGCCTGACCGGGCCTCGAGGCTGAGGCGGGGTTTGATCCCTGCCGGGACGGGTCATCGCGCCAATTCATTATTTGAGAGGGGAGGTCCAATACTCCCGGCACGGCATGTATTTTTTCTTCCACCTGATTTCCGGTGTGCTCCTCGGCTTTGTCCTGAATGATATCCTTCACGACGACCGGTGGCTCATCCCCTGTGCCATCGGCTCGGTCCTCCCCGACCTTATCGACAAGCCCGTCGGGCACATCCTCCTCGGGGGAAGCGTCGCGTACGGCCGGATCATCCTCCATACCCTGCCGGTTCTCCTCGTTATCCTTGCCGCGGGCATGGCCCTCTGGAAGTACCGGGGGTCCCTGTTCATCATCGCCCTCTCTGCCGGTATTTTCCTTCACCAGCTCTTCGACTCCATGATGAACGAGCCTGCGGCCTGGCTCTACCCGTTCCTCGGGACCCCGCCGCAGTGGGGGACCTACCCGCCCGATTACTTCGGGACCCTGTTCGATACCGACCTGTTCAACCCCTCCGAGTGGCTGATGGGTGCGTTCTTCCTCGCGGGGGTCATCCTGTACCTGAAGCGGGACCTGGTAGTGGCTTTTGCCCGCCGGCAGGGGAAGGGGCTCGCGCTCCTGATGGAATCATCAGGAATGGTCCTCTGGATGATCAGCGGGCTTATCTTCACCTGGGGACTCCGGCGAAAGTTTCTCATGCCCGGCGCCCGGTTCACCCTGTCGAGCTCCATGATCTACAGCCTCGTGATTGCCCTTGCTGCCTTCCTTCTCTGGAGATGGGGCGGCGCCCTTGCCCGGGAACGCCCGAAGAAGGAGCAGGAACCCGCGGGCCACGGCTGACTCAGGGAAGGACGTGGCTGAACAGGAAGAACGAGCCGTACCCGATGATCGCGCTCGCCGGAATGGTCAGGAACCAGGCCCAGATGATACTCCTCGCCATTCCCCATTTCACTGCGCTCGTGCCCCTCGTCGAGCCCACCCCCATGATGGACGAGGTGATGACGTGCGTGGTGGAGACGGGAATCCCCGCGATGGAAGCACTGATGATAGTCGCCGCGCTCGCGGTCTCGGCGGCGAACCCGTCGACCGGCCGGAGCCTCGTGATCTTGTAGCCCATCGTCTTCACGATCCGCCACCCGCCGGAGAGGGTGCCGAGGGCTATGGCGGCGTGGGCGGCAAGGATCACCCAGATCGGAACGGGGAGAAGGTTCGGGTTTGCCCCTGCACCGAAGTATCCTATGGAAAAGAGGAGCGGGGTAATGATCCCCATTGTCTTCTGGGCATCGTTCGAGCCATGGCTGAAACTGTATGCCCCCGCCGAGCAGATCTGGAGCTTCCTGAAATAGGAATCGACCCGGGACCGGTGGGTATCCTTCGCGACCCAGAGAACCCCCACCATGAAAAGGAAGCCGATGGTCATCCCGATCACCGGGGAGAGCACCATGAAGAGCACGACGAGGCCCACGGTCTCGAAGTGGATCGCCGCGATCCCCGAGGAGGCGACCCCGGCCCCGAGGAGCCCGCCGATCAGGGCATGGGAGGAAGACGTAGGGAGGCCCAGGTACCAGGTCATGAGGTTCCAGCCGATGGCACCGATGAGGGCGGAGAGGGCGATCCATGGGATGGCATTGAAGGGGACCACGTCCAGCTTGACGAGCTTGCTGATGGTGCTCGCCACCGCGACCCCGAAGGCGAAGGCCGCGACGAAGTTGAAGAACGCGGCAAAGACCACCGCCTGCCTGGGTGAGAGGACCTTTGTCGACACGATGGTGGAAATGGCGTTCGCCGAGTCATGGAACCCGTTCGTGAAGTCAAAGGCGAGGGCCACGAGGATGATGCCGCCGATGAGGACCGGGGTCGGGGGGATCATGGAGTTCCCCTGCGCACGGCCTGCCGCCGCTCAGGAGTGCCGGATGGCGATATCAGAGAGGACATTCGCCGCATCCTCGCACTTGTCGGTGGCGCTCTCCAGGTTCTGGTAGATGTCCTTCAGCTTGATGATGGTCACCGCGTCGGCCTCCTTGAAGAGCTCGATGATGGCATGGGCGGTGACGTCGTCGGCAAGGTTCTCGAGCCGGTTCACCTCGATGCACTTCTCCTCGATGTACGATGGGTCCTTGATCTTCCGGATGGCCCTCACGGCGAGGGCGATCTCCGAGACCGAGAGGAAGATGAGCTGGGCGAGCTCCTTCATCGCGGCGTCGGCGTCGGTGATGCCGTAATTCATCATCATGAGGGTGGTCCCCTCGATGTAGTCCAGGATGTCGTCGAGGGCCATCGTGAGCCGGTTGATCTCCTCGGGCTCGAGGGGGGTGATGAAGGTCCGGTTCAGCTGCTCGTAGATCCGGTGGGAGATCTCGTCTCCCCGGTGCTCGAGCTCCTCCATCTTGTGGGCGCGGTTCTTGATGTCGGTGTAGTTGTCGGTGATGGTGACCAGGAGCTCCGCCGCCTGCTGGCAGGTCGTCCCGAGCTCCTCGAAGAGGTCAAAGAAAATCCGGTCCTGGGGAACCAGCCACTCAACCAAGCCCACGGTTGGTACGTCTCAGCTGGGGGATGAAAAATGCATCCAATTCGATCCGGATGGACCGAGCGGGAATTGAACCCGCGGCCTCACGCATGCCAAGCGTGCGATCTACCACTGATCTATCGGCCCCTAACCATATTGTGCGCAGGCGTTTTAAAGGGTTCCGTCTGGCAGTTCCCCGGGAGACGGCGCCTGCTCCGGCGAGAGTTCCGAAAACAGGAATGGTCCAGTGGTGGTGGACTTCCTCCGGGTGTGCTCCCGGTAAGGAGTGGGATGCAGGGTCTCCGGAGGATATAATGTCTTTTCACAGTGATGGTATAAATATCTTTTTATTTAGAAACCTGTGTCTGAGGTAGTTTAAATATCAAACTACCTCATTGCCCGGGCAGTCTCACGGATTCCCTGCTGGCCCGTGGGCCGAAATGGTGCGGGCTGTTGGCCGCATGGAAGCCGCCGGGATTGTCCCGGCGTTACCGTTCCGCGGGAAACCGTCCATACATCTTTTTTTACCTGCAGGAGAAACACCGGAGCATATCAGGCGGAGAACCGGGGGCAGGACCATGATTCACCATGCAAGGCCCAGGCACCGTGCAGAGGGAGAGCCATGCTCGGGATCATAGGGGGCACGAGCCTGCTCTTTTCCCGGCTCCCCGAGCTGGGACCGAAGCGCATCGACACACCGTACGGCCCGGCGGAGCTTCTCTGCGGGGACTTCGCCCTCCTCATGCGGCACCAGGGAGGCCTCCCGCCCCACCGGATCAATGTCCGGGCGAACCTCGCGGCGCTCGCCATCGCCGGCGCAGACCGGATCGTCGCCATCGGGTCGGCGGGGTCGCTCCGGCGGGACATCCAGCCCGGCTCCCTCGCCATCCCGAAGGACTTCCTCACCTGGGGAGAGTCACCCTCGATCCATGACCATGCCATCAGCCACCTGCTCCCGTCCCTCGATACCGGCCTCTCCGACGCACTCGGGGGGATCGCCCCCGGGGCCCGACGTGGCTGCGTCTATGCCCAGACGGGGGGGCCGAGGATCGAGACCATCGCCGAGGTGGAGGCCCTCGCCCGGGTCGCGGACCTGGTCGGGATGACCCTCGCATCCGAGGCGACGCTCGCGGGCGAGCTCGGCATCCCGTTCGCGGCGCTCTGCACCGTTGACAACTTTGCCCACGGCCTCGGCGGGGAGGCCCCGACCTGGGAGCACATCCTCGAGGCATCCCGGGCCCACCGGGACCGGACCGGGGCCATCGTTGAAAAGATCGTGGAGGTTCTCGGGTGAAGAAGCAGGCGGGAGCGGATTTCCCTCCGGCGGGTGAAGGGATCCTGATCGAGGGGGCCAGGCTCAGGGGGAAGAACACCGATATTCTCGTCGACAGCGAGGGAAGGATCTCCGGTACCGGGGCCGGTATCGGGAAAACGGCCCGCCGGTCCGCGGTGGCATGGATCGACGGCAGGGGGTGCATCGCCATCCCCGGGCTCGTGAACACCCACACCCATGCCGCGATGGCCCTCCTGCGCGGCTATGCCGATGACATGCCCCTCCAGGAGTGGCTCACGACGAAGATCTGGCCGCTCGAGGCGCACCTGGCCGGAAAAGACGTGTACCAGGGGACGAGGCTCGCCTGCCTGGAGATGATCCGGTCGGGGACCACCGCCTTCAATGACATGTATTTCTTCATGGAGGACGCGGCCCGCGCCGTCGCCGAGATGGGCATCAGGGCTACCCTTGCCTACGGCTTCATCGACCTCGGGGACCCGGAACGGCGGGAGAAGGAAATCAGGGCGACCGGGCGGTTCGTCTCCGCCGTGAAGGGCATGGCGAACCCGCTGGTCCGGCCTGCCGTCGGGCCGCATGCCGTGTACACGGTTTCCCCCGACGGGCTCCGGTGGTGCGGGGAGTTCGCCCGGGAAGAAGGGATCGGGATCCACGTGCACCTCGCCGAGACATCGCAGGAGGTCCAGGACTGTGTCACCGCCACCGGGAGGCGTCCCGCCGCCCACCTGGATGCCTGCGGGTGCCTCGCGGAACGGACCGTCGCGGCGCATGGCTGCTGGCTCGACCGGGAGGAATGCGCCCTCCTCGCGGCCCGCGGGGTCTCGGTGTCCCACAACCCGGCGAGCAACATGAAGCTCGCCGTGGGCCGGGCCATGCCGTACCCGTGGCTCCGGGAAGCGGGGGTAAACGTCACCCTCGGTACCGATGGCTGTGCCTCGAACAACAGCCTCGACCTGTTCCGGGCCATGAAGGAGGCGGCGCTTCTCCAGAAGTTCGCCTGGAACGATCCCACCCTCCTCCCCGCCCCCGAGGCCGTCTCCCTCGCGACATCGGCGGGTGCGCGGGCCCTCGGGATCCCGTCGGGGAGGATCGAGGTAGGAGCCCCCGCGGACATCGTGCTCGTCGGCATGAAGGGACCGGCGATGACCCCGCTCTTCTCGGAGGAGTCGGACCTCGTGTACTCGGCGACGGGTTCCTCGGTGGATACCGTGATCTGCAACGGGAGGGTCCTCATGCTCCACGGAGAGGTCCCCGGCGAGGAGGAGATCCTCGCCTCGGCTGCGCGATCGGCCGCGGCGCTGGTCCGGCGGTCCGGGGCACCGTCCTGATGCCGCCGCCGGCAGCCGGGCAGAGCCCGGCCGGGAAACTGCATAAGCGTTAAATTCCGAAAGGGAGACCTGTTACCGTTGCGAGGGGCTGTGGCCTAGACCGGTATGGCGACGGGCTCCAGCGGTCTTTGCGTGTGATGAAC
>DATJPK010000066.1:0-14347 GCA_035506435.1 Methanomicrobiales archaeon
AAGGCCGAGGTGGTGGACGCCATCCTGATGACCCTCACGGTGTCGGGCATCAGGGGAGTGGTCCACTGCCTCCCCGACGCGGTGAAGGCATTCGAAACGTGAGGGATCTCTCCGGGGCCTCATACCGGGTCCTCATGAAAACAGCCAGGTCCCGGTCTGAATAAAATTATTTAGTTTCGGAAGAGAAACTATTTCCACAGGAGAGCTGGGGGTATTACCGAAGGAATAGACATCCCGGCGGGGAGCGGGATGTTCCGGACCGTCTTTGACCATGCGAGCGACGGGATGTTCCTCGTCGACCTGGACACGAAGCGGTTCTTCACCTGCAACGCCGCCTGTGCAAGGATGCTCGGGTACGGGATCGGGGAGTTTGCCGGCCTCGACATCTCGGATATCCACCCGGTTGAAGACCTGCCTTTTATCTTCGAGCAGATCGCGAAGTTCGCGCAGGGGGAGCAGGGGGAGAGAAGCGACATCCGTTTCAGGAGGCGCGACGGGAGCGTCTTTTACGCCGATATCAACCCTGCCCTGGTGTCGGTCGAAGGGCACCGGTTCCTCCTGATCAGCTTCCGGGATATCACGGACCGGAAAACAGCAGAAAAAGCCGTCACCGACTCCGAGCAGAAATTCCGCTCCCTGTTTGATTCTTCACCGGACGGGTTGCTCCTCGCCGACTCAGAAACCGGGCGGTTCGTGATGGCAAATGCAGCCATCCTGAAACTGACCGGCTATGCGCCGGCGGAACTGTATCGACTCTCGGTGATCGATCTCGTCCCCCCGGAGCGCAGGCCGTCAGCGGTCGAGCAGTTCAAAAAGCATGTCAGGGGGGAGACTGCCCTCTCCTCTGACGTAGTGGTACACCGCAAGGACGGCACGACCTTTATCGCCGACATCAGTTCCACCCCGATCACCATGCAGAGCCGGAAGTTCCAGCTCGGCATCTTCCGGGACGTCACCGGGCGGCGGCAGGCCGAGAAGGCGGTTCAGGAGAGCGAGGAGAAGTACCGGAACCTGGTCGACCGGGCGAACGACGGGATCGCCATCGTCCAGGACGAGGTCTTCCGGTTCGCCAACCCGGGCCTGGCCAGGATCTGGGGGGGAAGCGTCGACGAGATCGCCGGTCTCCCGTTCACGGCCATCCTCCCCCCCGATGAGCGGGAACGGCTGGTGGACCGGCACCGGAAACGGTTTGCCGGCGAGCCCGTGCCACCCATCTACGAGACGGCCCTCCTGCGCAGGGACGGCACGAGATTTCCCGCCGAGATCAATGCGGGCCTGGTCACCTACGGTGGCAGGCCTGCCGACCTCATCATCATCCGTGACATCACCGAGCGGAAGCGGGCGGAGGAGGCCCTCCGTGACTCCCGGCAGATTCTCGCAGGAATTCTCAATACCATTCCGGTAAGGGTTTTCTGGAAGGATAAGAACCTGACCTACCTGGGCTGCAATGTTCCGTTTGCGAGGGATGCCGGGTTCGAAAACCCCGAAGACATCATCGGCAAGGACGATTACGCGATGGGCTGGCGGGACCAGGCAGAGCTCTACCGGGCCGATGACCGGGCGGTTATCGAGAGCAGAAAATCGAAACTCATGATCGAGGAACCGCAGACCACCCCGGCGGGAGAGTCCATCATCCTTCTTACGAATAAGGTGCCGCTGCTCGATGCAAAGGGGGAGGTGATCGGTGTCCTGGGGACGTACCTCGACATCACCGAGCGCAAGCGGGCGGAAAAGGCACTCCAGGAAAGCGAGAGGCGGTATCGTTCCCTCTTCGAGAACATGCTCGACGGGTACGCCCTGTGCAGGATGCTCTTCGACGAGGGCCGTCCATCTGACTTCGTCTATCTCGACGTCAACCCGGCCTTCGAGAGGCTCACGGGGCTTTCCGGGGTCGCAGGTAAGAAGGTCAGCGAGGTCATCCCCGGGATCAGGGATTCGAACCCGGAGCTCTTCGAGATCTATGGACGGGTGGCGGCCACCGGCAGGCCGGAACGGTTCGAGACCTACGTACCGGCTTTGGGGATATGGTTCTCGATATCGGTCTTCAGTCCGGAGAGGGAGCATTTCGTTGCGGTGTTCGACAACATCACGGAGCGAAAGCGGGCAGAGGAGGCCCTCCGGGAATCCGAGGAGATGTTCAGGAACCCCGTCGAGCGTTCGACGGTCGGGGTCTTCCTCGTCCAGGACGGCACGATCCAGTACGCGAACCCCCGGCTCGCCGAGATGGCCGGGTACTTCGGGGAGCCGATGGCGGGAACGCTCTTCGAGCCGATGATCCTCCCCGGGGACCTCCCGAAGGTGCAGGAAGCGATGGGCAGGCTGGCCCGCGGGGAGACCCCTGCCGAGCACGTCGAGTTCCGGGCGAGGGAGAAGAACGGTGCGATCAGGGAGGTGGAAGCGTACGGCTCGTCCATGATCTACCATGGCCGGCCCGCGATCTTCGGGACCCTCATCGACATTACCGAGAGGAAGAGGATGGAGGGCCAGATCGCGGCGTCCCTCAATGAGAAAGAGGTGATGCTCCGGGAGATCCACCACCGGGTCAAGAACAACCTCCAGATCGTGAACAGCCTGATGAACCTCCAGATACAGAAGGTGGGGGACCCGGCTACCGTGAGCGCCCTCACCGACACCCAGGCGAGGGTCAGGGCGATGTCACTCGTCCACGAGCGCCTGTACAAGACCCGGGAGCTCTCCCGGATCGACCTCAAGGATTACATCACGAAGCTTGCCGAGGAGCTGATGCGGTCCCAGAAGGTCACGCAGAAGGTGGGGCTCGACCTCCGGCTCCAGGGGATCTCCCTGGACATCAACCTCGCGATCCCCGTCGGGCTGATCCTGAACGAGATCCTGACGAACTCCCTCAAGTACGCCTTCCCCGACGGGAGGGACGGGAAGATATCCATCTCGGCAGAGCGGGAGCCGTCGGGCCTGGTGATTCGGATCGGGGACGATGGTGTCGGGATACTCGCGGGATTCGACTGGCAGAAATCCAATACCCTCGGAATGAAGCTAATCCACGGGCTCGTCTCGCAGGTGAACGGGACCATCACGATGGAGCGGGATGGCGGCACCCGGTACGAGATACGGATCCCGGAGCCGAAGGCCAGCGCCGCAGAGGTAAAGGCTGAGAATTGAAGGGCCCGTAGGCCCCCGGGGTTGTTATAACCAGGCTTCACCCCCGCGCTCCAGAAGGAGTAGTTAACCTTTCAAGGTTTTCAAAATTTGAGATTCCCCATAAAACTTAAATATACATTCCGGACATGTCAAGGAAGGGGAATTCACCAGTGGTGAAGCCCAGTACCGGGCAGGGGGCCAGGGGAGTGCTCCCTGCGAATGGAAGTATCTTACCAAGGAGGTTCATTCACATGGATACAGGATTCAGTCGAATGATCGGGATCATCGTGGGGGTGGTGCTCCTCGGTGTGCTCATCGCCCCCGTTTCTGCGGGGTGTTCCTTCAGGATTCACAAGTGCCAGGACACCGATCTGAATGGAGTTTGCACGGAAATAGCCGGCAGTCATGACGTGGTCGCTTCCGAGGCGCTCAATAACTGGGAATTTATCATCACCCCGCCAGCCAGCGTTCTCGGGACCGATGACTGCACAGTAGAGCATGTATTTACCGCGTTAGGGAGGGCGGACCACACCTATGACGACGCCTGCGCATCGACAGGGTGGACGATAACCGAGGTCCCGCAGACGGGATGGACGAATGTCGTCCCTGGCAATGGTCCACCGCCCTTTTACGCAGGTCTGACCTGCGCGGTCAATTCCGAGACGATCAAAGACTTCATCAATGAGCCGACCCCCTCGGTCCCCGAGTTCCCGACCATCGCCGTTTCGCTTGCGAGCCTCGTCGGAATCGGGCTCGTCGTGATGGCGGTCAGGAAGAAGCTGGAGTAAGGAACCCGTTCATATCCTTTTTTCAAAACCTGTTTCCGAGGGCCGGAACCGGCCCCCGGAGTTATCAGTGTGGTGACGTGGAGTGATCCACGCCTTGCAGCCCCGGTCGCCTGGCTCTCCCGAGCCCGAAGGCGGAATGACGGCGCAAGGTGGGAATAAAAGAATGATGAACGGGATCCCGGACTGGTCTCTGCCCGCTAAATCGGGGTCCCTTCCCGCTTCGTGACCTCGCGGAAGGCCTTCATGAGCTTCTTCGTGACGGGCCCGGGCTTCCCGTCCCCGATGGTCCTCCCGTCGATCCCGACGATGGGGGCCACCTCTGCGGCCGTCCCGGTGACGAACACCTCGTCCGCGGTATAGAGGTCGAAGAAGCCCATGTTCTGCCACCAGACCTCGATCCCGAGATCCTTTGCACACTCGACGACCACCTGCTGGGTGATCCCCCGCAGGTTGTTCAGGCACGGCGGGGTGGCGAGGACCCCGTTCTTCACGACGAAGATATTGTCCCCGGAGCCCTCCGAGAGATACCCGTTCGTGTCGAAGATGATGGCCTCGTCCCCGCCCTTCAGGTACGACTCCATCTTCGCGAGGATGTTGTTTAAGTAGTTCAGGGTCTTCGCGTTCGGCGGGAGCGACTCGGCGGCATTCCTCCGCACCGAGACCGAGACTGCCGTGAGACCCTTCTCGTAGAGGTCCCCGTACATCGCACCCCATTCCACGGCGATGATGAAGATCGTGGGCCTCGGGCACTTCCTGGGGTCGAGCCCGAGGTCGCCCACCCCGCGGGTAATGACGGGCCGGATATAGCCGTCCCGGAGCCCGTTCTTCCGCATGGTTTCGAGGATGGCGGCCTTCATTTCCTCCTTCGTCATCGATGGTTTCAGGTTGATGGTCTTTGCCGAGTCATAGAGCCTTTCGATGTGGGCATCGAGCCGGAAGACCTTCCCATGGTAGGCGCGGATGCCCTCGAAGACCCCGTCGCCGTAGAGGAGCCCGTGGTCGAAGACCGAGACCTTCGCCTCCTCCTTCTGGACGAACTTCCCATCCAGGTAGATCCACATGGCCCTAAGGTTGGAGCGCGCCGCTTTTACAGCTTGCGGAACGATCGGGTATGAACCCATCAGACCTCTCTCCACCGCGCCTTGGTCCGGGCAAGGACGAACACGGCTATCGTGACAGCGACGAGGATGGCCCAGTCAGTGATGACCGCGGTGAAAGAAAGGGACAGGTACCCGCCAATATTCTGAACCAGCTCCGCCGCATAGGTTGTGGGTGAGAGGTAGGCCAGGTACCGGAACGGGAGGGGAATGTAGGTAATCGGATAGTACACGGGAGGGATCGTGGAAAAAAACGTGGAGATCAGCCGGGTGAAGGCAAAACTCTGCACGATGTCGCTCGAGAAGGTGGAGAGCGTGAAGCCGATGGAGCTCGAGGTGATGAAAACCAGCAGCAGCACCGCCACGAATTCGAGTGCCCCCGCCAGGCTCAGGGACAACCCGAACCAGGCGAGAATGGTGAGCACCAGGAGGGCGGGGATGGAGTAGACGATCTCGGAGAGGGAGATCCCCGTCATGTAGGTAAGCCAGCTGGTGGGGGAGCTCACGATCATGTCCTGCAGCTTGAAATCGTTTTTCAGGTGGGAAAGGTCGGTGGAGAGGCCCATCCCGGCGGAGAATATGGCCATGATGAATCCCCCCTCGATTCCCACCCCGAAAAGGCTGCCGCGGCTGACGAACACGATCACGAGCAGGAAGGAGAGGGGCGAGACCACCGTGTTCAGGAGCACGACGGGGTAGTTCTTCATCTCGTACACGGAGTTCACGAGGATCCCGGCGAGGACCTGGCTGAGCCGGCTTCTACGGGCCGGTTCCTTAACCGCCACCGGTATTGCCCCCGTGATGTACCAGGTAGAAGAAGATGTCCTCGAGAACCACCGGGTTGATGGTGAACCTGATCCCCTCGCGGGACAGGTTCTGGGCGATGCGGAAGGCTTCCTCTTCCGTGGTGAGGATGACCGGGAGGTCGTCCCGTCCCTTGACCATCTCCCCCTCCGTAAGGCTGACAGCGGGTGCCGGCAGGGAGAGCAGCTTCACGCTGTAGTTATACCGCATCCTCCTCCTGAGTTCGTCCAGCGTGCCGAGGGCGATCAGCCTGCCCTCCTCCAGGACGCCGATAGTGTCCGCCAGCTGTTCTGCCTCCTCCATGTAGTGGGTGGTCAGCACCACGAACCGGTTCTTTCGGATCTCCTGGAGCACCTCCCAGAAATCACGCCGGGAAATGGGGTCGAGCCCGGTGGTGGGCTCGTCCAGGAAGATGACCTCTGCATCCGTGGAGAGTATCATGGCGACGAGCACCTTACGCTTCATGCCCCCGGAAAGCGTGCGGTTCAGGGCGTCCGCTTTCTCGCCGAAGTAAAGCCGGTCCAGCACCTCGCGGGCCTTCTGCCTCGCCTCGGCATAGCCGAGCCCCCGCCAGAGGAGATAGGAAAGCACGGACTGCAGGGGAGTCATCCAGGGGATGGGCCGTGCCTCCTGGGGCACGATGGCAATCCGCTTTCGGATCTTATCCGGTTCCGACGTCACGTCGATCCCGTTGAGCGTGGCGGTTCCGGCAGTGGACTCGAGGTTCGTGGCCAGGATGCGGACGAGGGTGGTCTTTCCCGAACCATTCCGGCCGATGAGTACGAACACTCCCCGGGTGGGAAGGGTGAAGCTGACGGAGTCGAGGGCCGGGACGGGACTCTCCGCATAGACCTTGGTCAGCCGTTCACATACCAGAGACGATGAGTCCGCAGGAATGCTCCATCCTCCTCATTGCTCCTGTTGCGTTTTCCCGTGCGTAATCTGAAAGGATAAGGTATCCGTGAAGAACGGAGAACACCCCAATCATGCCCTGCCGCGGCACCCCTCAACAAACGCCCTGAACATACCAAGGCTTGCGAGGGGGTGGAGGTGGGCATAGGACCCGAGGGTACGGCCGACGAGCGCCCCGTCCTTCCCGTCGCGGATCCCGAGTCCCCGGGTGATCCGGTAGGCGAACTTCGTGGCCGGTTCGAGGTCCACGTCGCTGTAGTGGAACTCGTGGCCCCGGAAGGGCCCGGTGCCGAGCGGCCCTCCCATGGCCTCCCCTTCGACGTAGGAAACGACCCGCCGGGCCGGCATCCGGGTCTCGCCGGAGAACACCCCGCACATCGCGAAGGACTCCCCCTTGCCCCCCCGCCAGCCCGGCTCGAGGGTGATCCGGTCGGTCAGGTACATGAGGCCGCCGCATTCCCCGTAGATGGGTACATCCTCCCCGGAAGCCGCCCGGATCGCTTCCTTCATTCCCTCGTTTGCCTCGAGCTCGGTGCCGAAGAGCTCGGGGTACCCGCCACCGAGGATAAACCCGTCTGCGTCGGGCAGCCTGCCATGGACCGGGCTGAAGGTCTCGACCCGGGCCCCGAGGGCAGGGAGGAGATCGAAGAGGTCGGCATAGTAAAAGTTGAAGGCCTCGTCGTATGCGACCCCGATGGTCACGTCCGGTTCAGGGCCGGCGGCGAAGGGTGAAGGCCCCGTCATTGCCGGGGCGATATCGGCGGCACAGGCCATCACCCGGTCGAGATCCACGTGTTCCGCGACGAGCTCCCTCACCGCCGCGAGCCGGCCCCTGAACCCCTCGTCATCGCCGCCCTCGCGGAACGGGACCAGGCCCAGGTGCCGCATAGTGAGCTCGACGCGGGTATCGTGGGGGATCGCGCCGAGAACGGGAATCCCGCAGGAGTGCTCGATCGCGGTCACGGCCTTCCTCGTGTGGGACTCTCCGCCGACGCTGTTCAGGATCACCCCCCGGATATCAATGGACGGGTCGAAGGCCTGGAACCCCTTCACGAGGGCCGCTGCCGAACGGGTGATGGAACGGGCGTTCACGACGAGGATGACGGGGATGCCAAGGTCCTTTGCTACCCCCGCGGTCGACCCCCGGTCCGTGAGGGCGTCCGCACCCTCGTAGAGCCCCCGCACGCCCTCGATGAGCGCAAAGCCGGCGCCCTCGCAGCCATGAGCAAAGCATGCCTGGATGTCGGCATCGCCCATGACGAACCCGTCCAGGTTCCGGCAGGGCCTGCGGGTCACCGCCGAGAGGTAGGAGGGATCGATGTAGTCCATCCCGACCTTGAAGGTCTGGACGGGCATCCGCTCCGAGATGAGGGACGCGAGGGCGAGGGAGATGGAGGTCTTCCCGGTCCCCGACCGGTCGCCCGAGACGACGAGGGCCTTCATCCGAGGGACCTCAGCACCGCCCCGAACTCGCTCTCGACGAGGTGCCGCACGCCGAGGGTCTTCGGGTGCAGGTCAACCTCGACCACCACGTGCCGGTGCCCGAGCATCCGGATCGGCTCGACCTGCCGCGGGCCGTTCGTCACCGAGAAGACCTCGACCCCCTTCGTGTATTCGGGGGGGACCGCGTGGGGAACGCCCGCGAGGAGGAGGAAGGCGGGGCTCTCGGCGGTCACCTGTTCGCCGATGGCGTCACCGTTCGCCCCGTACTCGTCCAGTGCCCCGAGGAGCCGTGGTGCGAGGCCCCGCTCCGCCATCCCGGCCCGTATGATCCGGGCGTCCTCCCTCACCTTCGGGAGCCCGCGCTCCTCCAGGTTCGCGAGGTAGGTGACCGGGGCATCGGGGACGACATCGTGGAGGGCGAGGAGCTCGTCGGCAAACATGTAGGCGGTCTCCTTTTTCGCGTTCAGCACCGCCATCCCGTGCTGCCCCGAACAGGCCAGCTCGAGGAGCCGTTCGCCCACGACGTGCTTCAGGTCACCTCGCGAGGGCTCGATGTACTCGCGGATGGCCGCCCCCCGCAGGTGCTCAACCTCGTTCGCCCGGGCAAGGAGGTACCGCTGCCGGTCAAGCTCCCCGGCATCGATCCAGCCAGCCTCCGCCGCGGCCTCGAGGGTCACGATCACCCCCTCGATGTTCTCCCGGAATCCCGCATGGATGTTTACGACGATGGTCGGGGTGGAGATCCCGGCCCCGGCCAGCGCGGACGGGAGGTCCTCGCCGATGATCATCGAGACGCAGGTGCCGATGACCGCCATCCGCGAGGGCGAGAACTTCTCCTCGGCGTACCGGAGCACCCGCTCAAGGGGCCCCTGCCCGCCGAAGATGAACTCGTGGTCGGCGAGGGAGGTGGTGAGGACCCGCATCCCGTCCTCCTCGAGGAGCCGGGCGTGCTTGAAGGAGCAGCCCGAGGGGCCGTGGAGGATCGCGACGTCCACGTCCAGGTCGCGGGCGGTGTAGAGCGCGGCCACAATGGAGGAAGGCCGCGGCTGCACGTAGTGTATCGCCATCGTCACCTCCAGGTCTTGACCGCGAGGACAATCGCCCCGCCGCCGGGGGTTTCCCCGAGGGCAAGCTCCCGGCCCGCCTCGAGGGTGTCCGCGTATGCGACCCGCTTCCCGAAGCCCTCCGGCCGGACGCTCCTTCCCCGCTCGCCGACAAGGACCAGCCGGTCGGGGTGGATCTTCCGGATCGAGGCGGAAATGTCCGCGGGCGGGAACCCCTCGCAGACGGTCCGGTCCTCCTCCCCTATAACGAGGGTGACCCACCCGCCCCCCGAGGAGGCCCGGGCATAGGCGGCCGCGTCCCCGGTGGTCTCCGCGGTCGTCCCGCTGTTCGAGTTGTCGACTATCACGATCCCGTCCTTTACTTCGAGGGAGAGCCGGCCCTCGACTCCCGGGAACCCCGAGAGGACTTCGGGATCTGTTCCGAGGGCGCAGAGGGTGGCAGCCGCGATGGAGAGGGGCTCGCGGTACGCCTCGAGTTCCCCGAGGGGATTCCTGAACTCCCCCTCTATGCCATTGTGGTCATACGCGAAGCATTCGCCATCCCACAGGACGCACTCGCCGGTATCCACCAGGTGCGGGTGGTTGAACCGCACCCCCGCCGGGACGACCGCGACAGGGGCGTCCCGCATGGTCTCGAGCTTCGTGGCAAGGGCCGGGCGCCGCCCCGCTGCCATGCGGTAATCCTCCGCCGAGGTGAGGACCGCGATGTCTCCGGCACCGGTCACCCCGAGCGACTCCTCGGCGACCAGCCAGCCCCCGGCCTTCACCGCCTCTGCAGCGGCAGGGAGCACCGAGGCTGGGGTGATGGACCTGCGCCAGAGCAGGGTCCGGCCGGGGTAGAGGAGGGTGCCAGGAGAAGCATGAAGGACGCCGGGGCCTTTCAGGGCGTGCGCAATGGCGTACGCGGTGGTGGTCTTTCCCCTGGCCCCGGTGACCTCGACCATGGGGTGAGGGGTCCTCCCCCGGAGGAGCATCCGGACCGCTCCATGGTGGGTGATCCGGGGGGCCTGGATGGCGGAGAGGATCGGGTAGGCGGGATCGAGGTGGACGGGGGCGACCACGAGGTCGTACGACCTGCCCCCGGCATCCTGGGGAGCGATCCCCGCCTCCCCCCGGTAGACGTCGACCGTGTCGACCCGGTGGCCTGCGCTTTCCAGTGCCCGGGCCAGTTCGGTCCCGCCATGGATGGTATCGAGGACGAGGATCTCCATGCGATGGTCTACAGGCGCTCCCTGAGGGCCCGCGCCGCGTTCTTGAGCATGAGCTCGGCGAGGAGGGGGTCGCTCCCGATCGGGTCCGCGTATACGAGGGGGATCTCCGAGCCGTTCTTGAGGAGCCTGCCCCGGAACGAGCCCTCGGGGAGGCCGAGCACCCCGGGGATGTCCTTGTTGATGTGGACCCCCTTTGCGAGGAAGAGGGGCACCACGACGACGGTGTCCACGTCCTCCTTCTTGAACTCCTCGAGGGTCTCCTGGATGGTGGGCGAATTCAGGTTCATGAAGGCGCACTTCACGATGTATCCCGGGTCTTTGCGGGAGACGAGGCGCGCGGTGTCCTCGACGAGCTGCTTGTTATAGGGCAGCGAGCTCCCGTGGCCCACCAGCAACAGGCCCTTTTTGCTCATGAGGAATCGTGGGCCGGGCTTGGTAAAATGACTATCGGAATGGAACGGCAACCGGTCGCCTTCTCTCCCGTTCCGGCTGCCACCGGTGCCCGGTGGCCCGATCCGCGCCGGGGGGTTAATGCTATCTGATGCCGGCGCACACCCTGTACCGTGGGACAATCGTCCGGCCGCGTGCTGTGGGCCGGGAAGCTGGTGGCATGAGCGACTTCGAGCGGGAGATGGTCGCCTGCCTGAACCGGTTTTTCAGGGAAAACAAGAGGCAGGGCTTCGCGTACCGGCTGAAGCAGCACAAGTATTCCACCCAGTACGTGGACGTGCTGGTGGACTCGCTCGACCCCCGTTTCTACTGCGCGATCGAGTGCAAGTCCATACATGGGACGAAACTCTACTGGAAGAAACACTTCCACATCGATAAGAACGGCCTCCACCAGGTCGAGGCCATCAGCGCCTTCCTCGCCCGGACGGGCCGGCGGGGCTACCTTGCCATCGAGTTCCGGTTCGGGCCGGGAAAGGCACGGGAGGCCTACCTCATCCCATGGGCCGCGCTCGTCAGCTGCTACCGGAGCGGCCCGGGGATCGGGATAGACGAGTTCAGGACCCACATTCCCCTCGGGAGAACGCCGGACGGCTACCTCCTCCGGGAGCTGGAGAGATAAAGATAAGGTTCGTGAGGGAAACAGGTAAGAATCCATGTCTCCCACCGGCGATCCCTTCGACCTGTCCGTGAACGGGCACAGGGTGAAGACCCCGATCGCCATCGCGGCCATGGCGGGAACCGTTGACGCAGCGTACGTCTCGGCCCGGGCAGGGCATGTCGGCATGGCCTTCATCGGCGGGTATTCCATCGATCCACCGACCATTGCCGCGAGCCGGAAGATGGCCGGGGGGGGAAGGTGCGAGTTCCTCCCCGGCGACCCCGTCGCCGAGCTCCAGAAACAGGCCGATCTTCTTGCCGCGACCCCGGTCGTGGGAGGGATCAACGTGAGGGCAGCCTCACCCGAAGCCCTGACCGGCCTCGCGGCCTCCCTCGGCGACCGGGTCATCTACGAGATCGATGCCCATTGCCGGCAGGCACCGATGGTCGAGGCGGGTGCAGGCGAGTTCCTCCTCCGGCACCCTGACAGGCTCGCTGACATGGTCCGGGGCCTCAAGCGGGAGGGGGTGCTCGTATCGGTGAAGATCCGTGCCGGGGTCGCGGAAAACGACCCGAAGCTCGGGCGGATGCTCTGGGATGCGGGGGCCGACATCCTCCACGTCGACCTGATGGACCAGGGCTATGCGAAGATCCGGCAGATCAGGAACGCCTCGCCCATCACCATCATCGCGAACAACGGCATGCAGTCCTTCGACCGGGTCATGGAGATGTTCTCCCACGGGGCGGACGTTGTCTCCCTCGCCCGCCGCTCCGACGAGCAGACCCTCGCGGGCCTCGACGCCGCCATCACCCGGTACGCGAACGAGTTCGGCTGGTACAATGCCCCGAAGCAGCTCTGCCGGGGCGGGGACGTGAGGGCCCTCACCTTCTGCTGCCTGCCGGTCAAGGACTGCCCCCTCCTCCCGACCCTCTCGAAGGTGGGACTCTCGCAGCAGGAGTACGTCGATATCAAGAAGGAGGCGGTGAAGGGCACCACCCTCGAGGAAGGGCCGTATACCTGCTTCGGCTCCCTCGCCTGGTGCTGCAAGGCGAGCTCCCCCTGCCTCCTCCGGGACGCGACCCTCGAGCAGATGGGCCTCTCGAAGAAGGAGTACATGAAGAAAAAGCGGGAACTCTCCCGTGCCATCATGTGCCGGGTCTTCCCGTCCCGGGACGGGCATGACACCGGTTGAACGGGCCCAGATGGCCATGATGCTCGAGGTCACCGCCTCCCCGAAGCCGGGGAACGTGGACCGGTGCCATGACTATGACACGACCCGGCTCGAGCACTTTCTCGCCTCCGCCATCCTCGCCCGCCCTGCCCTCGAAAAGGCCGCCTCGGGCCCGGGGTGCGGGGGAGGTGCCGGGATCGGGGAGGTCTTCCGGGAGGCTGTCCGGCTCACCACGGATCATTCCGGCGGGAACACCCATTTTGGGGCCTTCATCCTCCTCGTCCCCCTCCTCAGGGGAGGGGATATCGCCGGGGCAGCCCGGGTCGTGCAGGAGACCACCGTCGATGACGCGGTCGAGTTCTACCGGGCCTTCTCGCTCACGAAGGTCCGGACCCTCCCGACCGACCCCCTCGATATTGCCGACCCCCGGGCCGCCGACACCCTCAGGGAGCGGGGAATGACCCTGGTGGATGTCATGGACCATTCCCGGGAGCATGACATGGTCGCCCGGGAGTGGGTGAACGGTTTCCGGCTCACGAGGAGGGCCGCCGACGAACTCCACCGGTCGGGCTGCGGGAAGGAGGGGGTGGTCTCCGCCTTCCTCATGCTCCTCTCGACGGAGACAGACACCTTCATCGTGAAGGAACACGGGCCTGCGGTCGCAGCGGAAGTGAAACAGAAAGCGGGGGAGGTCCTCGCCGGGAAACGGGACATCGCCGACTTCGACGCCGAGTGCATCGACCGGGGCATCAACCCGGGCTCGACCGCGGATATCATCATCGCGGGAATCTACATTGCCCTCGGGGAGGGATGGGAATGGGACTGTTCCAGGAAGGGATAAACGAGGTCATCGCCACCACGTGGCTGAATGCCGCCCCCATGGGTATCATCCACCGGGACGGGACATACCGGATGGTGCTCTTCCGGGGGAGCCATACGGCGATAAACGTCGAGCGGTGGGGCTGGGTGGTCGCAAATGTCGTCCACGACCCGGTCCTCTTCGTCCGCACGGCCTTTTCAGATCTCCCGGATTCCGCATACGTCGAGGAGCAGGTCGAAGGGTTCCTTGTCCACCGGCTTCCTGAGGTGGAGGCCTGGATCGCCTTTGATGCAGCTGTCGAGCACCGGGCCCGGGAATCGATGACAATATCCCTGAGCCCCATGAAGGAGGTTACCGTGACCCCGCTCGTCCACCCGGTGAACCGGGGATATAACAGCATTATCGAGGCGGCTGTTCACGGGACACGCTGGCTCTGGAACCATGACCCGGCCCTCAAGGCCCTCATCGATCACCACCGGGCCATCGTGCAGAGATGCGGGGGGCCGAGGGAGATGGAGGCGCTTGCGCTTCTTGAGGGTTACCTGGATCCCGTGAAGGGGCCCGCGACCTGAAGAGGAATGGCCATCAGGTAGCTGGGAATCAAAATAACCTGACTATATCCTGTAGCAGTCTGCAGTCTGTGTAACCATCGTCTACTCCTGCGATGGTTCCCGATGTGGGAATTACCGGTGTGACCGGCGAAAAAAGATATTGGGTTAGACGTAGGTGTCCAGGACAACCTGGCCAGAACCATCCGTGAATGAGGCGTTCACGATGACATGGTTGTTCGTGGAATCCCCTCTGCCCAGGAACTTCGTGGAGTTACCGACCGAGTTCCCGGTGTTGACAAAGGTGCACGAGGTTGGATTAAC
>DATJPK010000067.1:0-8529 GCA_035506435.1 Methanomicrobiales archaeon
GGCTTCCCGCCCGACGCGATGGAGGAGACCCTCGAGGTCGCCGCTGAGATAGGGGCCGCGGTCATCGGCGGGGCACCCTGCTGCGAAAAGTACATGGCAGGCGACCCGGGGAAGAGCACCCTCCTCGACGACTGGCTGGTCGAGATCGAGACGATCCGGGAATCGATGAAATCCCTGAAGGACTTCGACGAGTCTACGGCCGAGGACGATTGATCGCGAGCCGGGCGAGGTTCGCCGGGATCCGGAAGCTCGAGCGGGCAACGGGCCTCCGGATCCCCGACCAGGTCTTCCACGGTGCCTTCCTCGAGGCCATCTCCTCGGGCGTGAATTTGAGGGCCCTCGATCCAGCTACCCGGGACGAGGTCCGGAACATCCTCCATGACTTCCTCTCCTGCAGGTGCCGGGAGGCGCCTGACTGCGGGTGCCCCGAGCGCCAGTTCGCCGCGAGGATCATCGAGCTCCGCGGGAACGGCCTCGACCACCGGCAGATAGCAAACCACCTGCTCGATGAGTACGGGATCTCGGTCTACCCGGCGGACATCCTTTCCTTCCTCGAGGACACGGTGCACGGCCTCGAGGCGCTGAGGGACGTCGCCCGGCTGAAGTCAGAAGGCGCCCTTGCGGCGAAGTGCGACGAGCAGATCAGGCAGATCGTACGCTGACCCGGGCCCTTCCCCTGTCGCACCCTGATGGGCGCTCCAGTCCTCGGGGCCACGGGCTCCTTCACTTGTCGCACCCTGATCGGGCACTCCGGTCCTCGGGGCCGGATTGCCCGGGGTCACCGCTTCCTGAAGAAGTAGACCCCTGCTATCACGATGGCGGAGAGACCGATGAGAATGGCCGCCACCACCACGAGGAACAGTGGTGACCCGGTCCCCATGGGGATGCCGGGAATGATACCGGTTTCGGTCTCCGTCGGCTGGAGGGTCGGAATACCGGTGGTCATTCCCGGCGTGGAAGTGCCCTCCGGGGTGAGGTTCCAGACCGGGGCCGGGATGGTGGTCGTCGTGGCGGGCGGGGTCGTAAGGGTTGTCTGCGGCAGGAAGGTGTAGAGGTACACCTTGTTGTTGGAACTCCCTGCCGCCACGTACCCCCCTGCTGCCGAAGCGGATACCCCGTTCGCCGCACCATCGACGATGGAGGTCCAGGCGACGGCTCCCTTCGCGTTAAACAGGGTGACCTTCTGGTCGCTCGACCCCACCACTACCACGGATCCCTCGGGAGACAGGGAAACCGACAGAGGCCTGAAGGTGAACCCCGCCTTCCACACGAGGTTCCCGTCACCGTCAAGGAGGTACACGGTATTGTCGTCGGAGGCGACCGCGATGGAGGTCCCGTCGGCAGAGACCGAGATCTGCCGGATCGCCCCCATCGTGGTATAGGTCCAGATCAGGTTCCCGCCCTCGTCGAGCAGGTAGACCCGGTAGTCCTGCGCCCCGCAGGCGATCCGCCTCCCGTCAGCCGATATCGCCGCGGCCGTCATGGCCCCGTTCGCCGTGTAGCTCCAGAGGAGGCTCCCGTCGGGGCCGAGGAGCCGGACCCTCTGGTCAGAGGAGGCGACCACGATCTCGTCTCCCCCGCGGGAGATGCCGAGGGCGTTCACGTCTGCACCCGTGGGCATCTTCCAGAGGACATTCCCGTTCCTGTCGAGGAAATGGACGATCCCGCCGACGGCCCCTGCCGCAATCCGGGATCCGTCGGGGGCAATCGCGATGGCGGTCATCTTCAGTCCGAGCGGGTATATCCACGCGGTGGTCCCGTCGGTGTCGTACAGGTAGACCCGGGCGTCGTCCGAGATGGCAGCTACCCCTGCCCCGTCCTGCGTGATGGCGACCCCGGTGACGCTGTTCCCCGTCACCCGGGTCCAGAGAAGGGTTCCCTGGGAGAGGGTTCCCACCGCAGAGCCCGGGACCGCGACGCAGGCGAGGGCGAGGACAAGGAAGACGAGAGCGCCGACCGGCACAGCCCCTCTTCCCTGCCGGCGTCTGCATGTCCATCCGGATATCATCCCATCCTGCGCAGCCATATGAGCGAGGTATCCAGTTGCCCGTATTTATGGGTTCGCCCAAACGGAGAAACCGGGCCAGTGCCCCCCGGAGAAACCGGGCTCCCCGCCCCGGGGATGAACCGGGCCCAAGCCCTGGCGAAACCGGCACGGGAGATACTGGAGATGAAAGGGTTTTCTCGTCAGGCCCGCATGCTTAGAGAAAGGAAACCGGCATATCCGGGCAATGGTGATTCTCCATGGAATATGCATCGGCAAGCATGGGAAGGATCCTGGTCGCACGGTTCGACCACGGGGAGGACCTCCTCGCCGGGCTCCGGGGACTGCTCGCAAAGGAGGGGATCGCCCACGCGGTGATACTCCTCCTCGGGGCACTTGAGGAGGGGTTGGTGGTCACCGGGCCGGAGGAGCCCGTCATCCCGCCGGTCCCCCACTTCGTCCATTTCGGGGGAGGCTGGGAGCTGGTCGGAGTGGCGACCGCGTACCCGGGGGAGGATGGGCCGGATATCCACCTTCACGTATCGGCAGGCAGGGGTGAACGGGCACTCACCGGGTGCCTGAGGCAGAAGGCACAGACCTACCTTGTCGCCGAAGCGGTGATCTTCGAGCTCTCCGGCCTCACCGTCAGGAGAAACCGGGACGGGAAGACCGGGCTCGTCCTCCCGGACTTCACCAGGTAGATGGCGGCACCGGTTCACCACCGGTGCGGGATTTCCGGGCCCCGGATTACAAAATGTTATAAGTTTTATATATAAATATGAATAAATCATAATCCCATGACGATGGGGTAGCAAAAAGAATATATTTCGTCTTTTAAGAAAATCTTATAAAATCTCATAATAAAAAATAGGAATCATTATATAGAAAGAGATGAAATTGTTGAATTACCTGAAGAGATCCCGGGCCCGCCGATCATCGGAGATCTCCACCGACGGAACCAGGGAAACCGCCACGGAGCCGGTGCCGGGAGGGAGGGTCAGTCAGGACCCGACCTGGAGCGACCCGCCATCAGGCGGGGTGCTACCGGGGCTCACCCCGGGGGAACAGGCAGGGGATGAACATGAAGATGGGATATGCAGCAGCGGTCGTCGTGTGCCTGATCTGCATCGCAGGTATCGTGGTACCGGCAGCCGCCGACGGGGTCACGGTGTCCCCTGCGGCCATAAGCGGAACGCTGAAGCCCGGCGAGACACAGACTGCCCAGGTCACGGTCAATCTCCCGGGGAGCATGCAGAAGGGGGACGTGGTCTTCGCCTTCGATACCACGGGGAGCATGAGCCACATCAGCGAGGCGATGAAGACGCAGGGGGTCCAGGCCATGAACGATATCAGGGCAGTCATCCCGGACACCCGGTTCGGGGTTGCCTCCTTCATGGACTACCCCCAGGCCTATCCCAACTTCTACGACGGGTACGTGGGGACGTACGGCCAGGCTGACTGCGGCCTGAGCGGCCCCGGCTATGCGAACGATTATCCCTGGCTCCTCATGCAGGACCTGACGGCCGACACCTCCCTTGCCCAGTCGGCCATCGCGAAGATCCCGAAGGGGTGCGGCGGTGACTGGCCGGAGGACTATGCCCGGGTGGTCTACGAGTCCCGGAGCTTCTCCTGGAGAGACGATGCAAAGAAGATCTACGTGGTCTTCGGGGATGCACCTCCCCATGCCGAGCCGAACGGCTCCACCCTTGAGCAGCCCTGGGCAGCCGAGAAGAACCTTTTCACCCGGAAGGATGCCCCCTACGGAGGCGATCCCGGGAGGGACGGAGTCGCGTACACCGCCGATGACATCGACTATGAAACGGCCGTCGCCGATGCAGCGGCAAGGCACATTTCCATCATCGGGTCCTACTGGCCGAACGGCGGGACTCTGGACACCGAACATGCCGATGCCGAGAACAACTTCCGGTACATGGCCTACGTGACCGGCGGGCAGTTCGTCTGGGACGACCCGAACGGGAACCCTGCCGACATCTCGGACTCCATCGTCGGCATGATCCAGGAGATGGCAAACAGGGACATCCAGTCGCTCGGCCTCGGGGTCAGGGAGCCGGCCTTTGCCGGCTGGGTCTCCACCGGCGGCCAGCGGACCGGGGTTCCCTGGCCCTCGACCCAGACCTTTGACGTGGGTATCACGCCCCCGGCGGGCACGGCTGACGGCGACTACACGTTCCACATCGATGTGATCGGGGACGGAGTTGTCTTCGGTTCCGTGACCGTGACCGAGCATGTCGCGGGCGACAAGGTGGTCACCCCCCTCAGGGTCTCTATCGACATCAAGCCGGGGTCCTGCCCCAACTCCTTCAACATCAAGGAGAAGGGAGTGCTCCCCGTCGCAATCATGGGGGACTGCACCCTGAAGGCATCTGCAATCGACCCCCAGAGCATCGTGCTCAGCCGGTACGGCGGGGCGGACGGCGTGAAGCCGATCCGGTCCTCGATCGATGACGTCGGGTCAGCCTCAACGAAGACCTGCTCCTGCGGGTTCAAGTCCGGGAGGGAGGACCGGAAGCCGGACCTCAACCTGAAGTTCGACTCGCAGGAGGTCGTGAAGAAGCTCGGGATAAAGAAGAACGAGGGCTGCATCCGGGTGACAATCACGGGAACGGTGAAGAGCAAGGACGCCGCGCTGAACGGGAAGAAGATCATCGGCACCGACTACCTCCGGGTGCTCGATAATGGATCCGGCGGGGGCGGCGGCTGCGGCGGCGGTTCAAAGGACGGGAAGGGCGGAGACGACGACAACCCGTGGGACGACGGCCCCGGCGACCATGGCCACGGGGGGGGCGGCAGGAACTGAGGTCCCCACCGGGCCTTCCCTCGTTTACGCGGGTCGGACGACCCCGGGTTAACGACATTCCCCTTTCTTTTTATCAATCTATTCCTGTTTTTCAGGCAAAAGTATAAATAAACCTTTTAACTTTCCTGTTCCGCACTGAGAACATCTCAGGAAGTGAACAGGATGAGAGACAACAGCCGGGGAATATCCTCCCCTGACCTGCGAGGTGGCCCGTATGGCGCTTACCTCTGACTGCGATTTTTACGGCGCGATCCTCGACAAGGGAATCAATACCGTTGTCAGGCACGTGATGCGCCAGAGACCGTCGCTCTTCAACTATGGGACGTCACCCGTACGGGCGGACCCGTCCCTCCTCTGTAAAAAGATCGATGCCGCCCCCGGGGTCACCGAGCTCATCACGGTCCTCCCTGCCATCCCCCTCCTCCCGATGGGGTCGATAGACCTCGGGGATATAGGGGGGACAGATGTCACCCTCTCGGGCGGGAACCTGGTACTCGACTTCGCGGTCCAGCTCACCGCCCTCGAGCTTGACTTCCACCCGGGGAACATCATCACCCTGCCCGCCGAGCTTTCCCCTCCCCTGCAGCCACAGCACCTGGCCTTCCGGGCCGAGGTCTGTGCGGGCCTCAGCTGCATCCCGAGGGAGGTACTGAAGAAGTTCCCGATTCCGAGGGGGATCGCCGGGCGGATGACCCGGAGTGCGGCGCAGTCGTACCTCCGGAACCCGGTGAACCCGGCCATCGCAACGGGGTCCCGGCAGGTGGCCCCCGCGGCGCTTACGTACACGGGGATGTCCGCCTCGACGGCATCCCTCGGCGACATCGGCAGCAGCCGGTACCAGAGGGTACCACCGATCATCTACCTCCCGCCGAACCGGTTCGACTGCTTCTGCCTCGACCTCTTCGCGACGGGCCACGGGAGCTTCGACGGGCCCGAGGGGAACCAGCGGCTCCTCCTCTCCCTCGACGGGATCGAGCTCCAGGACCTCTGCCCCGAGGGACTCGAGAATGGCATCGAGTGCTACATGATGACCCTCATCAACCGGGTGGTGCTCCCCCCTCTCTCAGACGCCATCTCGGAGATCGCGTTCCAGCTGCAGGAGATCCCCCCGAACGACGGCAGCCTCGGCTCAGTCCAGATCGGGGCCTCCACCGCGGTCCCGCACAACCCGGCCATCGAGGACGACCAGCTGAAGCTCTTCCTCAACCTCGAGGAACTCACCCTGGTCATCCCGCCGATCACCATCGGGACGGGCGGGGGCGGCGGGACCCCCCCGACCCGGATCGTGAAGAGCCGGGTACAGACCGGCCCGGCCTCGATCACGGGCGCCGTGTCTGAGGGGGCCTTCCGGAGGATCTTCGACGTGATCCGGGACACCGGGCACTTCGAGATCATCCTCGCCCCCCAGACCGCGAGCCTCTTCGGGATCTCGGGGAGTGTCTCGGCCCATATCAAGTTCCACCTCGCGAACGGCACCGTCGACTTCCAGCCCGACGGCACCATCCGGATCAGCGAGCTGGACGTCAAGTGGGACCTGCTGGACATCACCCTCAGCTTCGACATCCCGAAGCTCTGCTTCCAGCTCTGCGGCCCGGTCCCGTGGCCGCCCTGGTGGGACTGCGTGGACCTCGGCTGCCTCTTCGATGCGAACCCGGACTTCTCCTTCACCATCTCGCTCCCCACGGGGTTCACATCGGAGATAAGCCTGAACGCCGGCATCGCGACGTACTACGGTCTCGGGACGCCCAACCAGTGGCTCGCGTACATCACCCCGAGCCGGGTGGACCTCGACATCATCGACATCGCGGACACCGTGGGTGACATCCTGGACGCGGCCCTCGACGCCGCCATCTCGGCCCTCGGGCTCCCGAGCTGGGTGTCGGACATCACGTCGAGCATCGTGGACCTGGTCCGCGGCCTCCTCGACATCCCGGATGACCTCGGCGAGTGGCTCCAGAACCTGATCTTCGATACGCTCGGCGTCGAGGTCACCATCGAGACCTACATCGCCCAGTGGCTCGCCGACTCGATGCCCATCCTTGCCCTCGATGACCCCCTCACGGCCCTCCCGGCCGACGGAGCGCTGATACCCGTGCGGATCCCCATCGAGTACCTGGGGGCGAGCGTTGACGACGATGAAATTACCTTCATTGCAGACGTGGGGGGCTGAACCATGAAACTCTCGTTCAACAAGCACATTCTCAACCTCTCGGTCATCGACAGCGGGGTCATCACTCCCATGATGGCGGTGATCCACCGGTTCCGCGAACCGGGGACCTATTCGGCACGGGTGCTCCGGGGAGACGACCAGGTCGCGGGCTTCAGCATCGTGGTGGACAGGGATGCGCCCCTGGTGCCTGCGCAGATCGACCTCGGGGACATCCAGTGCCCGGCCACGGTGGTCAGCCCCGAGACCCATGTCCTCTTCAGGGCGCCTGCATCACCCGAGGGGTATTCTGTCGTCGTGGAGCAGGCTGAGGGCAGGAAGGGCCAGGTGGCCTTCGATAACAGGAAGCTCGGGGACGGGGACATCCTGATGGCGATGCTCTTCCGGCCCGGCCGGTACGTCGCCACCGACGAGCGCGGCGCGAGGTGCGAGATCTCGGTCGCTCTTCCCGTGAAGGGGGCCGCGAGGTACATCGCGTCCCAGAAGCGGGGCGTTATCAGCCACGGAAGCGCCATATCGGTCGAGTACGGGAAGGACGGGTTCCGGCCCGGTAAGATCGAGGCGGGATCAGCCCAGGGGCTGATGTTCATGATCCGGGCCCCTGCCCGGATAAGGATCGCCTTCCAGGAGGAGGGAGGGGCAGCCGGCCGGAAACAGAAGGCCGGAAAGGCAGCCAAGTAAAGGATGAGGCGGGCAGGTTGTGGAAGATGGCCTGCCCCGCTTCACCGGGATTTTTTTCGGGTCAGGATCCCCCGGCCACGCAGTAGCCGAGCGCGTCCGCGATCCCCGACGCCATCTTACAGCTGTACCCATCAGGGCAGCCGAACCCGGCTATCCCGCCGCACTCGCAGAGGGGCTCGCACAGGTCGGGGCAGGCGATGCCGGTCTTCCCCTGGTTATCGAGCCGGCACCTGCTCCCGCAGTCGGTCCAGTGCCCGCGAGCCGCCGTGCAGCTCTCTGCGGTTACCGGGGCAGGAATCTCCTCAACGAAGGTCAGCCCGCCCGGCACGTGGCACTGGCGTGGGTAGCTCTCCGTGACCGGGTAGCCCGCCGCAACGCACTCGGCAAAAGACCCGATCACCTTTGCGCACGCGGTCCCGTTGAAGCAGGTCCCGCGGGGGCAGTTGCAGGTCTTCACCGGATGGCTGAACTCGGCCGAGCAGGCGCAGGCCCCGACAACGCAGGTATTGGGGAACCCCATTACCGATGAGCAGCAGACCGCCTCCCCCACCGTTCCTCCCGAGGCGAGGCACCCCTCCTGCGCCGCGCTCACCTCTTCCGGAACACTTCCGATGGTGGCCTGGAACAAGGCCGCCGCCGCGAATACGAGCACTACGAGAACGAAAATCCCGATTACCCATTTCAGGACAGAGTCCATCCTCTCACCACGGGAAGGGAATGGCACGGGGGATGATATGCATATCGCGGGGAGGGAGGGTTCATCAGAACCCGACCTGGAGCGACCTGCCATCAGGCAGGGTGCGACCGGGGAGGGTTCGTAGGAGGGAGGGTTCATCAGAACCCGACCTGGAGCGACCTGCCATCAGGCAGGGTGCGACA
>DATJPK010000068.1:0-7450 GCA_035506435.1 Methanomicrobiales archaeon
GTGGTCGCCGCGTCCTCGAGCCGCCCCAGGTCGGCAAGCGCGATCCCCCTTCTCGACCAGGCCTCGGCAAGGCCGGGGTCGAGCTCGGTTGCCCGCCCGAACTCCTTCTCGGCAGGGGCCTTCTGCCCGGTGCCGGCGAGGGCGAGGCCGAGCCGGTGGTGTGCGAGCGCGTTCCCCGGGTCGAGATCCACCGCCCGGGCGAGCGCCTCCGCCGCCTCCCCGGCCTTCCCGAGGCCAAGGAGCGCGCTGCCCCGGTCGAACCAGGCCTCTGCACGGTCCGGCTCGAGCCGGTTCGCCTCCGCATAGGCGGATACCGCCTCGTCGGTCTGCCCGAGGGCGGCGAGGGCCGCACCCCGCCGGTACCACGCCTCGCCCATGAGCGGGTCGAGCTCCAGCGCCCGCTGGAAGGCCTTCTCCGCCTCCCCGAACCGCTCGAGGTCGAGGAGGAG
Organism: Methanomicrobiales archaeon; assembly: GCA_035506435.1. GTDB lineage: Archaea > Halobacteriota > Methanomicrobia > Methanomicrobiales > JACTUA01 > JACTUA01. Next base: position 450 of record DATJPK010000068.1, read on the forward strand.
GAGCCCCTTCCCGAACCAGGCATCACGGCTCGCGGCATCGAACCGGGTGGACTTCTCCATGCAGGCGAGGGCCTCCTCCCGCCTCCCCTGACGGTGGAGGAGGACCCCCTTCTGGTACCAGGCCCGCGCATGGGTCGGGTCGATGGTGAGGGTATGGTCGAGGTCCCTCACCGCCTCCTGGAGCTTCCCGGTCTCGGCGAGGGCGAGCCCCCGCTGGAACCAGCCCATCGAGAGCTGCGGTTCCAGGGTCACGGCATGGCCGAAGGACTCCACCGCGTCGGCAAACCTGCCCAGGCCGGCGAGGGCGATGCCGCGGCGGTACCAGGACCCGAAGTGGTCCCCCTCGAGGGCCAGGTTCCGGTCAAAGGACTCGACCGCGGGGGCGAAGTCCTGGAGCTCCATCAGGGCGAGGCCGCGATTGTACCAGATCACTCCCAGGTTCTTCTCGATGGCGAGGGTCCGGTCAAAGGACTCGACCGCCTCCCGGTACCTGCCGAGCTCCCGCAGGCAGAGCCCCCGGTTATACCAACCGTTGGCATTCTGCGGGTCGCCCTCCAGCGACCGGTCGAGCATTTCCACCGCCTCCCCGTACCGGCCCATGGCTTTGAGGGCAAGTCCCTTGATGCCAAGGGTATTCGGGTCCTCGGCAGGGACCGAGAGCGCCTGGGACAGGGAAGCCACCGCCTCCTCGTTCTTCCCGAGCTCGGCGAGGGCGAGGCCCCGGGTGTACCATGCCCGGGCATGTTCCGGCTCGAGCTGGAGGGCCATATCGAGGGCTTTCACCGTCTCGGCGTACCGCTCGAGCTCCATGCAGGCGAGCCCCTTCGAGTACCATGCGCCGGCCTGCTGCGGGTCGATCTCGAGAGACCTGTCCAGGGCCTCGACGGCCTCGCCGTACCGTTCGAGGTCGATGAGGGCGAGGCCCTTTGAGTACCAAGCCCCGGCATGGAGGTGGTCGATCCCGATGGCCTGCTCGAAGGCCTCGAGGGCAGCGGGGAACCGCTTCATCTCCCGCAGCACGAGGCCGCGGGAATAGAAGGCCCCGGCGTTCCGTGGCTCACGCTCGATGGCATGGTCGAATGCCCCGAGGGCGGGAGCATAACGCCCCAGCGCCATGAGGGCGAGGCCCTTCGAGTGCCAGGCCGCGGCATGGCCGGGGTCGATCTCGAGCGCTTTATCGAAGGCCGCGATGGCATCCGCCTGTTTCCCGAGGTCGAGGAGGGCAAGGCCCTTCGAGTGCCATGCGGCGGCGTTTTTCGGCCGGATCTCCAGCGCACGGTCGAGGGACCCGATGGCCTCCTCCGATCTCCCGAGGTCGATGAGGGCGATGCCCCGGGCGAACCAGGCATCAGCATCGTCGGGCATCGCCTCGAGCAGCCGGTCGAATGCCCCGAGGGCCTCCTCGGGATTCCCGAGCGAGAGGAGGGCGAGGCCCTTTGCCGAAAGAGCCGCGGCATTGCCCGGCTCGATCCCGAGGAGGTGGTCGAAGGTCTTCACCGCCTCCTCGTACTTCCTCTGGTCCCGCTGGACCTGCCCGAGGGAGAGCCAGGCGCCCGTGTGCCGCTCGTCCATCTCGAGGACCTTTCCGAAGGCCGAGGCTGCCTCCTTCTGCCGGCCCAGTCTCTGGAGGGCGAGGCCCTGCTGGTACCAGGCATGGAGGTTGCGGGGGTCAATCTGGAGGGCAAAGGAATAATAGCGGACCCGCTTTTCGGGGTCCTTCTCATGGTACCCGAGGTCGCGCCACTCCTCGGCCGTCTTCCCTCCTATCTTCCTCTCCCGCGGCCCGTCCATTCCCTCACCCGGCAGGATGGCCTTCCCTCACCATGCCGGCCGGCTAAAATGTCTCTTTATATATATCGGGAAAATTGGTTTAAATCTTTACTGGCCCGCTCCCGGCAGGAGCTCCGGCCCGCGCACGGGTTATCCGAAGGAAACGGGCAGTTGCCCGGGGTGAATGAGCTCCTGCGGCCATCGGTGACCTCACGCCGCCGATCCGGACTCGTACATGGTTCCCGCGACGAATCCGGCCGGGATACCGCTCCGGTGCCATCAGCCGATCCGGAAGGACCTCATCGAGACCGAGGCGTTCTGGAAGCCTTCGTGGGTGAACCGTACCTCCTCCCCCTCTTCCTGGAGGGCGATGGCGTAGATCATCGGGAGGTAGTGGTCAAGGGTTGGGACGGCGAGGGAAGCGGTCTCTCCCATCGACAGGTAATCTACAAGCCCGCGGTGGTCACCGGCGAGGAGGCGGGACCGCATCGCCTCGTCGGCCGCGACCGCCCATTCATGCGGGGACGCGTCCATGTCCGCGAAGTCGACGAGGTCGAGGTTATGCACCATGTTCCCGCTCCCGATCACGAGGATGCCCTCGTCCCGGAGGGGACGGAGCCTCCTCGCGAGCTTGTAATGGTACGATACCTGCTTCGGGTGCCAGTCATTGAAGGAGTAGTCGAGGCTCATCTCGAAGACCGGGATATCGGCCGCCGGGAACAGGTGCCTGAGCACGGAATAGGAGGCATGGTCGAGGCCCCATGCCTCGTCGCACCTGACGAGGCCCCTCGCGCCATCGAGTCCCGTGACCTGTCTTGCAGGGGCGGGCGCTCCCGGGCAGGGATACTTCACCTGGTAGAGCTTCTCAGGAAACCCGGAGAAATCGTAGATCATCCGGGGCCTGTCCATGCAGCCAACGAAGGTCCCGTGGGTGAGCCAGTGTGCCGAGATGACCATGATGGCCCTGGGCCTCGGGAGCGTGGGGCCGAGATGGTCAAGGCTCCTCGTGTAGCTGTTCGAGAGGACCATGTTCATGGGTGACCCGTGCCCGATGAAGAGCACGGGCATCCTCGCGCCGGCTGCCGGTTTCCCCGTGGCTTCCACCAGATCCACCGGGATAGGATAAACCGGGACCTATATGTAATTTTCCGGAGGCTCCGTTTCGTTACATCCGGGCCTTTTCACAGACGTCCCGGGCAAACGCTTCGGCGTTCCGGAGATCCCCTGCATCCGGCCGGCCCTTGTTGATCCCCCCGAAATATTTCAGGAAGCTGTTCGTGTTCCATCCCGCACACCCGAATTCGCCAATCACGGGATACCCCTTCGCCTTCAGCTTCTCCCGGATCCCCGCGTGGTTGCTCTCAACAAAATTCCTGTCCGCGATCATGGACGGGGCCCCGTAGGTCGAGAAGAGGAATACCTTCGAACCCGCGGCGGGAGGCAGCCGGTCGGCCAGGTCGAGGACCGACGGGTGGAATGTCGCGCCGTAGATCCCCGAGCCGAGGCCGACGAGGTCATAGTCACCGATTTCTTCTGGTCTCACCTGCTGCGGCGTCCGAACCTGGGCATCAAGCACCCGTGCGATCGCATGAGCGAGCTTCCCGGTATTCCTGTGATGGTATGAGAAGACGATAACCAGGGACTTCACCGGCTGCAGATCCGGAGTCACAGAAATGAGACTGGAGCGACGAGTATTTCAGCCTTTCGCGGCGCCGGATCAGACGCTGCAGTGACCGGTTTTCACAATCTGAAACACCGCGATATACTTATCACCCCCGGCAGGGTAGCCCGTTCATCAGGTGAAGGACCATGGGAAAGGTACAGGTCGGGCTTGCAAAAGACGTCGCCCCGGGGACCATGAAGGGATTCAAGGCCGAGGGAAAGGGAGTTCTCGTGTCGAACATCGGGGGTTCCTACTATGCCATCGGCGACAAGTGCACCCACCGGGGCTGCACCGTCTCGAAGGGGAAGATGGAAGGGGAGGTGGTTACCTGCCCCTGCCATGGATCGAGGTTCAACCTGAAGACAGGTGCCGTCGTGAGAGGGCCGGCGGCCGAGCCCGAGCCGTCCTACCCGGTGAAGGTGGAGGGCGACGGGTTATGGGTCGAGGTGTAACCACGGGAACCACTGGAGGGCCCCCGGGGCTCGCAGGGGAAACGTGACCATGACAAAACAATACCGTGGGAAACCGGCGCAGGAATACCGTCGGAAACAGGAAGCCCTGCCAACCGGCCGCCCCGGTGAATCCGTGAAATGGAAGGACATCAGGACGAGAAGGCCTGCCCCCGGCCGGCTGTACCTCTCGCTCGTGCTCGTCGTCCTCCTCTTCGTGGCAGCCTCCCCTGCGGCGGCCCACTCGATGGCCGGCGGGGTGGACCACCCGAACGGCATCGACGACCTCTGGCCGATCCACGCGGCGCTGATGGTCGGGGGTGTCGGGAGCTTTTTCGCCGCGGCAGGGATCGTGCGGTTCGGCCGTAAGACCCGGTGGTGGTACAAGGTCCACCCGCCCGTCGCCCTCGCGGGGGCGGCCCTTTCCATCGGGGCCATCGCGGTCGCCGTGCTGATGGTCGCTAACTCCGAACAGCCGCACCTGCAGTTTTTCCACGGGTGGCTGGGAACGGCCACCATTATCGTGATCCTTGCAACCCCCTCGATCATGCTCCTCAGGATGAGGATCGCGAAGAGAGGTGTATCACCGTTTACCATTCACCGATGGTCGGGCTACACGGCGATATCGCTGATGGCGGCGAACGTGCTCCTCGGGCTCTCGATGATGCACGTGATCTGAAAATCCATTCTGAACGTAAGTTCCGCAAAAAACGAGTGCCTCAGCCCGGATTTGAACCGGGGACAACCAGATCTTCAGTCTGGCGCTCTCCCAAGCTGAGCTACTAAGGCAGCGACCATACGTATCTTGCGTATGAATATTAAATCATCTGGTTTTTCCTGAAGGGATACTGTTGCCGGCTGCGCGGGGTGGTCAGCTCTTATATAAGGTGCCGGCCCACGCTCTACCGATGTCCGGGCAGGGGATCTCGGGGAAGTTCACGGGAGAGGCGCTGAAGGCAGCCCTGGCCGGGAGGAAAGGGAAGGTGGTGCACCTCACCCATAACGACCTCGACGCTGCAGGATGCGACGCGATCCACCGCCGGAAGTACGGCGAGGTGTTCACCATCTGGGCCTCGGTCGGGAACTTCCCGTTCATCCTCGCGGCGGTCTCGGAGGTAAAGGGGCGGGGGGACCTCCTCTCCATCACCGACCTCGGGTACCAGCCGGGCATCGAGCGGTGGCTGAAGAGAGCGGGCAATGCCGGCTGGAAGATCGAGTGGAGGGACCATCACCGGTGGGAGGACCGGGAGACTGCCATCGTGAGACCACTTGCAGGCCTCCTTACCATCGATACCGGCACGTGTGCGACGGGTATCGTGGCGCGGGATCTCGCTGCCGGGGACGAACGGGCCGCCGAGATCGCCACGGTGGTCTGCGACTACGACCTCTGGCTGAACAGGGACCCGAGGAGCACGGCCCTCGGCCGGATCCTCACGAAACCGGGCCTGCGGGAGTACGTCAGGGACCGGCTCGTCGAAGGGGTGTTCACCGACCAGCACATCGGGGAGGAGTACAACCGGATCGTCCACGAAATGGAGCGGGACATCAGGAAGAGCATCCGGCATGCGAAGATTCTCGGGAATAAGTTCCGCATCGTCTTCGTACCACTCTACGGGTACCCGAGCGATACCGCGGCGCAGGTGAGGCAGGCCTTCAGGTCCGATATCGAGGTGATAGTCTCGCCGACCGGACGGTTCTCCATCAGGTCAGTCCCGGCGATCAGCCACCTCATTGCCAGGAAGTTCGGCGGAGGGGGCCATCCCCATGCCTCGGGAGGGAGCTTCGACTTCACGCTCCTCGACCGGATCGCCTTCCTCCTCGTGAAAAGGAGTCACCATTTCGACGATCTCGTATCGGTCGCCGAGTCTATCGGGGAATAACCGCTCTTTCGACCAGGTCTTCCCAGTACTTCCGGCAGTCTTTCTCGCCTTCCCTGCAGTAGCCCCCGAGCGAGAGCCGGCCGGGATCCAGGTGTTCCAGCGCGGCGAGGAGGTCCACCTCCATTCCATCGAGGACGGAGAGGGAACGCAGGTCATACTCGTCGAGGAGATCGAACGCCGCCGGGAGGAGCCCACCGGGGACTGCGGCTGAAGTCTGCTGTTCGAGAAGGGAGGGGAGGTTCTCCCGGGCCAGGCCGGGATAGAAGAAGAAGGTCTTTGGGCCGGCGAGGTGCTCCAGTTCCCCTTCATAGACCTTTTCTCCGATCAGCACATGGCCGCCGGCGCCCGCGTCCCGCATCGCCCGGAAGATCTGCCGGTAGACCCCGCAGATCCCCTCGCAGAACTCATCCCGGTCATGGAAGTACCTGTCATGGATACCGAGGAGGTGCGGGCAGGGGACGGCGAACCAGAGTGCCCTTTTCTGCATGGTGCCCCACCGCGCGTCTTCCTCGACGAGAGCCGGCTGCACGGACGGCTCCGCGGTGAGGGTATCCCCGGTGATTCCCGAAATGGTCTCGAGCACCCGGCCGCGACAGATGAGCCCGCCGGTGCAGGGCCGGTCCACGCCCCCCTGGGGCTCGAGGGATCTTTCGAGGAGGTACGAGGTGAGGTCCCCCGCGGCCCCCTTCCTCTCCCTCACCCACCTGGCCAGTTCCTCCACGGACGGCCCGGGCACCTCCGAGCCAAAGGACCTGACCTCCACCCTCCTTGTTCCCGCCATGCCCTGTATCCTATTTATAGCGAGGAGCATCAAAAAGCATAGAGATGAGCGATGGACCCATTCTCGTAACCTGCGGGCTCCCTTACACGAACGGTCCGTGCCACCTCGGCCACCTGCGGACCTACGTCCCCGCCGATTTCTACGTCCGGTTCCTCCGCCGGAGGGGTGAGGAGGTCGTCTTCGTCTGCGGGTCGGACAACCACGGCACTCCCATCGTGGTCATGGCCGAGGACCAGGGGGTCTCGCCGAGGGAACTCTCCACCCGGTACCACGAGCACTTCGCCCACATCTTCCGGCGGATGGGCATCCTCTTCGATCACTTCGGGATGACCGACGGGGAGACGAACCACCGCCGGACCAGGTCCATCGTGAACGCGCTCAAGGAGAACGGGTACATCTACTCGAAGGTGGTCGAACAGAGCTATTGCCCGAAGTGCAGGCGGTTCCTGCCCGACCGG
>DATJPK010000069.1:0-8087 GCA_035506435.1 Methanomicrobiales archaeon
CGGGAACTGGACCGGGGACCGGACCGGCGGGGAGAGGGCGGCCGTGAGCAGGATGACGAGCGCGAGGCCGACGAGGACCGCGATAAGATCTCCCCGGTGCATGAGAAAAACAAGGAAGCCTCACCATAAATCTATTTCTCCTCCCGGAACGCGATTTCCCTGGGCCGATTCCGGTCCCGGTTCCGGTTTTCCCGGCCAGGGCCGGGCAACCCCCGCCTGACCCGGGGAGAGTAAAGGGCGAAAAAGGCTGATACCCTGTTAATATCATTCCATAACTGTTAATTAAGCTGAAATGACTCAATGTGGAAGTAAACAAAAAGCGATTGAATTATATACATGGACGATTAATTGGTAGATCAGAGCATGAACGCATTCTCCCACCGCACCTGGGTACCCTTCTACCTCGTCTCGCTCGGTACCCTCTCGATGGCGGTCTTCCGGTCCATGAACGGGTTCATGCTCTTCTTCAGCCTGGTCCTCGTCATCGTCGCCCTCGGCATCATCTTCATCACCATCCAGGCCGAGGTGGCGAAGGACACCGAGCGAAAGGAACTCATGTCCACCCTGTCCAAGAAGGCCCGGGCAGCCGGGGAAGCAGCCGCGGCCGAGCGGAGGTGAGGGTGCCGATGGGAAACGACCTCTACCTCCACCGCCTCTTCCAGGAGAAGGAGTTCTGGAACCGGTACGACAACCTGAAGGAGGTGCTCCGGCACCTCGAGAGCCAGAACGAGCTCCTCGACCGGGTCCGGCGCGAGGAGGTCATCCCCGAGCAGCCCAGGGAGCTTGCGACAAAAGCCCTCACGGCCGACATCGACCAGACCCGCCGGCTCTTCTCCGAGATCTTCCAGAATTTCGTCTCGGGCTCGTCGGTGGGACTGAACCGGGTCGACCTCGAGACCTCCATCACCCTCGTGGACGGGGAACTTCTCGAGGTGAACCGGGTCGCCCTCTGGGTGGACGGGGAGCCCTGGGAGATCCCCCTCGACCTCGGGAAGAAGTTCGCCGAGTACATCCTTGCGAAGGGCGAGGGCACCCCTGCCGAGGTAATCACCGAGTTCTACGAGAACGAGGAGCACCTGTACGATATCCGGCTCGGGGGAAGCCTGAACCGGTGCTCGCTCCAGATGATGGAGGAGATCTACCCGGCCAAGAACCTCCATGTCCGGCTCCGGCTGCCCGCACAGTGCCTGTCGGACCACGGGATTATCTGAAACAGGCCCTCCCGGCCCCTTCCCCGCTTCCCAGGCCATGTTCCGCGGGCCGGAGCCTGCATCAATCCGGGGACTAATATTTATGTCATTAAATAAACTTTCCTCTTCTGGTTCCATATGGAAATCGCCCCGCTCCTGATTATCTCGGAAAAGAAGGTGTTGATCCGGGACCCGACCATTATAAAGTCTTTCCCTTGCGCCAAAAAAAGGAAATATTAAGACTGGTGCCCGCACACGGTACGGGTATGGGTGTGGTGGAGGGGCGGAAGGTCAAGATCGTGGTCTTCGGGGCATACAATGCCGGGAAGTCCAGCTTCATCCGCTCGCTCGACCCCTTCTCGCGGCACATCGAGGCAGAGAACGCCGACGGGAGCACCACCGTCGCGATGGACTTCGGCCGGGTGAAAATCGGGGACTGCAGCATCTTCCTGTTCGGGACCCCCGGGCAGGAGCGGTTCGAGTTCGCCCGGAAGATCCTTTCACGGGGCATGGACGGGGCCATCGTCGTCGTGGACTCAACCCGCGACCTGGACGAGCTCACGATGCGCCTCTTCCAGTGGCTCGGGTCGAGGGGCATCCCCGTCGCGGTCATGGCGAACAAGTGCGACTGTGCCGATGCCCTTCCCGAGCAGGTGAAGACCCTGACCCCCGGGTTCACGGTCCATGCCATCTCCGCCCGGACGGGCATGAACGTCGAGCCCTCGCTCCGGGCGTTCCTCAGGGAAATCCTTTCCGTGAAGGCGCCCCTCCCATAGCTTTAAACCCTTGGAATTTCACACTTCCATAATGTCCGCCGGAAAGTCGGTGCTCCTCCTCGGAACGCTCCTCGTGCTCCTCGTTCTTTCCACGGGCTGCCTGTCCTCCGCCTCCATCGGGCATGCCACCTACGACGGGAGCAGTCTCAGCGTCCCGGTCACGAACCCGGGGGCCCCGGGGGACGCGGCGATCCAGGTGAACGTCTTCCGGTTCCAGGACTTCAGGCAGGTCGGGGTGACCCGGGTGGTCCTCCCCGTCACACTGGAGCGGGGGACGGGCACCTACGCGGTCCCCCTCGCCCTCGACGAGGGGAACTACCGGCTCTACCTCTACGTGACGACCGGGGACGACCGGCGGGCGGGCGTGATCCAGGACCTCAGCGTGGCACCCCATGGAGCGACTCCTCGCATCAGCGCTGGGTGAGGAGCCGGCCGACACCGTCTTTACGGGGGTCACCCTCTTCAACCCCCTGGACTGCTCCTGGGAGGAGACCTCCTTTGCAGTCACGGACGGCCTCGTGGTCGGGACCGGCGACTACCGGGGGAGGGAGACCCGCGACCTCCGTGGAGCGCGGGTCGTCCCCGGGCTCATCGACGGCCATGTACACATCGAATCGTCCCTCCTCGTCCCCTCCGAGTTCGCCCGGGCGGTGCTCCCCCGTGGCACGACCACGGTGATCGCCGATCCCCACGAGATCGCAAACGTCGCAGGGACCCGGGGGATCGAATACTTCCTCGAAGAGGGGTCCCGTTCCCCCCTCGATATCCTTTTCATGCTCCCCTCCTGCGTCCCGGCGACTCCAGATGACCCGGGGGGAGCGACCCTCTCTGCCACCGATCTCGCATCCTTCGCCGGGCGCCGGGGGGTCCTCGGCCTCGGCGAGATGATGAACGTCCCCGGTGTTCTTTCCGGCGACCGGGAGGTGCGTGACAAGCTTGCCCTGTTCCCGCTCCGCGACGGGCATGCCCCGGGGCTCTCCGGCATGCCCCTCAATGCCTACATCCTCTCGGGACTCCAGAGCGACCACGAGTGCACGAGCCTCGCGGAGGCAGAGGAAAAGCTCCGGAAGGGGATGTTTATCATGATCCGGGAAGGGTCGACCGAGCGGAACCTCCGGGACCTCGTCCCGCTCGTCAGCCCCCGCACCGCCGGGCGCTGCTGCTTTGCCACCGACGACCGGCATGCGGACCTGCTCGCGACAGACGGCCACATCGATGATTGCATCCGGAAGGCGGTGACACTCGGGCTCGATTCCGACCTCGCGATCCGGATGGCGACGCTCTCGCCCTGCGAACGGTTCGGCCTCGGGGACCGGGGAGTTATCGCCCCGGGAAGGATCGCGGACTTCTGCGTCCTTGAAAAGGGAGCGGAGTTCCGGGTGAAGGCGACCTGGAAAAGGGGAAAGCCTGCTGGCAATATCCCGTACCGGAAGACAGAGGTGCTCAGGACACCGTTCTCATGCCGGATCCCGGACGCAGGCACGCTCAGAATTGGGGGATCCGGGGAGGCGAGGGTGATCGGCCTCGTCCCGGGCCAGATTACCACCCGGGAGATGAGGTTTCCGGTCGACGGCAGGGATGTCCCGGACACCGGGCGGGATATCCTGAAGGTCGTGGCCTGCGACCGCTACGGCCGGGGGAACGTGGGCGTCGGGCTCGTCCACGGGTTCGGGCTCGGGGCGGGAGCGATCGCATCCTCGGTCTCCCACGATGCCCACAACGTCATCGCGGCAGGGGCCTCCAACGATGCAATTATCATGGCCATCCGCGGCGTCGTTGCCGCCGGCGGGGGGATGGCGGTGGCATCCGGGAAGGGGATCACCCTCCTCACCCTCGAATGCGCCGGGCTCATGTCATCCGAACCCTTCGAAAAGGTGGCCCGAAGCCTCGCGGCTCTCGGGGAGGAGGTCGTTTCGCTCGGGGGGATTCCCGGTGCGTTCATGCACCTGTCCTTCCTCGCCCTCCCGGTCATCCCCGAGCTCAGGATCACCCCCCGCGGTCTCTTCGGGGTAACGGCCCGCCGCCCCGTGGGCCTCTTCGTGGAAAAGCCCTGAAGGTTCACACGAGCCCGAGGAGGAGGACGATGCCGAAGGCGAGGATGATGAGGCCCGATACGAGGTGGAACCTCCCGATGTTCCGCTCCCGCCACCTCTTCACGTCCCCGATCCGCGCCACGCCCAGGTACACCACCGCCGTGATGGCGAGCATGGGGATCACGAACACCACGTTGTAGAGGAGCAGGTAGGGGATGGCGACGACGGGCCCGTACACCGAGAGCACGCCGCAGCCGATGAGGTACGGGCCGATGTTGCAGGGGAGGAGGAAGAGGGTGACAAAGCCCCCGACGATGAACGCCCCGAGCGGCGAGGCAATCCGGTTCAGCGCTTCGGTGAGCCGCGGCTTCCATCCCCGGGGGATCCCCGTCCCCGGCCGGCCCCTGCCGGGTTTATGATACTCCCTGATGTGGAAGATGCCGATGACGATCGAAACGAGGCCCAGCCCCCGGGTGAGGACCGCCTCGAGAAGGGTCGCCTCGCGGACCGTGGCGAGGATGGAGACGAGGAGGAGGCCGTACGCGAAGTAGAAGACAAAGACCGAGGCCGAGAATGCGAGCCCCCCGAGGAGGACCTTTTCCCGTTTTCCCGGGTTCTGGCTGATGATCGAGAGGAGGACAACGACGAGGACCGCGAGGGCGCAGGGGTTGATGGCGTTCACCGCCGCAAGCGCGACGATCTGCCCTGCCGTGACGCCGATGCTCGGGGGGCAGGTGGCGTTCCCGGTGGGGGTCGGGCCCGGCGTCACGGTGGTCACGGGGGTGCCGGGACTCCCCGTGGTCACCGGGGTCTGTTCAACGAATGGTGCCCCGTTCCACCCGAAGAGCCAGCCGTCGACCCTGAGCGCGTGGTCGAACCTGCTCTCTGCCCCGGTGTGGTCAACCGTGAGGGGGCCGACGAGGGTATAGTTCCCGCCTGCGAGGACACGGCCCGGGTCCTCACCCGAGATCAATGCCTGGAGAACCGGCGAATCACCACCGGGGCCTTCCCTGATGAGGACCCGGTCTCCGTTCCAGATGCGGGGGTAGCCCGGGAGCCCGGCGATATCGAGGGAGTCCAGGGTGGTCAGGTTTGACCCCGCATACGCTCCGGGGCTCCGGTTCAGAAAGCCGGGGACACCGGAGAGGATGCCCGTGTCGCCGAGGAACACGGTGGATGCATTGAAGACGAGGACCGGGACCCCCGAGGCCTGTCCCATCCCGGCCATGACCGCGGCGTTCTCCGGATGGCTCCAGACCTCGTACTCCACGACCACGAAACCCGGGTACCGGGCGACCCAGTCGCCGAAAAGGACTGGGTTCACCTTCGCGCAGTGGGGGCACCCGTCGCCCGTGAAGTAATAACCCACGATGGAACCCGCCGGCGCCTCCGCCGCCGCCCCGGGGCATATGGTGACCGCGAGGAGCAGGAGGAGGATGCCGGCCATGAGGCCTCTCCCCATTCTCCTTCGAACGCTCGAATGCACCTGAGCTAATCTGTCCTGATCCATGTTTATCCCTTCTGGGCAGGGAGGGGGATCCGGGCTATGGGAGGAACAGGGAGACCATCCGTGCGGCGAGCCCGGGGACGGCGAGCGCGAGGCCGAGCAGGATAAGGGGTATGTGGACCAGGTAGATCGGGAGGGAATGCCTCCCGAGCAGGGTGAGCGGACGAGCCGGGAGCACCTCCCTGTCCCGGGCCGGGAACCCCCGTTCTCCCCCCGGGTAGAGGGATGCCCCGATGCTCATCCCGAGGAGGAAGACCCCGAGCCAGGGGAGGAGGGGCACGTAGTCGAGGCTCGCGAAGTCCGCGGGGTGGATGCCGAGCCAGAGGAGGGGGAGGGGCCCGGGGATCGCCTCGGCGACAGGGCCGAGTGCGACCAGCAGGGCACCGATGGCCAGGTTCACCTTCCCGAGCCGGAGAAACAGGGGCGAAAGCATGATGGAGATACCGATGCAGTGCAGGACCCCGAAGATGACGAACTCGCCGGGGATGAAGATCCAGGTGACCGCGGTGATGCCGAGCCCGACGGCGAAGATGCCCGCGCCCCGCTTCAGGTTCTTGAGGGCAAGGGCCCACGGGTCCAGGGTCCGTGCCGCCCGCGCCGAGCTCACCGCGATGGAGACCCCCGCGATGAAGATGAAGAGCGTCGCGGTCGAGAGGGCGAAGAAGCGCCAGAACCCGTGCACCACGTCGAACGGCTCCACCCCGAGGAAGCTCATGGCAAAAACCGTGTGAAAGATGACCATCATGACGACCGCGGTCCCCCGAAGGGCATCGATCTCCCAGAACCTCGGCCCGGCCATGCGCCACCCACCCTCGCTGAACCCGGGTTTGTGCCACGAGGTATTGAATGAACGCATGCCTTCGATTGGCTCTCTGCCCCCCCGGGCCAGGGCAGAAATGTCGCCGCCGATGAAGGCCGGCATCGCAGGCCGGGAGATGGGATCGCGACTCCGGGGTGAACATCAGGTTATTGCCCCGGGCCGGCGAACAGGAGAAGGGAGCCTATGGCCAGGAAAAAGGAAGAGGATCGGCAGGACGATCGCGGACCCGGGGGCGAGCACGTCGTCGAGGCCGTCGGGAGGACCCGGGTCGTCATCAGGGACGGGAAGGTGGCGGAGATCGGGGAGCCCTGCATCGCCGACTGCCCGCTTGCCCGGAAGTTCGCGGTACCGGTGACCGATTTCTCCCCGGAGGCCATCCGGGCAAACATCGAGAACCGGATCGGCTCCTTCGGCATGTGCACGGCGAAACGCGAGGTCACCGACACCCGGGACTTCGTCGGGTTCGGCGCATCGGAGCTCCTCTCCTCGGCGATACGGGCGGGGCTCGTGGACGCCGCGGTCCTCGCCTGCGACGGTGCGGGCACGGTCATCGCGCCGACGCCCGCCCTCGTCCAGGGGATCGGCGGGAGGATGTCGGGCCTTGTCAGCACCTCGCCGATCCCCGGGGTGATCCAGAAGATCAGGTCTGCCGGGGGGTTCGTCATCGACCCGGAGGGGGCGGCAATCGACCAGGTGAAGGGTACCGCCGCCGCGTACGACCTCGGCTACCGGAAGGTTGCCGTGACGGTGGCCGACCCGGAGACCGCGAAGGAGATCCGGCGCCTCTACCCCGATGCCATCATCGTGGCGGTCCATACCACGGGGGTCACCCGGGAGGGGGCGGAAACCCTGGTCACCGACGCAGACCTCGTCACCACCTGCGCCTCCCGGCACCTGCGGGAGCTCGCCGCGACGGCCCTCATCCAGGCAGGGACGGGCATCCCGGTCTTTGGCTTCACCCGGGCCGGGAAGGAGATCATCCTTGCGAAGGTGAGGGAGTCGAAGGCCCCCGTGGTCGTGAAGTTCGATCGGCTGCCCATCGCCGGAAGCGGGCCGGAACCCCTGGTCTGATGCCCGGGATCCGGCCATCACCTTCATGCCCCGGGGGCTCTCCTTATCCCCCGGGAGCACGTTGATCCGGGGGACACTGCCATGGATACCAGCACCCTCATCGGGTTCCTCGCCGGTGGACTCACCACAGCTTCCTTCCTCCCGCAGGTGATGAAGACCGCGAAGAGCAGGTCTGCCCGGGACATCTCGGGGGCCATGCTCCTCGTGTTCCTCGTCGGCCTCTGCCTCTGGACCGCCTACGGGATCCAGACAGGATCTTCACCCCTGATCATCACGAACCTTGCCACCATCGCCCTCGTCGGGGCCATTCTCGGGATGAAGCTCAGGTTCGGGAACAGGGAGTGCGAGTGCACCGTCGACGAGGTGCCCTGATGTCCTCCCGGGCCCCTGCCGGGGGTACGACCTTCCCATGAAGTACCGGGTTGCTGTTTCCCGGTGCAGGGAATATGAGCCCGATGCGGTCCGCGCGGCCGTCGCCTCCGCCGTCGGCCACCTCGGCGGGATCGGGAAATTCGTCGGGCAGGGCGAGCGGGTCCTCGTGAAGCCCAACCTCCTCGCCTCCCGCTCGCCGGAGCAGGCGGTGACCACCCATCCCGCCATCGCCCGGGCCGTGGTCGAGCTGGTGCAGGAGGCAGGCGGCGTCCCGGTCCTCGGGGACTCACCGGGCGGGCAGAACGTCGGCCAGTCGTA
>DATJPK010000070.1:0-9615 GCA_035506435.1 Methanomicrobiales archaeon
CCCGTTCCAGGCTGACGAGATTTACCTCGGGGATGCACGGGACCTCCTCGCCGGGGTCCCCGATTGTTCCGTCGACCTCGTGGTCACCGACCCCCCGTTTGCCATCGACTTCCGGCCCCAGCGGAACAACTACCACCGGACGGGCTCCCGCGTCGTCGAAGGCTACCGGGAGATTGCCGCCGAGGACTACCTCGCCTTCACGAGGGAATGGATGGGGCAGGCATTCCGTCTGCTCAGACCGGCGGGATCACTCTATGTTTTCTCGGGCTGGAACCGGCTCCGCGACGTGCTCCAGGCCCTTGACGAAACCGGTTTTTCGACGGTCAACCACCTGATCTGGAAGTACCAGTTCGGGGTCTTCACGAAGAAGCGGTACGTGACCTCCCACTACCATATCCTCTTTGCCGCGAAGGACCCGAAACGGTACTTCTTCCAGAAGGCCGAGCACTACCCCGAGGACGTCTGGGTGATCAACCGGGAGTACTGGACGGGGAAACGGAAGACCCCGACCAAGCTGCCCCTCGCCCTCGTGAAGAAGATCCTCTCCTTCTCCAGCCGGCCGGGCGACCTGGTGCTGGACCCGTTCCTCGGGTCCGGGACGGTTGCCGTCGGGGCAAAGGCGATGGGCAGGCACTACCTGGGTTTCGAGATTGTACCGGAGTACCTGGATCTTGCGAGGGAACGGGTTGAAACGACAGAACAGGGGAGCGCTGAGGAGGGGAATTGAACCCCCGAGGGGCGAGATGCCCCACAAGCTCTCCAGGCTTGCGCCTTACCGCTAGACTACCTCAGCAAAAATTCCGCGATTTGCACAACTCATTGGTCGGGATTATTTTTAAACCATCCTCTCCTTCCTCTTCCGCCACCCCTTCGGGTAAATTCCCGGGCTCATGAACACCGCCCGTGGGACGGCAACGAGCCCGGTCGATCCCGGGACGAAGGCCCCGGAATCCACGAGCGCCACCCCGACCGCGACGAGCTCTCCCTTTTGCGTGAATATGCCAGCCGGATCACCTTTTCCGAGCGCACCATCAACCTTCACCAGCCCGACGCCGGCGAGCGACGCTCCATGGCAGATCGCGTCCACCGCAGTGTCGCGGATGGTGACCCGGGCGAGATCGGCGATGCCCCGCTCAATGGGGAGGATCATGCCGTCGAGAGGTCCCGGATTCCCTTCACGTGCCGCGGAAGCCGCATCCTCCAGCTCCTGGAGGGTGTGGGCGTCTGCTTCGGCGAAGGAACCGGACCTGGTCCTGCGGAGCTCGCGCATCGATCCCCCCGGGCCGGCGGCAAGGCCCATGTGGTGGCACAGGGAGCGCACGTACGTCCCTGCATCGCAGGACACCCGGATCAGGACCGATCTCCCGTCGATCTCGAGGACCTCGAGCCTGTTGATGGTCCGGATCCTGAGGGCCCGTTTCACCGCGGCCTTCTTCGGGGGTCGCTGGTAGATCCGTCCCTCGAACTCCTCCGCCACCTTCCGGATCCGTTCTTCCGGAACGTCGCCATGGAGCCTCCAGATGCAGACGTACTCCTTCTCACCCCGCTGGAGGTATGGGGCGAGCCTCGCGGCGGGGCCGAGCATCACGACGAGAACGCCCGACACCCCCGGGTCGAGGGTCCCCGCGTGGCCGACGGGCACACCGAGGATCTTCCCGGCCCACGCGGTCACCTGGTGGCTGGACGGGCCCCGGGGCTTGTCTATCACGACGATACCCGTGCGCGGTTCGCGGCCTTCCGTCATTCCCCTCCCGGCCCCCCCTTCCCGAGGTACCGGTTCAGGGCCCCGAGGGTGCCCTCCAGCGAACCGTCTCCCACGACGGCGGGGTGGGCCCCGGCCTCCCGCATGATGCCCGCCGTGACATCGCCGATGGCGATAACGAGGAGGCCTTTCCGGGGCTGCCAGACCGCCCGGGTGAAGGAAGTGCCGCTCGTAAAGAGGAGGGCATCCGCCCCCGCGGTGTCGAGGGGGGTGCCCGTCGGGACGATGCCGTAGCACCTGACCTCGACGGGGACACCCCCGGCCGCCTCGATGGCGGAGATGAGGCTGGTATTGGGGACGTCGGCCCGGGGGAGACCGATCTTCTTCCCCCGGATCCAGTTCCCGAGGTAGGGCACGAGGTGCCTCGAGTAGAAGACCGGCAGGGTCTCGCACGTGATCCCGAACCCCGCGAGGGTCCGGGCCGTCTGGGGGCCGATGGCGATGACCCGCGGCGGGGAGGTGAGGAGGGGGCCGAGCGCGCCGGCCGGGACCGCGCTCGAGAAAAAGATGCAGTCGAGTTCCCCCCGGTTCACCGCGTCGGCGAAGGACCGGACCCGGTCGCGGAAGATCTCGATCCTGAGCGGCGAAACGGTGTAGCACTCGTGGCCGAACCGCTGGCAGGTGTCGGCATCACGCGCACCCTTCTCCGCAATCCTTGTGACCGCGATCCGCATGGGAATCTCTTCGACCTCCCCTGTTATCACCGTATCCATCCGGCGGGTTTTATACCCTCGGGCCGGCATTCTTCTTCGTGGTCGCCGGTCTCCTCATCGGGTGCGCGCTCGGGATATGCCTCGGGAGCGTGAGCGGCCTCGTGCCCGGTGTCCATTCGAACACCATGGCCTCCATCGTCCTCTCCGTGCAGGCCCTCCTCGCCTCCCTGATCGGCCCCGAGGGCCTCGCCTCAGCGCTCTTCGCCGCCCTCGTCACCCATACCTTCCTCGACAACATCCCGGGCACCTACCTCGGGATCCCCGACCCGGACACCGCCCTCTCGGTACTCCCGGCCCATGCCCTCTGCCTCGAGGGCCTCGGCGAGGAGGCGGTGCGGATCGGGGCCCTCGGGAGCGCACTCGCCGTGGTCGCCGGGATCCCGCTCTGTGTCCTCTGCTTCTACCTCCTCCCGCCGATCCAGCCGTGGCTGGACTGGGGGATCGGGATCATCCTCGTCGGTATCGCCGGGCTCCTCATCGTGACCGCCGAGGCCCCGGCCTGGGCCTGCGCGGTGTTTCTCGCCTCCGGGGCCCTCGGGCTCTTCTCCTTCCGCTACTCATTCCTCGCGTGGCATCCCTTCGGGACCACGGCGGTCCTCCTCCCCCTCCTCTCGGGGTTGTTCGGCTTCTCGACGCTCATGATCGCCTCGGGCGCCCCCTTCCCGGCGCAGCGGTTCGAAGGGATCCGGATCCCGGGGAAGGGCATCGCCACCCGGGTCATCCTCGGTTCCATCGCCGGGTCCATCGTGGGCTGGCTCCCTGGCCTTTCGAACGCAACGGCAAACGCGGTCCTCGCCACGGGGGGCGGGTACGACCGGGAGCCACGGCAGTACATCCTCTCGGCGAGCGCGGCAAACACCGTGAACGCCTTTGTCGGCCTCGCCGCCCTCTATGCGCTCTCCCGCACGAGGAACGGGGTGATGGTGGCGCTCTCCCTGCAGGAGCTGCCGCCCCTCGGAACGCTCCTCGCCGCCGGTGGCATGGCGGGGTTCGCCGCCTACCTTCTTACCATCCGGCTCGCCCGGTCAGGAGACCTGTTCCGGGGCCTTGAGACACGGACCCTGAACATCTCGGTGATGGGGTTCATCGCCGCCCTCACGCTGCTCTTCACCGGCCCCTTCGGCCTCCTCATCCTGGGGCTCGCCACGGCAATAGGGGTGGTTCCGCCGTGCGCGAACGTGCCCCGGCTGTTCCTGATGGGGGCGATCATGATCCCGGTCATCTGCTTCTCCCTCGGGATACTCGCGATCTGATATAACCCGCACGTGCCGCGGTGCCATAGCTATAAGCCGAGATCGTCTCCATCTCCGGGTGATGCGCTCCTACTGGTTCGGGGACGTCGACGATGAGGGATGCACGAGGGCCGATGGCGATGCGGACGCCCTGGCGGCAAGGCTGGCCTCGATCAGGATTCAGCCGGGCGAGATCATTCCTGCCGACTGGAAGCTGGCCGTCGATTGTGGCGCAGCCAGGGACCGGGCGGACTACCTCGGCCGGCTCCGCGAGGTGTGCATGCGGGTCGCGAGAGACCGGGTCGCGGCGGGTCTCGGGGGGAAGGATACCGAGCTCGTCAGGATGGTGCTCGCCCTCGAGGAGATTGACGAGTCGATGAACCAGCTCACGGAGCGGCTTGCCGACTGGTACCGGGTCCGTCACCCGGAGGCGGGGCGGAAGTACCGGCCCCGGGATTCACGCAGGGTCCTTGCGGCAATCGCGGGTGACGCAGAAGGGCCGGTAAAGGACCTGCTCGACGGCATCCTCTCCCTCCGGGGAATCCGGTCACGGCTCGCTGCGGAGATCGGCGATCGTGCCGCCGTGCTCCTCCCGAACTGCAGCGCCCTCACCGGGGGGCTTGTCGCCGCCCGGCTGATGACCCTCGCGGGCGGGGTCTCCGCCCTCGCGCGGCTCCCCGCCTCCTCGATCCAGGTCCTGGGTGCCCGGGGGGCGCTCTTCTCGCACCTCACCCGGGGAACCCCGCCACCGAAACACGGGATCATCTTCCAGCACCTGCGGGTCCACAACGCCCCGAGGGATGCGCGGGGGAAGGTGGCCCGGGTCCTCGCAGGCCGGCTTGCCATCGCGGCCCGCATCGACGAGAACCGGGGGACCCTCGACCCAGGGTTCATCGGGGAGGCCGACCGGCTCATCGGGGCAGCGGGGGGGCGCCGGTGATCTGGATTGGGAACACCCTCGTCTCGGCGGGGGAGCCCGGTGTCTACGGGGAGCGGGTCCTCTCGGGGCACCGGGTGTGGGACCCGTACCGGAGCAAGCTTGCCGCGCTGTACCACCTGGGGAAGGGGGTCGAGATCACCGGCTCGACCCGGGTCCTCTACCTCGGGGCGGCGCACGGGACGACGGTCTCCCATGTCTCGGATTATGCCGAAGTGGTGTATGCCGTCGAGATAGCCCCCCTGCCGATGCAGGACCTCCTCGACGTAGCGGGGCGGCGGGGGAACATCATCCCGGTTATGGCCGATGCCGCGCACCCGGAGGAGTATGCCCCGGTCGTCGAGGAGGTCGACCTGGTCTTCCAGGACGTCGCCTCGCCCCTCCAGGCGGAGATCGCGATAAGGAACCGCTCCTTCCTTTCCCGGGACGGGCGGTTCATCCTCGTCGTAAAGACGAGGTCCATCGATACCACGGCCCGGCCCGAGACCGTCGAGGGCGAGGTCATCAGGGCGCTCCTGCCGCACTTCACCATCCTCGACTCCACCTGGCTTTCACCCTTCCACCGCGACCATGTCGCGTTCATCTGTAAAAGATAAGAAGGGGGAGGGACAATTACCCGCAGATGGACCGGTACGTCTCGAACCCCTTCACGGTCATCGCGCTCGCCCTCTTCGCGGTGCTCGCCGTGCTCCTCCTCCCCCTCGTCTTCCTCGGGATCGTCGGAGGCGCGTTTGCAAACCTCGGGTTCTCCTGGGGCACCGCGTTCCTCATCCTCTTCGCAACTCTCGCGGGTTCCTTCGTGAACATCCCCATTACCACCATCAGGAACCGGGTGCAGGCGTACGGGGATTACGAGGAAGAGTTCGTGCCCTTCGTCGAGATCCTCTACCGGATCCCTCTCCCCGCCGAAAAGACCGTGCTCGCAGTGAACGTCGGGGGCGCCCTCGTACCGGTTCTCATTTCCCTCTATCTCCTCGCGAAGTCAGTGACGATGACCGGTTCCTTCGCAACGGCCGGCCTCGCGGTCACCGGCGTGGTCCTCGTCGGCATCATGGCCCACCTCACGTCGAAGGTCGTCCCCGGCCTCGGTATCGTGACCCCCATCTTCATCCCGCCCCTCGCCGCCCTCGCCTGCGGGATCTTCCTCTCGCTTCTCCTCCGGGGAGGGGTGATGGCCGCCCCGGTCATCGCGTTCACGAGCGGGACCCTCGGGGTGCTTGTCGGCGCCGACCTCCTGAACCTGGACCGGATAAGCGACATGGGGGCGCCGATGGTATCGATCGGTGGCGCGGGGACCTTCGACGGGATCTTTCTCGCGGGCGTGATCGCAGCCTTCCTCGCGTGAACACCAGAGGGAAGAGCGATAGCCCGGGGCAGATAGGAACTGCCGCCGCGGGCTCGCAAAGGCGTGAAGGAATCCCGCTTGAAGAAGCGACAAGAGAAAAGCGATAGCCCGGAGCAGATTCGAACTGCTGTCGCAGGCTCGCAGAAGAGTATGGTACCTCCCGTGTTCAGGCGGTAAAGGGGAATAATGATAGCCCGGAGCAGATTCGAACTGCTGTCGCGGGATCCAGAGTCCCGCATGATTGACCGCTACACTACCGGGCTGCTCCTTTCAGTTAAAATCTCTCACCGCATTAAGGTGACGGAACCGGGGTAATCCGTGCCTGCAGCGGCTTCACCGGTCCCTGCACAGGCCGCAGGCATCGCAGACGGCATCCACCGGCCTGATATCCGACCCCTTTCCACAGAAGGCCTGGAGGTCGTTCATGTCCCTCTTGTAGTAGATGTGCGGGACGAGCGAGATATGGGTGTAGGGGCCGCACGGGAGGCCGAGCGCGTCTGCGATGTGCTGCTGGAGGTGGACGAGGGCGAACATGTTCGGCCCTGCCGCGGAGAGCATGTCGTTCGACCGGAACACCACCTTCATCCTGAGGGACCCGCCCCTCGCGACGCACTGGACGAGCTGCAGGCAGGGGCAGTCGTCCAGCTGCTCGTCAACCGGCGGGATCCAGGTGATGGCGATGGCCCTCCGCGAGGCCGGCTGGGCGGACAGTTTCTTCACGATATAGTCCACCTGGTCGGTGTGGACCTCCTGCCCCATCGCCGAGAGCCCGCCCCCCCAGTCAAAGAGCCTGCCATGGTAGTCGTACTCGAACTCGGCGTGGGTCCCGTGGATCAGGTCGTGGGCGTACTTCTCGAGGAACCGCTGCTGGAACCGGGAGCGGGGCGAGGCCATCGGCTGCGCGAGGGGCTGGTCAACCCGTATCCCGATCTCGTCGCACTCCACCGTCCCCTCCCCGTCCTCGGTCTCGAGCACCCACCCGGTCTCGAGCACCGTCTTTACCGCGAGCTCATGGGCCCGGGCAAGGTTCGGCGCACGGATGATCCGCATGGACATGATGTTTGCCATGAGGGCCAATAAGACATAGGATGCGTGGTGGGGAAGGGGGGATGACGTGCCCGTGGTCCGTGGAACTCCGGCACCCCCCGGGACCGGCACCCGATCCGGTCATGCGGCATCGAGCTTTCGCAGTTTCCCGGCCAGCACGGCGTCCCGCGTGCCGGATGGGCATGCCGGGCTCCGCCTGTATCTCCCCAATGCATCGCGAAACCCGCAAGCCTGGCCGCGAGCGCGCCCGATACGCTGAAAAGAGCCCGTATAACAGGATTCCACCCGGACTCCAACCACAAAAGATATATTAGCAGTTTACAAACACTACCACATATTCCGTTCAATCGGAGTATCGGGCATTGTGAACACGATTTCGGCAATTGCCGAAATGCTTTGACAGCATGCCTGTGAATGTAAGGAGGTATAGTATGAAGAGTACGATGAAGCTAATCATTGTCGCGCTGATCTTCGCGGCCGTCCTTGCACTGCCCTCGGCAGTCTCGGCCCGCCAGCTCAACGTGACTGACTTGCAGGCGGGAGACGTCGCCTTTATCTACGAGACGGGTCTCAACGTGACGGCCCTGGATGCCGACGCGTTCCATGCCGCAGGTGGACCGATACGCAATCCGCCAACTTCCTTCCGGAAGTACTCGAACGACCAGCCTGACCCGACGGTAGCTGGTGGCGGTGCCATGCTCGCCGAGATCCCGCTCACGGCGTGTTCCAACCCGACGCCGGGAGCCCTCTGCCTGAACATCAACACGGCACCCCCGTACACTGGAATCTGGTTCCCGTACAACGCCACCGCGCCTGGCTACCACGTGAACGCCAACAACTCGATCCAGATCCAGCACGCGGACATCACGCTTGACGCTGTCCTGAACAACTCGCACACCGACTCCATCGCGACGAAGAGTGTGACCCGGGACAACCTGATCTCGTTCAAGCTGATCTCCAACTACGCGGGCAACTACTACAAGCACCGGAGCGCGGCCGCAAGCGGCACGTACTACGATGCCCTTGTGAACATCGAGCTCACCACGCCCGGCGGAGGTAAGATCCAGATTTTCGGGAACAACGCCGTTGATCTCCGCAACATTGCTCTGAACGGGTCTGTCCAGTACACTGACTCGCTCCCGCAGGGTGCCCAGGCCATCGGCGGCGTCGGTGCGGCAGTTGACCTGACCGGCGTCGAGGCTGGCACGTACACCGCGACCGCGAAGTGGACCACGGCAATGCCCTGGTACAACCTGGAGAGCAACTCCAACGCGGTGACCTTCACAGTGCTGTCCAAGCCGATCACCATCACGACCAACAAGGAGTCGGTCGTCCGCGGCAACTCCTTCGTCGTGACCATTACCGGTGAATCGCGGACCTCCTACTACGTGTACATCAAGAACACGAGCATAAGCGCAGATGCCACGATGCCCGTCATGGCCCTGGGCCAGCCCTCCGTCAATGTGACCGGGGCCGCCGACGACCCGAACGGGGCAGAGAACAGCAGGCAGATCCAGTTGACCCCCGCGTCCCGGCTTCTCTGGCTGGAACAGAACCAGAACGACGCTCCGGATACGTTCCAGGAAGAGGCCAACGTCACCACAGCGGCGGATGGCACCCGGGCGATCCAGTTCAACACCGATGCCAGTACCGATGACCGGAAGTATACCGTCAAGGTCCTGAGCGGAGCCGACCTCTCCAAGTACGACACGGTCGACGTCACCATCGAGGCTGGTGAGATCACCATCACCTACGAGGGTGCCGGGACCTACTACCTCGGCGAGACCATCAAGATCACCGGTACCAACACCGACAACAAGACCACGTACCTCGCCCTGAAGGGCCCGAACCTCAACGATGGCGGGGTCTCCCTCGCTGATATCTTCTTCCGCACCGACGGAAGGACCCAGGCGGGCGCCCAGGACACCATCCGGTTCAAGGTCGTTGATGTCAACACCGACAACACCTGGTCCTACAAGTGGGACACCTCCAGGCTGAACCAGACTGGAGCGGTCTCGCTCGATGCAGGCACGTACACGGTCTATGCGGTCGCTTCTCCCGTTGCCTCACTGGGAGCGACGGACCTCGCCGGCTCAACGTACCAGACCGCATCGGTCGTACTGAAGAAGCCCTTCGTTACCGCTTCCGCGAGCACGAACACCCTTGCAAAGGGCGATAAGCTTGAGATCACGGGCACTGCCGAGGGGAAGCCTGATAACGTCTTTGTGTGGATCTTCGGGAAGAATTACCGCAGCCTGTCGAATTCGCAGGATGTAGACTCGGATGCCACCTTTGATTACACCCTCGATCGCGCCGACACCGCTGACCTCTACGCCGGCCAGTACTTCGTCGTTGTCCAGCACCCGATGATGAACGGCATCCAGGACGTTATCGCCGATGCATCCGGAACGACCGGCACCCAGGCCCAGGTAAACAACCGGGGTACCTGGACTGCAGGGAACCCGACGGTTGTCCTCGCTGGCCTCCAGGCCTCCGATGCGGCGACCGCGCTCGTCGACCTGCTCAACTCACCGAACGTTGACGATACCTACACCAAGCTCTCCTTCATGGTTGAGGAG
>DATJPK010000071.1:0-2223 GCA_035506435.1 Methanomicrobiales archaeon
CCCCGCCGGACGAAGTCCTCGGTGACCCCCTCGTCCCGGGCTACCGCCCGGATCTCGTCGCCGATCTTCCCGTTCCTCGCATCCTCAAGAAATGTCATACCCCACCACTATGCGAAGCGACCGTATAAAGGCTCGGTTTTCCAGAATCTTAATAAATCTGGCTTGTTCAGTCCGCAAGTAAAGTTGATTTGCGTTATCACAAAGTAGGTTTCCCCCGTTGGGGATCGCCGGAACCGTGCCTGCCCGGCAACTGAGCACTGCCAATACCGGGATCGCGGGATTCACTCCTTCGCGACGAATGGCATAGCTTCATGAAACCTGCCGCCGCACGATCTGATCGCCCGGTGATCCTCTCTGAAAGTGAACTTCGGGGGCTTCGTCCCGCTTTCCACCGTCGACTGGAGAGGCCGTGCCGTCTGCACGGTCTTCCTCCGGGGCTGCCCGGTCAGGTGCTCCTACTGCCAGAACCGGTCCATCCAGGACGGCGAGGACTGGCGGGAGCTCGACGAGGTGGTCGCCCTCATCCGATCCTCGAAGCTCCTCATCTCCGGGGTTGTGTTCTCGGGAGGCGAGCCCACGATGCAGCCCGAACCGCTGAAGGCACTCGCGCTGGCATCCCGGAAGATGGGGCTCCTCGTCGGCCTGCAGACGAACGGGGTGTACCCGAAGGTGCTCGCGGAGCTCATCGCCGAGAAACTGGTGGACCGGGTGGCGCTCGACATCAAGGCGAGCTGGGAACGGTACGACAACCTGCTCCGGGAGAAGTACTCGGGGCCGGTGAAGGAGTCCCTCGCCCTCTGCCGGGACGCGAAGCTCGCGGGCGACCTCCCGGAGTTCGAGGTGGTGACCACCCTCTTCCGGGGGTACGAGGACGAGATACCGTCCATCGCGAAGGTCGCCGGCGGGATGGACCTCGTCCTCCAGCAGGGGATGCAGGGCGACGTGAAGCCCCTCACGGGAGAGGAACTCAGGAAGGTGGCGGACAGGGTGGGCCGGGTCGTAAGGATCCGGACCCGGGAGGAGGGGGAGGTGGTGTATGCGGGTGATCGGCGTCGTCGGGTATCCGGCGAGCGGCAAGGGTGAGTTCTCCCGGGTCGCCGCCGGGATGGGCATCCCGGTGGTGGTCATGGGCGACGTGATCCGGCGGGAGGCGTCGAAGTCAGGGCTCGGGACCTCCGATGCCGCTCTTGGGGAGATGGCCATCCGGCTCAGGAAGGAGCATGGCATGGACGCGGTCGCCCTCCTCACCATCCGCGACATCGAGGCCCTCCGCGCCCCCCTTCTCCTCATCGACGGCCTCAGGGGGGATGTCGAGGCGAAACGGTTCCGGGAGCGTTTCCCCGGCTTCCTCCTCGTCGGGATCGTATCTGATTTCGCCCACCGGCTCGCCCGGTCCTCGGCACGGGGGAGGAGCGACGACCTTTCCCGGGCTGAGGACCTGAGGAACCGGGACCGGCGGGAGGAGGGCTTCGGGCTCGCACGGGCCCTCGCCGAAGCCGATCTTGTCCTCGAGAACAATGGTTCGCTCGCGGAGTTCGAGGCAAAGGCCCGGGCCCTCATCGACGGTATCCGGGGTGGACCATGACCCTCACGCCGTTCTTCTCGGCTTCGTCCCGGGTCTGGGACGATAAGAAATGGGTCTACTCCCTCGAGGGAATCGGCTACGAGGGCTGGGAGGTGATGGCCGACGGCTCCTCGAGTTTCGAGAACAGGGAAAACGTCAGGGAGGTGTCCGAGATCGCCGCATCCACGCATCTCGCCCTCTCGGTCCATGCCCCGTACAGCGACCTGAACCTCGCCTCCCCGAACTACCCCATCTGGAGGGAGTCGGTCAGGCAGGTACTCGCCTGCATTGACGGGGCGTCGGGGCTCGCAGACCGGGTCACCGTTCACCCGGGGTACCTTTCGCCCCTCGGCAAGCTCCTTCCGGACAAGGTCTGGGACCTCCAGAGGCAGGCGCTCGCCGAGATCGGGGCGTATGCCGCCGACCGGGGGGTCAGGATATTCCTCGAGAACATGGGCGGGCTGAAGGAGGTCCTCTGCCGGTTCCCCGAGGAGATCCTCGGGATGATCGGCGGGGTGCCGGGCATCGGCTTCACCTTCGACGTGGGCCATGCCCACACCGTGGGAAAGGTCCCGGAGTTCCTGAAGGTCCTCTCATCGGTAAACCACATCCACATCCATGACAACCACGGCACCGCCGACCAGCACCTCGCGCTCGGT
>DATJPK010000072.1:0-10101 GCA_035506435.1 Methanomicrobiales archaeon
CCCATGGCGAGATCTTGCCATCAACACCCGTGACCGTACCCCGTGGAGGAAGCCAGACCTTCTATATCATCTCTGATCCTGGATACCTAATTAAAGACGTGGCGGTCGATGGAACCTCTGTCGGATCTGTACCGAGCTACACCTTCACCAACGTGCAGGATGACCATAAAATAAAGGCGACCTACAAGCAGACCAAACAGACCTTCACCATCATACCCTCAGCAGGCTCACATGGAACCATCTCACCATCAACACCGGTTATGGTACCTTACGCCGGAAGCCAAACGTTTACTATCACGCCCGATAGCGGATATGCGGTCGATCGAGTCCTTGTGAATGGCCAATCAGTTGGATCGGTCACCAGTTATTCGTTCTCCAGCGTTCTGGCAGATCAGACAATTAGTGCCACCTTCAAGCAACTTGCACCCCGAACCACGAATTGTTTTGGTGATCGGATCGACAACGGCGAGGCTCCTTTCCGATTCGAATACACAGGACCCGGTGTCCCACCCGAATATGAGGGAGGTCCTCATTGGATATGGTATACTGAGAGATGCGCGAATAGTTATGCAACTGTGGCGCCAGAGTATGCTCATCCCGGTACTGCAGCAAATGGGGTGCGAATTGGATGTCAAAATGCTGAATCCGGTGGCTGGAAATACGGATACACTCAGATGTATCAGGGGGGAGAATATCCTGGATTCGATCCGGAGTGGGCAATTTACATCCCACCGGGAGCAAAGATTTCCTTCTGGTATAAAACGATGATGACCGGTTCCGATTCAGGTTACGATGTCACCCGAATCGAATATTATGGAACTCGGACATATCCTTCAACCCTTTTGGTAAGTGCTGCTTCGAAGGGTTGGACGTATGGTGAATTCTCGTTGCCTCCAGCCAGCGAGACCCTGTGGGAAGTGAATTTCGTTGCAATGGCAAGCAACGGACATTCCACGGAGTTGTGGCTCTCGAATATTTACGCAGAATGTCCGGTTGGTGTGGAAGGTACCGCGCAATACCAGGGGATTCAAACATCTTCGGCGATTTCTCCATCATCGTGGAGAGCCCTCAATGGAACGGAGGCTCCTGTCTGACCGAAAAATATCTAAAATTTATATCATAACCTCCAATAACTCTCCTCCAATCGATCTGTCTGTGAGATGCATAGACTCGTGAAAAGGAGTCACCACCCGTGGAGATCTCGGCCCCTGCGACAATCGCCGTCGATGTTACCATCGACCGGCAGCTCTGCTGCGACAACCGGAACTGCCTTGAGATGTGCTCCATGGGGGTGTTCGGGGTTGTCGATGGTGCCGTCCTCCCGGTGAAGATGCACCTCTGTATCACCTGCCTCGAGTGCGCCGACTTCTGCCCGACCCATGCCATCACCGCGAGATGGACGATGAGGGCGTGAAGGGGACTGCCCTCATGCGAATACAACATCATCGAGGTCGGGAGGACGACGAAGATGCTCACCGATGCGTATCGGGGGCACCGGTGAACCCGAGAAACATGAAAATTGCAGGCAAGGGATTAGGAACTTGAAGAAAAGAGAAGGTAACTGAGTATCATGGCAGAGGGTTCTCAAACCATCCGGTATGTTCTCATCGCCTTTTTCCTGATCGGTATCGCCTTCCTCTCGATTCCTTACGTGCTTGACTTTCTGAAGACTACCGATTATGGTTTCACCGTCGATTTCGTTGATGAAAATACCGCCAAATCCGGGGAGGTAGTACACCTCACCGATGAGGATATTGCCCAGTACCCGAAACTGGGTCAAGCCCTCTTAGATGGATCTTATGGAGGTGACAGATTGACAGAGCAGGAATCCCATACGTATGGCACCAGGTTCCCGAACTATGTCGATAATGTCACGGTGAAACGTGCGTATTACGAATACGGGGGGAGATACTTTTACCTATGGTATAATCGGGATGATGTCCGTCACTTATAATAACTACGACGAGGCCATTACCCACCGTTCCAAATACGGGGAGCCTTCACCTCATGGATGCAGGTAAGGATTCATAAAAAGAGGACCATAAGATTGATCAGTGATAGGCATGGTGGATAAAGACCGGTTTACATTCTATCTGCTTATCGCTTCCTGCATTGGTTTTTTCCTGCTTCTCCTCGGGCCCCCACTCTATCAGAATTTCCGGCCGAGGTACTACGGGTTCGAGATCTTCTCGATCAATGAACGCGAGGCACAGACTGGATATATCGTCCATCTGACGGATACCGATCTTAGCAAGGCCCCCCAACTCAAGGAGGCGCTTCTCGACAACTCAAGAGTACCAATCAGTCTCAATAAAGAACAATACCAGTTTTACCTCTCAAGCTACCGGAATTACACCCGGAACGAGACAGTCATGCGCACCTATTACGAATATCATGGGACTTACTTTTACCTGCTATTTCTCTGGGAGAATGTAGCTCATCTGGGGGATCCGACGAATCCGGCCTGACCCCCTCCGCATCTCCTCTCATCATTTCCTGAAATTCCTTTCCACCCTTCAGTACCTCCTCTCCCCATGCCACTCCCTGTCACGGATGCGATCAGATTTATATATCACTTAAGATAAAATAATACAGGCAAAGTATGAGCAAGAAGAACCTGTTCGAGATCCCGGAGAGCCTGGAGAGCGTCGTGTTCCGCCCGGGCCGGGAGATCGTTATCGACGGGAAGACCGTGGTCGAGGTCGACCGGGCCAGCCAGTGCGCGAAGCAGCTGATGAGCCACACGGCCATCGCCTACTGCGAGAGGCACTGGTTCAACCCGGTATTCATGTACTCGACCGGGAACCTCCCCGTCCTCATCGGGTTCGTCTTCGATGAAAAATCCTACAACTCCTTTTCTCCGGCCAGCCGCACGGGTGGTGCGGATTCGGGAATGATGCGGAAACCGATACCTGTCACTTGCATTCGCCGATAAACATGTTCTTTAGATACTTTCATTTTTTATAACTCCACCAAACCCTTATCCGCGTCGGGATTCCCGTTGCCTTCGGTGATACCGACATGCTCGGCGAATTGCTCGGAGAGCTGAATGGAAAGGTCATCGGACGGCGCATCATTTCAGGGTACCACATGGGCGGGCCCCTGAAGCTGGAGAGCACCATGGAATCGAAGGGGAAGATCCTCGGCCAGGACGTGACGTTCCTCGCCACCTTCTGGCAGATGGAGCGGCCCCAGGGCGGGATGTTTGCGAAGGGCCACGGGGTCCTGATGACGAAGGACGGGGGCAAGGTCGTCCTCCGGGGAGCCGGGGTGAGCATGCCTGCGAAGGGCGGCGGATGGACGGGGAGGGGTGCCCGGTATGCCCAGACCACCGTTCCCGCCCTGAAGAGGCTGAACGAAGTGCCCATCGTGTTCGAACTCGAGATCTCCCCCGACGGGATGGTCAAGGACAAGTGGTACGAGTGGAAGTGACAGGGCTTCCGCGTTAACCGGGGAGAACACCATGACGGGACCCATCGATGCAGTGCTCGCCATCCATAATGCCTTCCGGCGGGACATGGAGGGGATCGACACTGCGGCGCTTGGATGTGCACGGGGGAAGCCCGGGCTTGCACCGGCGGTCGGCCGGTACCGGTTCTTCAACGAGGTGCTCGTCTGGCACGCGAAGGGCGAGGAGCTGGCCATCTTCCCTGCCGTCGAGGCCGTGGCCCCGTCGGTCGCCGAGGCGTACGAGCGGGACCACCGGGGGCTGGACGTGGCGTACAATGCCATGGACGCCGCGGTGTCCGGGCGCGATGCCCTCGGCACGGCGAGGGCCTCCGCGGCCTTCAAATTCCACCTCGATATCCACCTTGCCAAGGAGGACGCCCACCTGTACCGGATCGTGAGGGAGCGGATCCCCCTGCCCGACCAGGGGAAGGCGGTCGGGCTCATGTCGAGCACCGTCCCGAGGGACCGGTTCCCCGAGCTGGTCGCCTGGATGTTCCCTCTGATCGGCATCGACGACCGGGAGAACATGACCCGGATCTGGCAGATGCTGATGCCACCGCCGTTCTTTGCACAGGTGAAGCCGCTGATAGAGAAAGCGACAGGAAGCGGATGGGCGGAACTGACCCGGAGGATACCGACGCTGGTGCAGTGAGCCCGGCCCCGATCTTCCGGGTCAGTACCTTCTCCAAAGAATTGTATAACCCGACAGCCTACATGGAATGAACCATGGCCCCCGGGAAACAACAGTTCAAAACCATCGACGAGTACATCCGGATGTTCCCGGATAATGTCCGGGTCCTCCTCGAACAGGTGAGGCTCGCCGCACGGCGGGCCGCCCCGGAGGCCGTCGAGACCATCAGCTACCGGATGCCGGCCTTCAAGCTGAACGGGAAGGTCATCGTGTACTTCGCCGCCTGGGAAAAGCACATCGGCTTTTACCCGACCCCGTCGGGTACGAAGGCTTTCGACCGGGAACTGTCGCACTACAAGCGGGCGAAGGGCTCGATCCAGTTCCCGATGAACGAGCCCCTGCCTCTCGACCTGATCGGGCGGATCGTGAGGTTCCGGGTGAGTGAAATCATCGGGAAGAGGACAGGGTGAGATTTGCCCCGGCCTTTTTCACCGGCCTTTCGTCCGCCCGCGGCCCGGCCCCCCGTGCAGGGATCTGCTTTATCCGGATCGGGTTGACGGGATGCCCCCGGTAGTAAGCGGTTCCAGCCTTCGAATCTCCAGGTGCCCGAACTATCGGCTATGAAAAAGCTATAAATACCAAACTTATAAAGGGTTAGGTATGGCAGACGCACATCCTCTCGAGAGCGTGCTTGACAGGCTGTCGGTCATCGGCGCCATCATCGCGGTGGCAACCCTCTGGAGCACCCTGTGGAGTCCCTGGAAGGATCTCTCGGCATCCCTCGGCCTCTCTATCGGCTGGGAGGTCTTCATCTTCCTCGGGCCGCTCGTGATAGTCCTCCTCCTCTCCATGTGGTGGGTCAACACTCACTGAAAGCCCCCTCTACCTTTTTCTCCCGGTATCGCCCCAACTGAGATGCATGCCCGCGCCCGCCATCGAGGCAGATAACCTCTCCAAGCGGTACGGCCAGATCCAGGCCCTCAACGGGGTCTCCTTCACCATTCCCGAGGGGGAGATCTTCGGGTACCTGGGGCCGAACGGTGCCGGGAAGACGACCACCATCCGCATCCTCACCGGGATCACGCAGCCGACCGGCGGGACGGCCCGGATCTTCGGCCATGACATCATCGCCGAGACCATCGAGTCCCGGCGCCACATGGGGATCGTCCACGAGACCTCGAACGTATACGATGACCTGACCGCCTGGCAGAACCTGATCTTCACCGCAGAGCTCTACCATGTCCCGAAGGCCGGGAGGGACGGCTGGGCGAAGGAGCTCCTGGAGACCTTCGACCTCCTGGGCCGGAAGGATGACCTCGCCCACGGCTTCTCGAAGGGGATGAAGCGGAGGCTCACCCTCGCGATGGGGCTCATGAACCATCCCCGGCTCCTCTTCCTCGACGAGCCGACCTCCGGCCTTGATGTGCAGAGCAACCTCATCATCCGGCGGGTGATCCGGGGGCTCGCCGACGAGGGGGTGACCGTCTTTCTCACCACCCACAACATCGAGGAGGCGAACCTTACCTGCGACCGGGTCGCCATCATCGACCATGGCCGGATCGCGGCCGTCGACTCCCCGGAGCGGCTGAAGAAGACCATCCAGTCCGTGCAGTCGGTGGAGGTCGGGTTCGACCGTCTGCCGGACGAACTGCGGAATGGTCGTTGCCCCTTCCCCTCCGTGAACGCGATGCGCAAGGAAGGGGACAAGGTCAGGTTCTTTACCGACGATCCATCGGTGGTCATCCCCGCCGTCATCGCGTATGCCGACCGGGAGCACCTGAAGGTCCTTTCCCTCACCACCTACGGGCCGAGCCTGGAGGACGTCTTCATCCGGCTGACCGGTCTCGACGCCGCGGGTAAGGAAGAGGGGCGGGGGTTGTCATGCAGCTGAGGGAAAAGCTCAGGCAGATCCCCCTCGACCTCATGGCGTCGTGGGCGATCGCAAAGAAGGACATGGTCATCTACTACCTGAGGCCGAACATCATCGTCTCGGGCATCCTCTTTCCCCTCTTCATGTTCCTCGCGTTTGCCATCGGGAGCATCGGCGGAGGTTCCTCGCAAGCGCCGCAGGGTGCCTCGGAAATCGCCCAGCTCGGGGCCCTCATCCCGGGTCTCCTCGCCATCACCGTCCTCTTCTCGGCCTCCTCCATCGAGCCGGTCTCCATCCCCATCGAGCGCCGGATGAAGACCTTCGACCGGCTCATCTCTGCACCCATGTCCCTCCAGGCCCTGGTCTTTGGCGAGAGTATCAGCGGGTTCCTCTACAGCGTCGGCATCGCCCTCATCCCGCTCGCCATCGGGATCATCTTCTTCGGGAACGTGATCATCGCGCCCTTCGCCCTCGCTGTCGCGCTCTGCCTTGCCTCCCTCTGCTTCTCCTCCATGGGGACCCTCTTTGCCGCCTATCCCACCGAGAACGTCGGCGAGGTGATGTCCATGCTCAACCTGGTCCGGTTCCCCCTCATCTTCCTCTCCGGGGTATTCATCCCCCTGAGCTCCCTCCCGGGGTGGGGACAGGTCATCGCCTACTTCTCTCCCCTCACCTACACGAGCGACCTGATCAGGTTCGGGTACGGGGCGACGAGCCACCTCAGCCCGTATGTCGATACCGTCGCCCTCCTTGCCTTCATCATCGCCTTCCAGGCCTTCGGGAACTACCTGTACCGGAAGTTCAACGAATGAACACCGCGGGCAACAACCTTTAAGGAGTCCCCTGCTCATTCTCCCCTGTTTTCAGGAGGATGTTTCCGCATGGAATTCAGGGATATCGTGATGCAGCGGTACGCGACCAAGAAGTTCGACGGGAGAAAGGTGCCCGATGAGAAGATCAGGCAGCTCGAGGAGCTGATCCGGTTTGCCCCGTCGGCGCTCAATCTCCAGCCCTGGAAAGTCAGGGTGATCACCGACCAGAAGGTGAAGGAGCAGCTGAAGCCCGCGACGTACGACCAGGAACAGGTCACCACCTGCTCCCACCTCCTCGTCTTCTGCGCGAACACCGACTTCGAGGAGCTCCTCGGGAGGCTCGAGCGGCTCATGAGGCAGTCGAAGTGGTCCGACGAGGACGTGAAGATCGTGATGGAGATGTCGAGGCAGTACTTCCTCTCGCCCCCGCCCGAGGTGCGGCTCGCCATGGCCCAGCACCACGTGTACCTTGCCCTTGGGAACGCCTTGAACGGTGCGAAGTCCCTCGGGCTCGACTCCTGCCCGATGGGCGGCTTCGACCCGAAGGAATATGCGAGGATCCTCGGGCTCCCCGAGCACCTCGTGCCGACGATGCTCTGCCCGGTGGGGTACGCCGCCGATAAACCGGAACCGAAGGTCCGGTTCCCGAGGGAGGAGATCTTCTTCTGACGGGGGAAGCCCCCCTGTCATCCCCGCTCTTTCCCCCGGTAACGAATCTGCCTTACCCGGCCACCGCGATAAAAAGAATCTGGCCGATTCTCACGGATTTATTCATCAAAACAGATTAACCAATCCGAAACCATTTTATACACGTCGGGAGAGGAGTATTGGGCTCCCGGGGCATTGGCGGGAGGGGATTTCCTGGAATTCCCGGCTCTTTCGGCCCCGGGTGGGTGTCCCACGGACCCGGGGACGTTCCCCGAGGGGAGGCACCGTGAAGGTCGTTGTTGTCGGATCCGGGTTCGGCGGGCTCGCAGCCGCGGCCCTCCTCGCCCGGGACGGCCACGAGGTCACGGTCATCGAGAAGAACGAGCAGATCGGCGGCAGGGCCGGGGTGTACCGCGAGGCCGGGTTCACCTTCGACATGGGCCCCTCCTGGTACATCATGCCCGACGTCTTCGACCGGTTCTTTGCCGAGTTCGGGAAGAAGCCCTCGGACTTCTACTCCCTCCGCCGGCTCGACCCGAGCTACCGGATCTACTTCGGCGGCGGGGGGACCCTCGACATCCCCGCCGACCTCCGGAAGACCTATGCCCTCTTCGGTGCACTCGAGACGAACGGCGCACAGAAACTCAGGAACTACCTCGCGTCGGCCAGGGAGAAGTACGACATCGCCGTGCGCGAGGTGCTGTACCGGGACTACCGCACCCTCTTCGACTTCCTGGACCGGCGGATCCTCGTCCAGGAGGCGAGCCTGCACCTGTTCGAGAACCTCGAGACCTTCGTGAACCGGTACTTCGACAGCGACCGGGCGCGGAAGATCGTGGAGTACTCGGTCGGGTTCCTCGGGGGCTCGCCCCAGAACACGCCATCGCTCTACCATGTCCTCTCCCACACCGACCTCACCCGGGGGGTATGGTATCCCGACGGCGGTATCCGGCGGGTGGCACACGCCATCCGGGACCTCGCCCTTTCCCGGGGTGTGAAGATCCTCCTTTCCGAGCCGGCGACGAAGATCGAGGTCGAGGCGGGCAGGGCGACGGGAGTGACCACTGCGAGGGGCAGGCATCCCGCCGATATCGTGGTCGTGAACGCCGACTATGCCTTCTCGGAGCTCCACCTGCTCGACGAGGAACACCGTTCCTACCCGGCGGACTACTGGGAGAAGCGTATCCTCGCCCCGTCGGCCTTCGTCTGCTACCTCGGGGTGAGGAAAAAGGTCGGCGGGCTCGCCCACCACACCCTCTTCCTCGACATGAACTGGGAGAAGGGCTTTGACCTGATCTTCGACCCCCACCGGGCGGCATGGCCCGACCACCCCTCGTACTACGTGAACGTCCCGTCACGGACCGACACCACCGCGGCGCCTCCCGGCTGCGACACCCTGATCATCCTTGCGCTCCTCGCCCCCGGGCTCCCCGATACCCCGGAGCTCAGGGAGCGGTTCTGCAACCTGATCCTCGACCACCTTGAGCAGTCCATCGGCGAGCCGGTCCGCGACTCCATCGTGGTGAAGAAGATCTTCACCCTGAACGATTTCCAGAACCGGTTCAATGCTTACCGGGGGACCGCCCTCGGGCTCTCCCACACCCTCTGGCAGACGGCCCTCTTCCGCCCCTCCCACCAGAGCAGGAAGGTACGGAACCTCTACTATGTCGGCCAGTACACCCACCCGGGCATCGGGGTCCCGATGACCCTGATCTCATCGCAGATCGTGGCCCGGGGGATCTCCGGCGACAGCCGCAGGAGGCGGCCGGGGTAACCGGAAGCCCCCGGACCTCTACCTGAAGGTACCTCTGGCGTCTTTCTCCCGATCCGCCCCTTCCGGCCTGATGCTCACCTTCAGCGGGCGGGATCACCGGGCCCTTTCAATATTTGCCGTTCGGGGGAACCCTTATATGCCGGCCCGGAATGGATCGGCATGCGAGAGGAGGGCTCCCGTCCGTTTCATGGCCATGCATCGCCGGCCATGGAAACCGGCGGCAGCATTTCCATCCATGACTCCGGAGACGACGTACCCGACCCGGGGGACACCGGGTGGAGGAGACCCCGCAGGGCTCCCGGGAACCGCGGCCAATGTGTCCTTTCCCCGGACCTTTCTCCACATCCTTCGCATCGAAGGACTGGTCCCGTTTACCGGGTGCGCCATCCTCCTCGGGTTCGTGGTCACCCTGTGGGAGGTTGGTTTCCAGGCCGCCGACTGGGGTCTCTTTCTCATCGCGGTCATTGCAGCAGTCCTCGTTCACGTCGATGCCCACATCTGGAACGATATCATGGACCTCGAGGTCGACCGGCGGGAGAAGAGCAGGGAAACGGGCCGGGACCGCCCCCTGGTCATGGGATGGGCCACCGTCGGGGATTACCGGGCCCTCTCGGCGCTGATCACCGTCCTCGTGCTCGCCCTCGGCACCCGGCTCACGATGGAGCGGATCTTCATCCCGGTCCTGTTCGTCATCGGCTTTTTCTTCGACTACGGGTATAACCACCCCCGGTTCGCCCTCGCGTACGAGCCGTTCACCGAGTGGTACATCTTCCCATGGCTGGTCGTCGGGGTCACGGTGACCCTCGTCTATGCCGCGACCGGCATCTTTTCGCTCCTTGCCCTGGTCCTCTCCCTCCTGCACGGGCTCACGGTAACCTGTTTTGCCGTGTCGATGATGCGCCGCGATGTGAACTCC
>DATJPK010000073.1:0-9749 GCA_035506435.1 Methanomicrobiales archaeon
GAGTTCGAGCAGCTCGAGGGGATCGTCATGGACGAGGGGGTGAACTTCACCCACCTCCTCGGGTACCTGACGGAGTTCTACCACCGGATGGGGTTCCCCGGCGTGCGGTTCCGGCCGGGGTACTTCCCGTACACCGAGCCCTCGGTGGAACCCGAGGTCTGGGTAGAGGGGCTCGGCTGGGTGGAGCTCGGCGGGGCGGGAATCTTCAGGGAGGAGGTCACCCGCCCGTGGGGGATAGAGCACCCCGTCCTCGCGTGGGGACTCGGGGTATCGAGGGTCGCGATGCTCACCCTCGGCCTCAGGGACCTGCGGCAACTCTACCGGAGCGATCTCGCCTGGATCCGGGAAAGCCCGATCAGGCGGCCCGGGTGAGAAGGCCCCCGGGCACTCTATACCTATATCATATCCCTCCGCCGAGTACCTCCTATGGTGCACGGGGCAGAAAATCCGAAAATCCGGGTGCCGCACCGGGTGTACGAGCTTCTCGAGGACGCCCGGCTCGCCGGGTTCATGGACATGGCCCGGGAGAACCATGACCGGGGGTTCGTGATGCTCGAGGGGCACCTCCTCCACGAGGCGGACCGGACGGGTGACCGGCGGTACAGAGAGCTCCTCGACTGGCTGAAGAAGCATAAGCAGGAATTTTTCTTCGGGGTCTCGTACGGGTTCGAGGACGGCCGGTGAACCTTCCCGGGGCCCCCGGAGAGAAACAATTCAAATATATACCCATCCCGAAGTACTGAGAGCTCAGACCGAAGAACCCCCATGAACGCGAAGATCAAGGTCCCCCGGGATGTCTTTGAGGTGCTCGAGACCCTCCGGAGCGGGGGCTTCCTCGACATCGCGAAGAAGGAGAAGGAGAAGGGGTTCCTGATCGCCCTCACCCACTGCAAGTTCGAGTACGAGAAGAAGAAGGATGCGAAGTTCATGAACACCTACGAGTGGCTGAAGAGGCACAAGCACGAGTTCTTCTGGGGAGTTCTCGACGGGTTCGAGGTGGGGATGTGACCGGGGCCGGGGGCGACGGGTGCCCGGTCACCCTCACGAAATGAGGCGGGCCCCGGCATCCCGGAAGGAAGGGGAGGACCCGGTAGCTGGCGGGATCAGTTCCCTCACCGGCATCCTCCGTTCGGATCCCGACCCCGCGGCCCGGAAAGCAGCCGCCGCTGCCCTCGGCGGCTCAGGCGATGCCCAGGCCATCGGGGTACTCGCCCTGGCCCTCCACGATCCGGTAAAAGAGGTTCGGGCGGCGGCTGCGGAAGCACTCGCAGTCACCGGCCCGCCGGCCGTCGGCGCCCTGATCCGGTGCCTCGCCGATTTTGACTGGGTCGTCAGGTATCGTGCGGCCGAGGCACTGGGGTCCGTCAGGGACCGGCGGGTGACCACCGCGCTCATCCGTGCCCTCGGCGACCCCAGGGACCATGTCAGGTACATGGCGGCAAAGGGCCTCGGCAGGCAGGGCGGGAGGAGCGCCATCGGGCCGCTCACGGCCGCCCTTTCCGACGAAAACGAGTTCGTGCGCCGCGCCGCGAAGGCCGCCCTCGCGGCTCTCGGCTGACCTGCGCGTCGGGTCACGGCTCCCTGCGGGGAGCGCACTCGTCAAACCGGCAGACGATCACCGAGAGGTTGTCTGTGCTCCCGCCGGCGACGGCTGCGTCGATGAGGGCATGGGCGGCCTCGCGGGCCCCGGGGGTCGCCGCGAGCCTCCGGAAGCGGTCCGGCTCGATGAAATCATGGATGCCGTCCGATGTGAGGGCGAGCACACTGCCCCCTGCCTCCATGTTATAGATATCGGGCACGCACCCCCTCTCGAGCCCGAGGGCCCGGGTGATGATATTGGCCCGGGGGTGCCGGATCGCCTCCCGCTCGGTGAGCTCCCCGGCATCGATGAGCTGCTGGAGATAGCTGTGATCCTTCGTGTGCCAGGAGCCCGCCCCGCCGATGACCCAGGCCCGGCTGTCGCCGAGGTTCCCGATGGTGCACCGCCCGTCGCAGGAGGCGATGCAGGCGGTGAGGGTCGTCCCGGAGTTGACCCCCTGTTCCCGGTTGTACCGCACGATCTCCAGGTTCGCCTCGGCAAAGACCTGCAGGAGGAGGAGCTCGGGGTCCAGCGCCGACAGCGCATCGGCGTCAACCCTCGCGAGCCCGGCGATGGCTGTCCCGCTCGCCACCTCGCCCCGGGCATGGCCGCCGAGGCCGTCCGCGATGCCAAAGACGAAATATTCCCCGGTGTCGACGGCGAGGATGGCGTCCTCGTTCCTCTCCCGGCCGCCCTTGTCGGTGATGGCATAGAAGCTGCAATCAGGCAGGAGTACCACCCGGCTCTTCCTTATACCCGATCCGGATGGTTGCCCATGAACGGTTAAAAAGCTTGGTCGGGACGAAGCCGGGGAAGGTCCTGGAGCGACCATAGGTATAAATCCGCGGGAGTACCCGGTCAGGTTAGATCCCGGCCGTGGGGTAGCCGTCTGAACGGCCGTCCTCCCGGCGGATCGGACACGTGAGGGGGCAGGTGAGGATGCAGGAAGAACTCGATCCATTGCGCCTGGTGCTCAGGGATATGCGACTCGATCTTCTCGAGCGGGAGAACGTGGTGGCGACCGGTATCGGGTACAAGGTGCGCGGCGGGGAGAGGACCGGGACGCTCTCCATCGTCTGCTCGGTTGTTGAGAAGGTTGCCGGAGCGCGGCTCGCGGGGAACGCCCTCATCCCCCCTCAGGTGGGAGGGATCCCGACGGACGTGGTGGAGACGGGCGTCATCCGTGCCCTGCAGGCAAGGACCGACCGGTGGCGGCCCGCGCCGGGAGGGGTGAGCATCGGCCACAAGGACATCACCGCAGGGACCCTCGGGTGCCTGGTGAAGGACGACGCAGGGACGTACATCCTCTCGAACAACCATGTCCTTGCGAACTCGAACGCCGGTTCCCCCGGCGATGCCATTCTCCAGCCGGGGCCCATCGACGGTGGGAAGAACCCGGCCGACCGGATCGCCGAGCTTGCCCGGTTCGTGACGATTGCCTTCCCGGAGCCCGCTCCACCGAGCGACTGCCCGATTGGGAACGGGGTCGCCTCGGTTGCGAACCTGTTCGCCCGGGCGGTGGGGAGCACGACCCGGCTCCAGGCGGTCAGGCCGCTTGCGGCAGAGAACCAGGTGGATGCGGCCCTCGCCCGGCCCGTGAATATCGCCGACGTCAGGAACGATATCCTGGAAATCGGGACCATCACCGGCGTGAAGCAGGGTGAGCTCCGGATGGCGGTCCGGAAGAGCGGGAGGACCTCCGGGCTCACGAGCGGGGAGATCCAGCAGGTCGACGTGACGGTGGACGTTGACTACGGGAGCGGTCGCACGGCGAGGTTCACCGACCAGCTCCTCGCGGGCGCGATGAGCCAGGGGGGGGACAGCGGTTCCGCGGTGCTCGACACCTCCAATAACCTGGTCGGGCTCCTCTTTGCCGGGAGCGACACCTCGACGATTTTCAACCGGATCGAGAACGTCTTCTCGGCGCTCCAGGTGCATCTCTGAAGGAAGGCGGGAAGAACCATGGCTGCGAAGGGAAACCCGGCTGGAAGGGCGGGAGGCCTGGCGGCAATCCGGGAGGTCAAGGCCCGGCACGAGGACCGGCTCCTTTCCCTGCCCGGGGTTGTATCGGTGGGGATCGGCACGGCCGCCGGCGGGGACATGGAGATCGTTGTCGGGCTCGACCGGCACCGGCCCGGGACCGAGAGCGAGGTCCCGGTCGAGCTCGAGGGGTTCAGGGTCCGGGTCGAGGTGATCGGGAGGCAAAGGGCCCTCTGACCCGGGTTTCCCGGCGGAACATCAAGCCATAAATACCCATGGGGCCCAGTTTTCTCCATGAGGGAACAGAAGAACCGGGTCCGGCAGGCAATGCGCGAACGCCGGGAGAAGCTCTCCCCGGCCGAGCGCCTTGAAAAGAGCCGGAAGATCTGCGGCCATGTCCTCGGCCTCATCCGGGAGGGGGAGACCGTGATGGTCTACTCCTCGAAGGAACTCGAGGCGAACACGAGGCCCCTCATCGAAGAGCTCCTCGCGGCAGGGAACCCGGTCATCGTCCCCGTCATCGTGAAGGAGGACGTGAGCCTCAGGCTCTCCTATCTCACAGATCCCTCGGTACTCGTCATCTCTACCTTCGGCGTCCCCGAGCCCATCGGAAGCGAAATCCCGGCGCGGGCGGAGGATGTCGACACCATCATCCTCCCGATGCTCGGCTTCGACCGGAGGGGCGCCCGGCTCGGGTACGGCGCCGGGTATTACGACCGGTTCCTGGCGCGGAACCCCCGGATCCGCCGGATCGGGATCGCCTTTGCCTGCCAGGAGGCGGACGAGGTCCCGTGCGACGAGAACGACATACACATGCACCTGATCATCACCGAGGACGGGATCGTGTACTCCGGCGGGAAGGGGCGATAATGGAGATCAACGGGGCAGGGATTCTCGATACCTATGCCGAGGCCTTCCCCGTCTGGGTGTCGAGGATCGTGATCACTGCCGCCACCCGGGAATGGGCCCGGCGGGCGGCTGTCGAGGCGAGCGGGTTTGCCACCTCGAAGATCGGGTGTCCCTGCGAGGCGGGGATCGAGGGCGATCCCGGGGCCGGGGAGACCCCGGACGGGCGCGAGGGCGTCTCCATCCTCGTCTGCTCCGAGAAGAAGAACCTGAAGGCGAACGTCGCGTCCCGAATCTCCCAGTGCGTCCTCCCGGCCCCTACCGCGTCGGCGTTCGACGGCCTCCCCGAGGCGGGTGTGCGGTTCCACACCCGGATGCACTACTTCGGGGATTCGTACGAGGAAAGGGTCACCGTCGGGGGAAGGCGGTGCTGGCGGATCCCGACGATGGAAGGCTGGTACGTGGGCGAGGAGGGATTCGGTGCCGTGCCGGGGGTTGCCGGGGGGAATTTCCTCGTCATGGGCAGGGACCGGGAGTCGGCCCTCCCGGCAGCAGAGGCGGCCGCCGGAGTAATCGCCGGGATGCGGGGCGTCATCACGAGCTTCCCCGGGGGGATCGTTGCGAGCGGCTCCAAGGTCGGGTGCAGGAACTACCGGTTCCCGATGCCCGCCTCGACGAACCATCCCCTTTGCCCCGGCCTCGCGGGCAGGGTAGCCGATTCACTGGTCCCGGATGGCGTCGGCTCCATCTACGAGATCGTTATTAACGGGCTTTCGGAGGCCGCGGTGAAGGGAGCGATGAAGGCCGGTATCGAGGCCGCGACCTCGACGGGAGGGGTCCTTTTCATCGGGGCATCGAACTTCGGGGGCAGGCTCGGGCCGTACCGGCTCTCCCTCCGCGATCTCTTCCGGTGATTGCCGGGGTGCGGTCCGCCTTCAGCAGCTCATCCCGGGATCGATCCTGAAGGCAGGCCCCAGGTTCGTGTATTTCCCCGGGTTCTCCCCGAACTTCTTCTTGCAGCTCGCGGTGCAGAAATAGTACTTCTGTCCCTTGAACGTCGCCACGTGCTTCCCCGTCTCTTCGTCCACCTCTGCGTAACAGACCGGATCGGTTGCCACGGTTCTCCACCTCCGACAATCCCCCATCGGCACCGGGCGATATCTTCTTTTCGACTGAAAGGCGGGAGAACCCTTATATGTACCGGGGGATATTCTCCCGCATGTCCGGAAGGTTCCTGCCCGAGAGGGAAGCCGCGGCGAGGCTCGGGGTTCCCCCCTCCGCGCTGAAGGCGATGATAGAGAACGGTGAGATCGGGGCGGTGAAGAAGGGCCGCATCATGATGGTCCCGGTCTCGGACGTCGACGAGCTCCTCAGCCAGAAGCAGGGGAGGTTGGCCGGCGACCTGAGCATGGCCGAAGAGAGGTCCCTCGACGAGTTCAAGAGGAACCTCATCCAGGCGCTGGATGACCGGGTGGTGAAGCAGGCGCTCCAGAGGTGCCTCGGATGTCTTCCTCCCGCAAAGCAACCCGCAAGGGTCAGGAAGAAGTAACCCGCCCTCTTCCCCGCGAACGGGCCGGGTTCCCGCAGCCTAGTTCAACGGGAAAGAAGCAGGCGCAGTACCCGCATTCCCGGATTCCCGGGATGGTCGTCGCCGCGGTGAGGAGCGAGCCGCATCCCGGGCACCGGTAGACAGGGTCGCCTTCCATAGGGAGACATGCCGGGGGACACATATCAGGATACTGCCGGTGCAGGGTGAAAATGAACACCCGCCCCGGATCACCGGCCGCTTCAGACCTGCAGTTTCGGGACCTCGAGGGCCTCCTGCAGCTCGTACCACCGGTACGCCCCGTAGAGGCCGATCGCCTCCCAGATGAATATCCCGGCGGTGAAAACCGGGAACGAGTCGAGCGCGAGAGAACCCCCGACGATCACGAAGAAGCACCCCAGCCAGGCGGCCCCTGCCGCCGCCTTTGCCTGGTTCCCGCCCCTGGCAGAACCTCCAAGGCGGGTCTTCTGCCTGAGGGCCGACTCGATGATCCAGACGCCTCCCCCGAAGGCCGGGAAGAGGAGGACCGCGGCCATGAGGTATACGGCCGTCTCAAAAAGCGGCAACGTGCCTCCTCTTCCCTGACCCTGCCATGCAGGACACCCGGACATCTCCTGATCGTGCGGTTTACGCACGTTGGCGGGTGCCTGAATTAACTCTTTTGAAATCGCACCGGGCCGGCGGGCAGCAGACGGAGAAAATGCGCCGTCAGGACTGAACTGGGGGAAAAAGAATGGTTGCCGCCCGGTTACCCGAGCGCCTTCTGCATCTTCTTCGGGTCGAACCCGGGGATGAACTCGTCCCCGATCTGTACGACGGGCGAGCCGAGGTACCCGGTCTTTGAGACGACCAGGTTCCTCGCCTCCTCGTCG
Source organism: Methanomicrobiales archaeon (assembly GCA_035506435.1). Lineage (GTDB taxonomy): Archaea > Halobacteriota > Methanomicrobia > Methanomicrobiales > JACTUA01 > JACTUA01. The sequence continues at coordinate 6,824 of DATJPK010000073.1, forward strand.
GCGGCAAGGTCGACCTCGGTGAATTCCACGCCCCGTGCCTCCAGGAATTCCTTGACGGCCCGGCAGCCGGTACAGTGGGGCGTCGAGTACACCCGTACTACGCGGTGAACCACCGGGGCTTCGCCCCGTCGGTTTACGGAGGGACTTGCGTCCCTCGCGTTCCCCCACACCTTGTCGATGAACCGCTCCCGCCCGGACAGGACCTTGTACTGGTGGTACCGGGCAGGGTTCTTTTTATCATAGTCCTGGTGGTACTCCTCGGCGGGATAGAAGTTCACAAACGGCCGGATCTCCGTCGCCACGGGCCGGGCGAACTTCCCCGACTCGTCGAGCCGTTTCTTCGAGGCCTCGGCGAGCCTCTTCTGTTCCTCGTCGTGGTAGAAGATCGCGGTATGGTACTGCGACCCCCGGTCCGCAAACTGGCCCCCAGTGTCCGAGGGGTCGATTTGTTTCCAGAAGGTGTCGAGCAGGGTGTCGTACGAGACCTTACCGGGATCGTAGGTCACCTGCACGGCCTCGAGATGGCCCGTTGTCCCCGACGATACCTCCTCGTACGTCGGGTTCTCTTTCGTGCCGCCGGCATATCCCGATACCACGTCCACCACGCCTTCCACCATCCTGAACGGGGGCTGCATGCACCAGAAGCAGCCGCCCGCGAAGGTCGCCTTTTTCAGGTTCCCTGACTGTTGTCCATCCATGATGTTCCTCTCCCGATTACCCAAAGGTGAAGGTATAAGCCCGGAGACCCGGCCCCGGGATGTCGAGCTCCAGGGTGTGCTCGCCGTAGGCGGTCCCCTGGACAAGGGTATACAGCCGCTCATCCCTGACCATGACCATGCCTCCGGCCACGTCGGAGCCGGAGTCAGCCGCCGGGACGGGCATCCCGTCCAGGAGGACCGAGACCGCCGTCGTGTTTGAGGCACTTGCGACCAGGTAGACGTTCTTTGCCTCGTAGATATACACGACCGACGCCTTGCCTGTCGTCTCTGCATACTGGTCGGTGATGTTCCACGTGCCGGTGAGATACAGGTCGTTGAGATGCCGTATCCCCGGCAGGGGGGACATCGTCTGGAGCCCCGCCGAACCATTCCCGTTCGCAAGGTACACGTTCTTTGCGGCCCCGAAATAGGTCTCCGGGCTCCCTACCTCGGAGAAGTTCACGGGGACGGCATTCATGGGCACGCTGGTCGTGTTCGGGATGACGAGCTGGAGCCCCAGCGCCTGGGCCCGTTCCCGGAGGAGGCCCTGGATCTGCGTCTCGGTCGTGTCATAGTCACCCTCCCCGATATGGCGGGCCACGATGAAGCCGTCGATGTCGATCAGGTAGTCCTCGGGCCAGTACAGGTTCCCGTACGAGCTCCAGGTCGCGTAGTCATTGTCGAGGACAACGGGGTACCTGATGCCATACTTCCGGACGGCATCCCTCACGTTATTGATGTCATGCTCGAACTGGAACTCGGGGGTGTGGACCCCGATGATCTCGAGGCCGAGGGGGTGATACTTCGCGTACCACAGGTCCAGGTACGGGATCGTGCGGACGCAGTTGATGCAGCTGTACGTCCAGAAGTCGACGAGTATCACCTCCCTCCCTACCAGGCTGCCGATGGTGATGTTGTCCACGTTGACGAACCCCGAGGGATCCGCGATCTCCTTTGCATAGGGGTACATCTGCGCCTTGACCTCGTTGATCCCGGTCCGGTTCCCCGGCGTCACCGGTGTCCCGGTGAAGGCCCGGTTCGGGCTGTAAGGCTCGAGGGCGAGGATGGCCCCCGCGATGAGGACAAGGGCGATGACGAGCCCGACGGTCCTCCGTTCCATGCCTTCAGCCACCCCCGAGGAACTGGCTGAGCCCGGGCAGGTTCGCGATGAGGAAGAGCGTCTGCGTAAAGATCAGGATGCCTATGATGACCAGGAATACCCCGAAGACGATGTTCACGTACCGGACGTACCTGGAGTACTTCCGGATCCATCCAGCCGCCTGGCCGGCGAACAGGCCGGTGATAATGAAGGGCAGCCCGAGGCCGAGGGAGTACACGAGGAGCAGGGTGAAGGCGAGGCCCGGCTGCGTCGCGGCAAAGCCGAGGATCGCACCGAGCGCCGGGCCGACGCAGGGGGTCCACCCGGCCGCAAACGCGACGCCGAAGAGGAAGGAGGCCAGGTGCCGGGACTTAACCCCGGTGATGCTGAGCCGGTGCTCCTGTTCGAGCCAGGGGACCCGGATGAGCCCGACCAGGTAGAGCCCGAAGAAGATGATGATGAGCCCGCCGATACGGGAGAGCCAGAGCTGCACCCCGTACGAGGCCGAGGCGAGGATGCCGTTCAGGAGGACCCCGAGGAGCGAGAACACGAGGGAGAACCCGGCAACGAAGAGCAGGGTCGCGAGGAGGATGTCCCACCGGCGGGAGCCGGCCTCGCCCGCCGAGGTCCCCGCGAGGTACACGAGGTAGCCCGGGACCAGGGGGAGGACGCAGGGCGCGAGGAAAGAGACGATCCCGGCGAGGAAGGCGACGAGGTAGGTTACCACTGCCATGAAATGACCCCCGTGGATCTCCGGACGATCTTACCGCTTCGCCCCGTGCCGCCGGGACCCCTCAACCGTCTCCTCAGGCGGGACCACCCATGCGTATCACGGAGGCAGGGGCAGGGTATAAAGATTTGGCCGGGTTCTATTTCCCGGAAGTAATGGGGATTCCTGATGTTTTATTTAATTACTTGGAAAGAGAGTCGGGTGTATACTCCATTAGGTGCCCTGACGACAATGCTATATTGGCCGTACGATGCAATGGAGCTAACCGTAATCTGATATTGGTACGTTGCATCGCTGCTCACCGGGGTATTTTGATTGAGTTCAGTCAAACTATATGGGTCGTATACCGTTATTGTAACGCTGGAAAATCCCTGAGCTGTCCCACGGATATAGAACACA
>DATJPK010000074.1:0-18189 GCA_035506435.1 Methanomicrobiales archaeon
GAGCACCTGGTTCCTCCGCTCGAGGTTCCCGGCGAGGTACGAGACGATCGCCGCGACCCAGATGAAGACGATGACCCGGATGACGGCCTTGATCAGGGAATCCATGACAAGGCCCGAAAAGAGGTAGACGAGGCCCGCGTAGGTCCCGCCGAGGAGTGCCGCAAAGCCGATGGCCTGACGGGGATTGCGGTAGGCGTTCAGGAGGATGGGGATGTAGTAGAGGTGCGGGAACACGTCGGTGATGTCCCGCGTGACCGAGACAACCGTGACGGCGATGGCAAGGCCCGTGGTAAGGGGTATCGAGATGCCCCAGAGGATATTCATCGTATCCTCGTCCGACAGCCTCGTGGAGCCAGGCATGCGGTACCCCTGCCTCACCGGTATCTTGTCCCGGAACTCCATATAGGCTCCCCTCAGCCGCGACTGCGATACCCTTATAAACGGTCCCGGTGAACGTATACCCTGCACCGTAATCGTGTGCCGGCGATTGTAAGTCCGACGTGCCTTCGGGCACGGCCCACGGGGTGGGCTCGGGATTACCAGGGCTGGAAGGCTCTTTTCCCGACTTGCAGTCCCATTTGCGGAGGAAGCCATGGCAAGAATGCATGCCCGCCGGAGAGGCAAGGCAGGGTCGGTCCGTCCGAACCGGAAGGAGGCCCCGGCCTGGTCCAACACGGATGCCAAGGAGATCGAGAAGGTCATCCGTGAGGAACGAAAGCAGGGGAGATCGGCCGCCCAGATCGGTCTCCTGCTCAGGGACAAGTTCGGGGTGCCCGACGTGAAGCTCGCGACGGGGAAGCGCCTCGGGCAGATGCTTCGCGAGATGGGGATGGAATCAAAGATCCCCGAGGACCTGCGGAACCTCATCGAGAAGGCCCTCGGCCTCAGGAAGCACCTTTCCACGAACAAGAACGACCTGCACAACAAGCGGCAGCTGCAGCTCATCGAGTCCAAGGTACGGAGGCTTGTCAGGTACTACATCCGGGCGGGTTCGCTCCCGCAGGACTGGGTCTACAAGCCGGAGACCGCCGAGATCCTCCTGTCCCGCTGAGAACATGCCGCTCGACGCAGACGCGGAACAGCTCGCGCACCACCTCCTCGCCCAGGAGTTCGTGGAGATCTTCGCCCACCACGACGCCGACGGGATAGCGGCAGGGGCCATCATCGCGACTGCCCTCTCCCGCCGGGGCCGTGCGTTCCGGATCAGGTGCGTGCCGAGGATCGCCCCCGCCGACCTGACCGGCGGGGCCGGCGTCCTCCTCTGCGATTTCGGGGCGTCCCGGGAGGACCTGCCCCCCCATGTCATGGTCATCGACCACCACCCGGCACGGTTCGACGGCGAGTTCCACGTGAACCCCGCACGCGACTCCCCCGCGGCGGGGGGCGAGGTCACGGCGGCGGGCGCCGCCTACCTCGTCGCCCGGCACCTGGGGGAGAACCGGGACCTGGCCGGGATGGCCCTCGTCGGGATGATCGGCGACCACCAGGCATGCACCGGCCCGAACCGCGAGATCCTGAACGACGGGATCGCGAACGGGTTCATCACCACGGGCCGCGGGGTCCTCCTGCCGGGCCGTAACCTTGCCGAGGGGCTTGCCCTCTCGACCCGGCCCTACCTCGAGGACGTCAGCGGGGACGAGGCGGCGGCAGGGAAGCTCGTCGCCGAGTGCACCGCCGACGGGAAGGTCTCCCTCGACACTCTCCTCTCCCTCGTTGTCCTCAGGGCCGCGGGATCGGCTGCCCCGGCCGCGCTCGAGTCCCTCTACGGCGACACGTACACCCTCGAAAAGGAGGCCATTCCCAACCTCCATTCCCTCGCCGCCGTCATCGACGCCTGCGGGAGGGCGGGTATGGGCGGACTTGCGGTCTCGATCCTCCTGTCCCGGCGGCTCCCGGAAACCGGCGCCTGGGAGGGGCTCAGGTCCTACCGGGCGAGGGTGATCGCGGCCATCCAGGCGGCGGAGCCCCTCGACCGGGACGGCTGGTATGCCGTCGGTGACGCCTCGGTGAACGGCCCCGTCGCGGACGCCCTCGTCCTCTCACGGGGCGGCGACCGGCCGGTCTTTGTCTTCTCGCCGGACGAGGGTGTCTGGCACGTCTCGGCCCGCTGCCCGGCAGGGGCGAGGATGGACCTCGAGACCATCGTCCGGGACCTCGCGCGCAGCTGCGACGGCGACGGCGGGGGCCACCGGTGCCGGGCAGGGGCGACCATCAGCGACCGGTACCTGGACCAGTTCAGGAAAGGCCTCGCGGAGGCGACGGCATGATATCCGTAACCGGGACCATCACCACGCGGCACCATGACCCGGAACGGGTCGCCCGGTCCCTCTCGCCGGATAACCTCGCTTCGATGAGGACCGAAGCGAAAGAGGGCGCGGTCGTGACCGTGATCTCCGGCGGGAACCTCCGGTCGATCATCGCGTCCGTCGACGACTACCTGATGAACCTTGCCATCGCGGAGGACGTATGCACGTGCACTTCCACCTGAAGGCCGACCTCGCCTTCTCGAACGAGCTCGGCCCCGACGCAAAGGACGCCGTGGACGCCGCCGTGAGGGAGGCGAATAACCAGCTCTTCAGCAAGGGGGTGCCGAAGGGGGTTCCTCCGGAGGAGATCGGGAAGATCACCGTCTGGGATGCGGAGGAGAACATCCTTTTCCTCGAGATCGCGAGCGGCGGGTACACCCGGTCCCACGACGCCCTCTTCCGGTTCAGGAAGCACATCGGGGCTGTTCTGGGCAAACTCCACATCGGCCTCAGGGAGATCCGGGTCCGGGAGTTCCGGGTGACCCTCGGGGGCGACGTGCCGGAGTCGGCAATCCCGAAGATCCGGTTCATCCGGATGGCGAAATGCGAGGACGGGAAGGTCGTGCTCGACCTCGACGTCACGACGCAGGACCTGGAGAACCGGATCCCGGACCGGATCCTGAAGCTCATCGAGGAAAAGGCCCAGGCGGCATCCTACGGGGGAAAGACCGAGCACTGGGAGCTCATCTCCGGGAGCCCGAAGCGGACGGGGGTGTACTCGGGGAACCCCACCGAGGAAATGGAGAGGCGGCACTGGATCCGGCACGGCTCCTCCCGGGGCCAGTGGATCTACGGCCCCCAGCCGATCCAGCTCTTCCGGGCGTTCGCCTCCATCGTCGAGGAGGAGATCATCCGGCCCCTCGGGTTTGCCGAGATGGTCTTTCCCAAGGTGGACACCTGGGACGTCCTCTCCCGCTCGGGGCATGCGAAGGGCGTCTACCCCGAGATCTACTATGTCTGCGCCCCGAAGACCCGGGACCCGGCGTTCTGGGAGGGCGTCGCAGACCATTTCAAGGTCACCGGGGAGGTCCCGGTGGAGATGCTCCGCGACCGGATCGACGGGCCCATCGGGGCACTCTGCTATGCCCAGTGCCCGTCCTTCTGGCCGTTCGTCCAGGGGAGGACCGTCGCAAACGCCTCTCTCCCGGTGAAGGTCTTCGACCGGAGCGGTACCTCGCACCGGTACGAGAGCGGCGGGATCCACGGGATCGAGCGGGTGGACGAGTTCCACCGGATCGAGCTCGTCTGGTTCGGGACGGTGGAGCAGACGACGAAGCTCGCCGGGGACCTCCACCGGGCCTACACCCGGGTCTTCGAGGAGATCCTGGGGCTCGAGTGGCGGTGCGCAAAGGTCACCCCCTGGTTCATGGCCCAGGAGGGCATGGTCGGGGCCTGCGGCTGCGAGTCGGTCGGGACCACCGATTACGAGGCCTTCCTCCCGTACAGCGGGGCCTGGCTCGAGTTCCAGAACGTCTCGGTGAACGGGGACAAGTACCCGAAGGGCTTCAACGTGAAGATCCAGAGCGGCGGGGAATGCTGGTCCGGCTGCTCGGGCATCGGGCTCGAGCGGTGGACGGCGGCCTTCCTCGCCCAGAAGGGCTTCGACCAGGACAACTGGCCGGAAGCGGTTGTACAGAAAGTGGGAACATTGAACGACGTATTCAGATTCCTGTGAAGGAGAAGTGACGATTATGGCAAAGAAGAGTCAGTTGGGAAGAAAGGTCGAGGGCTGGAAGGCGAAGGGCTGGTACAAGATCCATGTGCCCGAGGTCTTCGGCAAGTCGTACATCGGGGATACCATCTCGAGCGACCCGACCACCGTGATGGGCCGGATCCTCCAGACGACCCTCGGCGAGATCATCCAGGACTACACGAAGCAGCACATCAAGATCCGGGTAAAGGTGACCTCGGTCACCGGCGACGCGGCCTACACCGAGTTCGTCGGCCACGAGCTTACCCGGGACTACATGCGCTCGATGGTGAAGCGGCGGACGTCGCGCATCGACACCGTCCTCCCCGTGAGGACGAAGGACGGGAAGACCCTGCGGATCACGATGACCTGCCTCACGCTCACGCGTGCGAACCTCTCGCAGGTACATGCCATCCGGTCGTCGATGACGAAGTTCATCCTGTCGTACGCCGCCGCCCGGGAGTTCCCCGCTTTCGTGAAGGAAATGGTGTCGGGGGAGATCACGAAGGAGCTCTTCAAGCTCGTGAAGCCCATCTACCCGCTCCGCCGGGTGGAGATCATCAAGTCCCGGGTCGAGCCCGAGGCACAGGCGGGAGCCGCGGGCGAGGTTCCCCCGGGCGAGCCGGCCGAAGAGAAACCGGCAGCGGTGACCCCGCCGGCGGCACCCGCTCCCCAGCCCCAGCCGGAAGAGAAGGCCGAGGCCCCTGCCCCGGCCCCGTCTGCCTGATATCCTATATCACAGGAATCCGGGGGATGTTATCCCCCCGTTCCCACGGGTTTTTTTCGAAACTTCATATCACCACGGGCTGCTATGCCCCGGCTATCCTCCGAACGGCAATGGGCGGGTGGTGGCGGGTGGAGGTCAGGATATCATGGTGGCGATCGCTACCGGCGCTCGAACCCTGCATCGTAATGAAGGGGAAGGTGTCATTACTTCCTCATGACTGCGGGGAAGGTTCTCCTCCTCGTCCTTGACGGCATCTCGGACCGGCCATGCCCCGAGCTCGGGGGGAGGACACCCCTCGAGGCGGCAAGGACCCCGAACCTCGACCGGATGGCCCGGGAGGGCATCTGCGGGATCATGGACCCAATCGGGCCGGGGATCCGGCCGGGCTCCGACACCGCCCACCTCGCGATCCTCGGGTACCCGCCTGAACGGTACTACACGGGCCGGGGCCCCCTCGAGGCCGAGGGGTGTGGGATCCACATGGAGCCGGGGATGATCGGCTTCCGGGCGAACTTCGCCACGCTCGGGCCCGATGGCAGGGTGACCGACCGGCGGGCGGGCCGCATCCACGGGACCGGCCCGCTCTGCGATGCCATCGAGGCGGGGGTCAGGCTGAAGCGGGGCCTCCGGTTCAGCTTCCGGCCCGGGGCGGGCCACCGCGCCGCCTTCGCCCTCAGGGGGACCGGGCTCGGCGCCTGCGTATCCTCGAACGATCCCAAGGCCGAGGGGCTGGAACCGCCGGCGGTCGCCGCCCTGACGAACGAGGCGAAGGACCGGCGGACGGCCGATGCCTGCAACGATTTCCTCGCGCAGGCCCGGGCGATCCTCGCCGACCACCCCCTGAACCGGGGCCGGGAGAAGGAGGGGCTCCCGCCGGCGAATGCCATCCTCATCCGGGGGGCGGGCGAGATGGGAAGGTTCGAACCCTTCGCCGACCGGTACCACCTGCAGGGGAGCGTGATCGCGGCGGCGACGCTCATCACCGGGATCGGGAGGGTGGTCGGCCTCGAGAGCGTGCCGGTCCCGGACATCACCGGGTCGGCCGACACCAACCTCGATGGGAAGGTCCGGGCCGCGATCGGTGAACTCGGGAAGAGGGACTTCGTGCTCCTGAACATCAAGGGGGCTGACGAGGCGGGCCACGACGGCCACCCGCTCGAGAAACGGGACTTCATCGCCCGGGTCGATGCCGCCCTCGAGCCCCTGCTGTCGCTCGGGGATACCGTCATCGCCGCCTGCGGGGACCACAGCACCCCGTGCGCCATCCGGGACCACAGCGCCGACCCGGTCCCGCTCGTGATCCATGGGGAGGGGGTGCGGGTAGACGGCGTGATTCGGTTCACCGAGACCGCGTGCGCCGGGGGCGGGCTCCACCGGATCCCCGGATCGGCTCTCATGCCCATCCTCCTCGACCTCGTGAACCGGGCAAAGAAGTACGGGGCCTGATGAGGGCGGCGGAGATCCTCGAGCTCCCGGAGGTCCGCTTCCTCGAGCCCGGCTTCTCCGACCTCACCGAGGACCTGTACACCGGGGCCCTCCTCGGGATACCCGCCACCGGGGGAAAACTCCTCCTCGACCCGGCCGAGAACCCGCTCGCCGTCGCGGTCACCGACGGGAAAGAATGGTATGCCGCCTCCTTCCTCTACCGCCGCCTCCCCCGGGAGGCCATCGAGCTCTGTGAGCGACTCGAGTGCGACCTGTACGAGGAGGAGCGGGCCGCCTGGGAGGCCGCGGTCAGGGAGTACTACAGCCTCCTCCTCAGGGATACCACCACCCCCGCGATTGAGGACCTTCCCCCCGATCGGACAGGCAAGCTGCAGGCCTTGCTCGAAGAGACCTGGGGCACCGCTGCGGGCGGGGAGGCATCTGTCACCTGCCTGGACTGCTGCTGCGGGTCGGGCGCCGGGTCGGCAGCCGCGAGGGCACTCGGGATGCGCCCCCTCTCCTATGACAACGACCCGGCCCTGTTATCCCTCGGGCTCTCGGCGGGAAGGCTCCTTCCCGGGGAGACCATGTGGATCGATGCCGCCCGTGCGGGAGAGTACCTGGACCGCGTCCCCCGCGGGGTCGCGGTGATGATGGGCGAGATCAACAACTTCACGGGGGAGATGTGGGAAGGGATCACCGCCGAGCTGCTCGCCCTTGCCGATGACGTGGTCATCACGGTCGGGACGGAGGCGGAGGCCCGGAGGGTCGGGGGCTGGTGCAGGGCGTCCGGCCGGCATGACACCCTTATCGCTGAGAACCGGCGGGACCTCTTCTATGATAGATGGGTCTGCAGGTCGAAGCGGGACTAGAAAAAGGATCGGATGGGCAGGGGATTCAGGGCCTCGGGATGCGCTTCAGCCTCTCGAGGACGACCATCGGGTTGGGGAGCTTGTGGGCCATCCGCTCCAGGAACTTGCGGACAAAGAGGTCGCTTGACCCCTGCTTCTCGATGATCTTCTGGATATCGATCCCCACCGGTGTGATGGTCTCTGAAATGAACTTGAGCCTCTTGTCGAGCGCCGCGTCCAGATACATGGTGTTGACCGTTACCATAGGCCTTGATTATTATATGTCGGCTCTTGTATAAATAACCTATCGCCTTTCCGCCTGAACGTAAGCTGGTATTCGTTGAATTTTTCCCCCGTTTCCCCTGTTTTATAATGAATTCCCGTTGATATTCCGAAGGGGTATGGAGCATCCCATGTCATGGATTACCGTTCGTACCTGCGCCCGTTTGCATCCCCCGTCGTACCCGTGATGCGCTCCTGCACCGGGAGGGTGGCTTCCCGGCGCATGGCGAGGGCGAACCAGAGGGCGATGCAGCCGGCGAGGGCGGTCACCACCCCGGCCGCCGTGACGAGGAGCCGGGCGACGAGGCCGGGAAAGAGCACGAGCGCTACCCCGGCGACGAGGAGCGCGGCCCCCCCGAGCAGGATGAACCGCCTCGCCCACCCTCCCACGGACAGGAGGCCCCCGAGGAAGAGGAGCGCGAGGCCCGCGATGGCCGCGATGAGCGCGCCGGAGTAGATGAGCAGGTCGAAGATGATCTCCCGCCTGAAGAGGACAAGGAGCCCGACCACGACGAAGAAGAGGCCGGCAAAGAGGAGGAAGAGCGAGGGGAAGCCGCGCTTCCCCATGAGATGCCCGGATGAGAGGACCCCGATCCCGAGGAGGATGGCGAGGAGGCCTAGGATGACCGCGATGATGTTCACGAGGATATCCCCCCAGATCACGAGCGAGACACCGACGGCGAGGAGGGCGAGGCCCATGGCCGCGACAAGTGTCCAGGGGACGACCATCCAGCTTTCTTCTGCCATTCCTCCGGCCATGGGGAATACTTCTCCCCGATCTCCTTAAAAAAGCGATCTATCCGGCCCCGGTGTTACCTGCGGGACTCCCGCTCCGCGCAGTCGAGCTCGGCGATGATGGCGACCGGGTCGTCCATCTCCCCGGCGAGCCTCTGGAGCTCGAGGAGGTGCGAGAGGCCGATGAAGTGCTCGGCCATGACCCTGCCGAGGGGGGATAGGGCGAGGAGGCCACCTTTCCGGTGCACGAGCCCATGGGACACGAGGTCGGGGAGCACCTCCTCCATGTCCCCGACCATCGAGGCCGTGATCCTCCGGATCGCCTCCCCGTCTCCCCGTGCGACCACGGCATGGGCGGCAAACTCCTCGGAGCTCTCCTCGGTCCCGTACGAGGGGGCCACCTCCTCCATCTCGCCCCTGAGGAGCCGGATGGCCACCTCCTCCTCGGTGCCCGTGGTCTCGCTCCGGTACACCCCGCCCGGCTCGGCAAGGATCACCACCTTCCCCCGGTCATGGTAGTCCGGCCTCCCCGACCTCCCGGCCATCTGGGAGAACTCCTGGACGGTCAGCCACTCGATGCCCATCGCGAGGGAATCGAAGATCACCTGCGAGGCGGGGAAGTCCACGCCCGCGCCGAGTGCCGCGGTGGTCACCACGGCGGCGATCTTCCCGTCGGCAAACCTCCGTTCCACGTCCCTCCGCTCCTGCGCCGTAAGGCCGGCATGGTAGGGGGCGGCCTTCTTCCCGAGGGCCTCGGCGATGACGTGGCACCGGGCCCGGGAGTTGGTGAACACGATGGTCTGGCCCCGGTAGCCCTTCGAGGACTTCATGGCGAACTCGTCCTCCATGAGCTGCTTTTCGTACCGGATCTTGTCCTTCCTCGTGACGAACAGGAGGTACCGCTCGAGGGGGACCGGCCGGTCCGCGTAGGTCACGAGCCGTGCCCCAAGTTTCTCCGCGAGGATGTGGGGCATCCCGACGGTCGCCGAGAGGTAGAGGAACTGGGCCTGCGGGGCGAGATACTTGAGCCGGGCGATCAGGCCGTCGAGCCGGTGGCCCCGCTCCCGGTCCTCGAGCATCTGGACCTCGTCGATGACCACCGTGCCGATATTCGGGAACGGCCGCCCGCACCGGAGCAGGTGGTCGAGCCCCTCGTAGGTCCCGACCACGACTTGCGCGCCGGGGTCCTGCCTGCCCCGGGCCCGGTTCTCGGGGAGGTTCAGCCGGTTCCGGCCCGTGAAGAGGGAGACCCGGGCGAGCTTCCCGTACCGCTCGGCGAACCGCTCATGCTTCTGGTTCGCGAGCGCGACGAGGGGGACGAGGAAGAGGAACCTGCCCCGCCCCTCGAGGAGGTTCTTCATCCCCGCCATTTCCCCGATGAAGGTCTTCCCCGAGGCGGTCGCGGAGACGACGAGGAGGTCCGAGCCGGAGAGGAGGCCCGCCCCGACGGCGAGGTGCTGGACGGGCATCAGCCGTCCGATGCCCGAGGCAGCCCGGAACTCCGGCGGGAGCGGGAGATCCGAGATGTGGGCGGTCTCGGTAACGGGATGGGCCTCGATCCGGTCGAAGAGCGTGCGGGAGAGGTCCATCCCCTCGGGCTGCAGGGCCGAGAGGACCCGGTCCAGGTCCCGGTAGGCGGCGAGGAGGTTCTCGATGTAGGCATACGAGATCTTCCCGAACTTCGTGAAGTACCCGAGTTCGCGCCTCACCTCCTTCCTCGCGCAGTCCATGCAGACCGACTCCTTCCCGAACGCAACCGAGGTCTTCGGGTCGAGGAGGGTGACCCTGTCCTCGAGGAGGCAGGTGCGGCAGAGCGGGAGGAGCGACCAGGGGATCTGGAGGTCGGCGAGGAATGCCTCCCACTGTTCGTCCTTGCGGGTGAGGCGCACCTCCGATTGCCTGAGGGTGGCGATGAGCTCCTTCGTCGGGATGGTCCGGCCGTGCCTGCTCCCCGGCTTCCGGGCGAGGTAGTCCTTCGGCCGGAAGCCCTTCGTGGTCCGGACGAGGTCGACCTGCCCGACGAGGGTCACCTCGTTCCCGTCGAGGAAGAAGAGCCGGTAATAGCCCCGCTGGGGGTGGACGACGACCCTCATGGGGCGACCGCGTCGTGGATGGCGTACCCGAGGCCGGCGGCCTCGAGCCTCTTTAGGAAATCGGTGAACTCCTCGTCGACGATGACGATCGCGCAGTCCAGCCCGTGGAAGGCCGCCTCGATGACCCCTTCCCGGGCCCCGAAGAACATGTCGGGCTTCCGGCCGATCTGCTCGAGGGCGACCCATGCCTCGAGGCCGACGGCGGCAACGACCTTCGCCCGGCCCGCGACCTCCTTCAGGACCTCCCGCCTCACCTTCCGGGACCCTCCCCGCTCGATCCTCGGTACCTTGCAGACCTGGATCGTCCCCTCGCGGTGCTCGATGATCCCCGACAGGCGCGCCACCCCCACGTCCTCCCGGGCCCGGGCGTCCATGGTGGCCGTCCCCGTCGCGCTCCTGCCTTCCCCGGGGCCCGCATAGAGCCAGCCGTTCTCCATGTAGACCCCGACGGTGTCGCCCTTCTTCAGGTTCCCGGCGGCAAGGGCGGTCCAGACCGAGACCTGGTGGATGATGTCCCGGCGGACATGCCGGGCATAGGTCTCGAGCACCTCGGCGTGGTTCACCACCCACTCGATTCCTGCCCGGGTCACCTCGTACCTGCCCCGGCCCTGGGCGCTCACCATGCCCTCCTCGACGAGCTCACGGATGTACTCGGAAACGGCCTGCGGGGTCACCCCGAGCTTCCCCGCGATCTCCTGCTGCCGGATGGCCGGCTGGTTCTCGGCTATCTCGACGAGGATCTGGAAGCGGGTGGCCTCGCTCTTGCTCCTGAGGATGGTCGCGAGGGGGTCATCGCTTCCCATGGTCGACGAGCACCATTCCCTGGCCCTTCACGTCGAGCTTCGGGATCCGCTTCGCGAGGCCCTTGATGACCACCTGGGAGACGTTGTACTTCCGCGCGATGTCGTTGATCGAGGTGTTCCCCTGCCTGATCTCCTCCTCGATCTGGTCGACGAGGTCCCTCACCTTCTCGTCGTTCGAAAGCGCGACATGGATCAGGTCCCCGAGGTCGGTCATGTTGCACTGGAAGTTCGCCCGGAACCGGCTGTAGATGGTGCGGTACTCCTTCACGGGCTTCTTCCCGGGCGGGGGGGTCCGCCACTTCTCCTCGATGAGGTTGCCCTTCTTCAGGATGGAGAGGCACTCGCCGACGGAATCGGTGCCGGCAAGCTTCGCGAGCTCCTCCTCGGTCATCCAGGCCCTGGTCAGGTGCTCGTAGATCTCCTTGTACCGCTCGTTGTTGAAGGTGACGAAGAGGGAGACCATCTCGATGGGATCGTTCACGATCCTGATATGACCGGTCAAAGCGCACAACCCATTTATATATGGTCTCGGAACGCTATAAAGTTTCCAGAATACGCCATGCCGGACCGGGGAAGGATTCTTGTCCGCGGCATCGTCCAGGGCGTGGGCTTCCGCCCGTTCGTGTACGCACGGGCCTGCGCCCTCGGGATCCGCGGCACCGTGAAGAACACGGGGAGCCAGGTGGAGATCGATGCGTGGGGAGACCGGTTCGACGAGTTCCTCGGCGATGTCTCCCGGGGCCCGCCCCTCTCCCGGATCGATTCCGTCGGGGTGCTCCCTCTCTCCGGGAGCCCCCCCGCTGGGTTTTCCATCCTCGCCTCCTCCACGGGCAACCTCTCGGGCATGATCCCGCCCGACGTCGCGACCTGCAGCGAGTGCGTGGGCGACCTCTTTGATGCCCGGAGCCGGTACCGGGGATATTTCGCCACCTCCTGCGTGAACTGCGGCCCCAGGTACAGCATTATCGGTTCCCTTCCCTACGACCGTGAGCGGACCTCGATGGCCTCCTTCCCCATGTGCCCGGAGTGCGGCAGGGAGTACACCGACCCCGCCTGCCGCAGGCACCATGCCCAGACGATCGCCTGCCCCGTCTGCGGCCCCCGGCTCACCCTGATGGACGCGGACGGACGGGCAATGGAGATCGATGACCCCATAGGCGAGGCGGCGGAACTCCTCGATGCAGGGGAGATCCTCGCCATCCGCGGGATCGGGGGGTTCCACATCGCCTGCACCGGGGAGCGGGCGGGTGAGCTGAAGGCGCGCCTCGGGAGGACCGAGCAGCCCTTTGCCGTCATGGTTCGTGAGGAAGCTCTTGACCGGATGGTATGCGTCGAGGCTGCTGACTGGAAGCTCCTCCGGAGCGATGTCCATCCCATCGCCGTCCTCCCGAAGCGCGACCCGACGGCACACGAGGCCATCTCGAATCTCCATACCATCGGGGCCATGCTCCCTTATGCCCCCCTCCACCACCTCCTCTTCTCCCGCCTGAAGGCACCTCTCCTCATCATGACCTCGGCGAACATGCCCGGGTACCCGATGATCACCGAGATCGATACGGCGGTGGCAAAGCTCAGGGGCCAGGTGGACTACTACCTGACCCATGACCGCCGGATCCTGAACCGGTGCGACGACTCGGTGATGCGGGACGGCTTCATCATCCGCCTCTCCCGGGGGATCGCGCCGAAACGGACCCGGGTTGACCTCGGCCCGTCCTGCATCCTCGGCGTCGGGCCGGAGCTGAACAGCAACGTCACCATCTACAAGGACGGGTTTGCCATCACCTCCCCGCACGTCGGCCATGTCCGGAACCCCCCGACCCTCGCGTACCTCGAGGAGACCGCCGAGCGGATCCGGGGATGGCTCGGGGCGAAGTACGACATCATCGCCCACGACCTGCACCCGTCGTTCCTCTCGACCGGCTACGCGAGGGCCCTTGCCGATGAGACCGGCGCGGAGCTCGTCCCGGTCCAGCACCACCGCGCCCACGTCGCGGCAACGACACTTGAGCCCTGCATCGGGATCACCATCGACGGTGTCGGCTACGGCGATGACGGCCGGGTCTGGGGCGGGGAGGTCTTCGCGGGCCAGGTGCCGCACCTCGACCGGGTCGGGCATCTCGAGGAGGTGCCGATGCCGGGCGGCGACCTCGCAACCCGGTTTCCCGAGCGGATGCTCTACGGGATCCTTCCCGAAGAACGGACCCTCGGCCTCCTCCGGGAACGGGGCTGGACCGATATCCAGTGCGGGGTCCTCGCCCGGCAGGTGGAACGGGGCGTGAACGTCGCCTGGACCTCGTCCACGGGGAGGGTCCTCGACGCGGTCTCAGCCCTCCTCGGGATCTGCCGGGAACGGACTTACGACGGGGAGCCGGCGATGCGCCTTGAATCGGCCGCGTACGGCGGTACCCCATCGGAATGGCCCCTCGAGTTCATCCGGAAACCCGGCGCAGAGGTTCTCTCGACGAGGTCCATCGTGAGAACTGCCATGGACAGCTTCCTGAAGGCGATGAGATCCGGGGAGGAGCGAAGGGTGGTTCCCGACCTGGCCGCCTCGGTGCAGTTCAACCTGGCCCGGGGTCTTGCCCACATCGCGATCCATGCTGCCCGGGACACAGGCCTGGACCGGGTCTGCCTCTCGGGTGGGGTGGCCTACAATGCCGCCATCCGGGAGACCATCCGGGACGAGATGAGCGCAGCCGGGCTCACTCTCCTCATGAACCGGGAATATCCCCTCGGCGACGGCTGCATCTCCTACGGGCAGTGCGCCTGGGCGGGGATGGTAAAACGGGAGCAGGGTCGGTCCTGAACAGAAGAGGCGCATTTCACTCCCGGTATTTTTCGCCGGCGCCCGACAATTCCTTTTTTACAGCCGCCCATTGCATGGCAAGGAAAGCATTTAGCGTCCCCGGCCCCACTCACGGTTGAGGAAAGGCATGGAAGAACAAGGCGGGATCTTTGCAGCCGGTATCTGGGATGTCAGGCCGGGGAACGAGCAGGCCTTCATCGAGGCCTGGAAGGAATTCTCCGCCTGGACGGCCATGCACCAGAAGGGATCGGGATATGGCAACCTCATCCAGGACCTGGACAACCCGACCAGGTTCATGTCCTTCGGTCCCTGGGACGACCTGGAGAGCGTCCAGGCATGGCGCCGGCAGCCGGAGTTCAGGAAGGCCATCGCCCGGTTTGCCGAGCTGTGCGACCATATCACCCCGGGGACCTTCAGGCTCGTTGCCGGCGAGGGCAGCGGGGAACATAAGTTCTGGATCCCGGGTCCCGAAACCCGCCGTCCCTGATTCTGCATGGAAGGCCCGGGCGTCCATGCCATAGCCCATCGCCTCTCCTCAGGAAGCAGGTGAAATAAGGCGCGTCATTCCTGCCTTTCCTCCCCCTCCCCGGGACGGCACGGCACTCCCTTCACGAGGAACGACATCGCCGCGGCCGCGAGGCAGAGGAGGATGCCGACAGCAAAGGCAACCCGGAACCCGCTCGTGAGGATATCCGGGGGAAGGTCCGCCGCGGTGACCCCCGGAAGGTGGGCCGCCTGAGCACCGATCACGGCGAGGGCCACGGTCCCGAAGAGGGCGGTCCCCACGGTGTCCCCGATGTTCTTCGTCGTGTTCATCACCCCCGAGCCCATCCCTTTCTCGCTCCGGCTGCACTGGCCAAGGATCTGGCTCATGTTCGGCGGGAAGAAGAAGCCCATGGCTAGCCCGAGGCAGAGAAGGGCGGCGAGAGTATAGGGGAGGGAGGTGGCAGGAGAGAGGCCGGCGAAGAGAATGAGGCTCCCCGCCGCGAGGAGGGAGGCCCCCGTGGCAAAGGGCCGGGCCCCGCGCCGGTCGGCGAGGCTCCCGGACAGGGGGCCGGCGACCATGAGGGCGACCGCCGGCACGGCGAGGAGAAGGCCCGCGGTGCTCGTCGGGAGCCCCTTCACCTTCTCGAAGAAGAAGGGGAGGAGGAACTCGGACCCGCCGAGGGCGGCCATGATGAGGAGGCCCGCGCCGTTCGCGAGCGTGAAGTCCCGGTTCGAGAGGAGCCGGAGGTTGAGGAGGGGGTCAGGCACCCGGAGCTCCCTCCGGAGGAACGCCGCCCAGAAGATCGCCGAGAGGAGGAGGGACCCGAGGATGGCCGGCGAGGTCCACCCCAGGTAAATGCCGTCGGAAAGGGGCCAGAGGAGGGTGAGGAGGGCGAGGAAGAAGAGCACCGAGCCCCCGAGGTCGAAGGGGAGGTCGCGGCGTTCGGGGGCCCCGGGCGGGAGGACGGCGTACCCGAGGGCGAGGGCGAAGATCCCGACGGGGACGTTGATGAAGAAGATCCAGTGCCAGCTCAGGTACTCGGTGAGGATCCCCCCGATGATCGGCCCGCCGGCGATGCCGAGGGAGGTGGCGGTCGCGAGGATGCCGAGGGCCCTGCCGCGGTTCTCCCTCGGGAGGTTGAGGGCAATGAGGGCCGGGCCGAGGGCCTGCAGGGCGGCTGCCCCGGCGCCCTGGAGTACCCGGAAGCCGATGAGGTGGGTCACCTCCCCCGAGAGCCCGCAGAGGAGCGATCCCGCGGTGAAGACCAGGAACCCGCCCAGGAAGACCGGGCGGAAGCCGTGGAGGTCCCCGAGCCGGCCGAAGAGGAGGAGCGTGCTTGAGAGGACGAGGAGGTACCCGATGATGACCCAGGAAACGAGCCCGAGCCGGGCCCCGAAGGAGGCGGAGATTGCCGGGAGGGAGATGTTCACGATGGTGGCGTCGAGGGCCCCCATGAAGGACGCGAGTGCAACGACCGTGACGAGAAGCCGCCTTCTCCCGGGGGTGAGCTCCGGATCCGCTGCCATGGGAAGAGGTGGGCCCGGCCGGTATTAGGCACTTATCAAACGTTCCTGCCGCCATCCCGCAGGCGGCGCAGGGATCCGCAACCGCTACCTTAAATCCCTCCCTCCTCCCACGGTACCCGGGAGTTTCATGCCGGACAGGAGCGCCGGGCGGGTCGCCCTCTTCATCGCGGTCCTCGCCGGTTACCTCGCCCCCTTCGATATCTCGGCGGTGAACATCGCCCTCCCGAGCATCGGGGCCGAGTTCTCGATGGACGCCGTCACCCTCTCCTGGGTGAGCACCGCCTACCTCCTCTCGGCCGCCGTCTTCCTCGTCCCGTTCGGCCGGATCGCGGACATCGTCGGGAGGAAGCGGGTCTTCGTGCTCGGCATCTCCCTCTTCGCCTCCGCCTCCTTCCTGATGGCCCTCACCGTGATCCCCGCGACCATTATTCCCATAAGGGTAGTGCAGGGGATGGGGGGCGCCCTCATCTACGGGACCGCGGTGGCCATCCTGACGGCGGTCACCCCTGCCGAGGACCGGGGCAAGGCCCTCGGGATCTACACCACGGCGGTCTACCTGGGCCTCTCGACCGGGCCGTTCCTCGGGGGCTTCCTCACCGCGGCCGTCGGCTGGCGGTGGATCTTCATCGTGAACGTCCCCATCGGCATCCTCGCCCTCCTGCTCATCCGCTGGAAGCTCCACGGCGAGTGGGCCGACGCCCGGGGTGAGGGCTTCGATTCCCCGGGCGCCGTCCTCTACGGCCTCTCCCTCGTTGCCGTGATGCTCGGGTTCACCTGGCTGCCTGCCCTCCCCGGCCTCCTCATGATCCTCCTCGGGGTCCTCCTCCTCGCCGGCTTCGTCCTCCAGGAACGGCGCGTCAGGCACCCGGTCCTCGACACCGTCCTCTTCACGGGGAACCGGGTCTTCGCCCTCTCGAACATCGCTGCACTCATCAACTATGCGGCCACCTTTGCCGTTACCTTCTTCCTCTCGTTCTATTTCCAGTACATCCGGGGATTCGACGCCGCGATGGCGGGATTGATCCTCGTCACCCAGCCCATCCTCCAGGCGGTCCTCTCTTCGCCGGCAGGCCGGCTCTCCGACCGTGTCGAGCCCGGGAAGGTCGCGTCGGCGGGGATGGGGCTCTGCGCCGCAGGGCTCTTCCTCCTCGCCTTTATCCATGGGAACACGCCCCTCCCCTACCTCGTCGCGGCGCTCGCCCTCCTCGGGGTCGGCTTCGCCCTCTTCTCGTCACCGAACACGAACGCGGTGATGTCCTCGGTGGAGCGGCGGTGTTACGGGGTCGCGTCGGGGACCCTCGGGACCATGCGCTACATCGGGCAGATGCTCTCGATGGGGATCGCGATGACCCTCTTTGCCGTCTTCATCGGGCAGGTGGAAATCGGGCCGGCGAACTACCCAGGGCTCCTCTCTGCCATCCAGACGGGGTTCCTGATCATGACCGTGCTCTGCGTCATCGGGATCTTCCCGTCACTTGCCCGGGGGAAGATGAGGGAAGGGGAGAAGGGGACCTGCAGGGTCTGAAAGGCCTAATCCGAACCCTCAACGATCGCGGTGAGCCCGCCCGGCTCCTCCCAGCCGATCTTCAGGGTGGCCCAGGTTATGGTCATCCCTGTCCGGGCATCTGTCATGGTCAGGGTGATATCCACGGGTCGTTTCTCCTTTCCGCCGGATTCCGGGACGTAGGACCAGTACACCGGATCGGATGTCCCGGTATAGGTCGAACCAAGTTCGATGACCTTGAAATCGGGCGGCCCCCAGTGGTAGAAGCTGCCGAAGGAGGTCTCCCAGGTGAATCGGACATCTTCGGGGGGGATCCCGGTGACGTTCTCCGGCGTGAGCCGGATGCCGATGGTAGAGGACATCGCGGGGTTGTATCGTGTCGGGGTCGCATTGATAGCCAGGGGGAGGGCGACGGCCGTGGCCCGCTCGTGCCCAGCTCCGGGAGGCATGGGAGAACCGGGGCCGGGACCATAAGGGGCGAGGCAGCCACAGGTGAGCAGGGTAGCGACGATGAAGGCGGAAGACAGGATGCGACAATCCATGGAAACCGGATTAGCCGGGGCTGATAGAAAATAGTGCCGATGCTGCTGGAAAGAATTTCGCGATAACAGGAATGCCGGAAGAAAAAAAAAGGGGATTTTACCCGAAGAGGGCGCCGAGGCCGGCCATCGCCGACTCTTCCTCGTGCTTCTTGTCCTCCTTCTTCTCCTCGGCGGCCGGGGCCGCTGCGGCGGCTGCCGGTGCGGCGGCTGCTGCCGGGGCTGCGGCGACCGGTGCGACCGCGGCCTTCGCGATGGCATCGGCGATGTTCACGCCGTCGAGGGCGGCCACGAGGGCCTTTACCCGGGAGTCGTCCACCGCGACGCCTGCCGCGGTAAGGACGCTCTTCACGCTCGCTTCGTCGATCTTCTTTCCTGCGTGGTGCAGGAGCAGTGCAGCATAGATGTACTCCAT
>DATJPK010000075.1:0-3475 GCA_035506435.1 Methanomicrobiales archaeon
TGCGCCTACCAGTTCTCGACGGTGGCGGGGAAGGACCCCGAGTTCGAGCGCAAGCTCGACTTCCAGGACGGCCGGCACTTCTCGATGGGCTCCTGGCAGGTGGTCTCGGTGAACTGCCCCCGGGCCGCGTACCGGGCCGAGGGCGACGATGCCCGGCTTTTCTCGGAGCTGAAGGCCCTCATGGACATCGCGGTCGAGGTCTTCCACATCAAGCGGCGCTGGATGGAGATCGTGAGGACGAACCAGAGGATGCCCTTTGCCATGCAGCGGCCGAAGGACCCGAACACGGGTGACCGCGGGGCGGTCGCGGTGGACCTCGACGGCCTCGTCTACACCATCGGCGTCGTCGGGGTAAACGAGATGGTGGAGCACCACACCGGCCACCAGCTCCACGAGTCAAAGGACGCCTTCAGGCTCGCCATCCGGGCCATGACCGAGATGGAGCTCTATGGAAAGGAGCTCTCGAAGAAGCATGGCATGACCAT
Source organism: Methanomicrobiales archaeon (assembly GCA_035506435.1). GTDB lineage: Archaea > Halobacteriota > Methanomicrobia > Methanomicrobiales > JACTUA01 > JACTUA01. Next base: position 486 of record DATJPK010000075.1, read on the forward strand.
CGCCCTCGCCCGGACCCCTGCCGAGACCACGGGCCAGCGGTTCGCCGTCGCCGACCTCCTCGACGGCCGGTACCGGGAGCATGCGAAGAAGGTCATCAAGGGGAACCTGGAAGCGGCCCTCGAGGACTGCGAAAAGACCCGGGACCTCCCTATCTACTACACGAACGGGACCCACGTCGCCCCCTGCGCAGAGATCCCCCTCACCCGCCGGATCGAGGTGGAACACGTGTTCTTCCCCATCATCGACGGCGGGAACATCTTCCACATCTGGCTTGGCGAGGCACGGCCCGATCCCCGGGGGCTCATGGACATGGCGATGAACCTCTGCCGGAGCACCCAGATCGGGTACTTCGCCTTCACCCGGGACCTGACCGTCTGCCTGAAGCAGTTCCGGGAGTACAAGCCCGAGCCCAGCCAGATTACCGCCTGGAGCAAGGCCCCGTCGCAAAGCCCGGCCTGACATGACCCTCCTCGCCGTCGATATCGGCAGGGGGACGCAGGACATCCTCGTCTACGACCCCGGCCGACCCGTTGAGAACTGCGTGAAGATGGTCCTCCCGTCCCCGACCGTCATCGTGGCACAGCGGATCCGGGAGGCGACGGCGGGGGAAGAGGCGATCTTCCTCGACGGGTCAACGATGGGCGGCGGCGACTCGGTCCAGGCGGTCTCGGAGCATGTCAGGAAGGGGCTCCCGGTTTATGCGACCGAGGCAGCGGCGCTCACCATTCACGACAACCTTGAGAGGGTCAAATCCTACGGCATCCACATAGTCTCCCGCCGGCCGCCTGACACCACCCTCATCCTGACCACGGACTACATGGAGGCAGAGCTCAGGGCCGCCCTCGGGGTCTTCGGCGTGGAATACCCCTCACGGCTCGCATTCGCCGTGCAGGACCATGGATTCTCGCCGGGCGAATCCAACCGGATCCACCGGTTCCGGGTGCTCGGCGAGCTCCTCGACGGAGGGGGCTGGAAAGTCTGGTCCCTCGCCCGCGACCCGCCGCTCCCGACGATGACCCGGATGGGCGCTCTCGTCGAACAGGCGTCGGGGGCGCTCGTCATCGACACCGGGGTCGCTGCCATCCTCGGCGCCATGTGCGACCCGTGGGTGAAGGAAAGGGCGGATGAGGGGATCACGCTCGTGAACGCCGGGAACGCTCATACCTTCTGCGTGAACCTGAAGGGCGAGGAGGTCTGCGGGATCTTCGAGCACCACACGCACGGCCTCGCCCGCGATCACCTCCTGTCATTGATTCGTAAACTCCGGGACGGGACCCTCACGAACCAGGAGATCTTTGCCGAGGGGGGGCACGGGGCGAAGGTCCACCGGCCACACCCGTCGAAGCACCTCGCCGTCACCGGCCCGAACCGGAAGGGCCTCCTTCCCGACGCATACCAGGCGGCGCCTTATGGCGACATGATGCTGACCGGGTGCTTCGGGCTGGTGAGAGCGTGGGGGAGGCTGAGGGGGAAGGTTGAGGAGTGAAATCCGGGACGACCCGGGGGGACGCGGGCATTCGTCCATCCCGGCAGACAATCGAGCATCGGTGGATTTATTTCTCGAAGATGTACACCCACCCCCTGTTATGGAGAAGGACGCCCTGGACGAGCTGGGAATGCGCCGGCCTTTGACGGCGGTGGCCTGGCTGGTCGGCCTCATCATCATCCTCCCGGTGGTCATCGGATTCGCCGGAGGTTCCCTGCCTCACCAGGTCCTCGGATTCGTCACCGCCATCCTGCTCCTCCAGGGGCTCGCCCCGCCGGCAGGCATTGGGATCGGACTTCCTGTTCCCCACCTCCTCCTGATAGCGGCCTCCGTCGCCATCGGGGTCTTTCTCGGTGTCTTCATCATCTGCGACATCTTCTCCAATCGCTCGGCCCGGATCACGCGCTGGATCGGGAAGATCCAGGCAACGATGGGGAAGTACCAGTTCCTGAACCGGTTCGGAGAGTACTTGCTCATCCCGATCATGTGGATGCCCGGGATCGGACTGTACGGGACACCCGTCGTGGCATGGTTCCTCCACTGGAGGAGGTCCCGATCCATCCTCCTCATGCTCACGGGGTGGCTCATCGCGTGCCTCGCGGTGACCGGAGTCACGGAGGGTATCATTACCATGCTCCCGCCCCCCTTTTGATGGTGGTGTCCGGAGGTCCAACTTTCCCCCGATCGCTCTTTGACGATTACTCGAGGACGGATCATCGGGCGGAAATTGAAATATTTATAAACCATGACGATACAGGAAAAACCCGGTGATATGTTGTGGCGGAAACGGATGTTCTTGAAGAATCTCACTTAAAATGGAGTTCGTTCGTCCTCAGAGGGATTCTTGCTCTCATTGTGGGCTTTCTGGTCCTCCTCTGGCCAGGGATCGGGGTACTGTCGGCGGTGATCCTCTTCGGGGTTCTCCTCCTCATCGCCTCAGTCCAGACTCTCTACCTCGCTTCCAAGGTCCCAAAGGGTCTTCCGCAGCCCGTCGTCCCCGTCGTGACGGCGGTGATCGGCCTGATCCTCGGGATCGTCGCTCTCGTGTTCCCCTGGATCACAGCCGTTGCCCTGACGTGGCTCATCGCGTTCCTCATGATCTGGATGGGTCTCATCGAGATCTCGTCGGCGATCTTCCACCCGGAGTTCATGAAGCACCCGGTCCTCTTCGGCCTCTCCGGAGCCCTCGGTGTCATCCTCGGGGGGATATTCATCTTTTACCCGGGACTCGGCGCCCAGGTCCTCGTCATGGTGTACTTCGGGTTCTTCGCGATCCTCTACGGCATCCTCTCCATCGCCATCGGGTTCGGCGTGAAGGGCGGGAAGAAGGCACCAGCCTGAAACTTAATCTCTTCCTTTTTTATATTTCCTCATCAAACGAAATGAGAATTCCATGGCCGCCCCAGGTGGAACAGATGTACCTGCTGACTCCCCCCGCAGAATAGCCTACTTCTTCTTCCTTTTAGGGTTCTTTGCCATCTTCTCCACCACCATATCGAAGAA
>DATJPK010000076.1:0-18780 GCA_035506435.1 Methanomicrobiales archaeon
TCAGGCGCAGGGACGGAACGTCATTCTGGTCGAGCATCACCATGAACCTCGTCGATTACGGCGGCACCCGGGCAACGATGGCCACCGTCTACGACATAACCGACCGCAGGAAGGCGGAGGCGTCATTGCGCGAGAGCGAGGAACGTCTGCGTCTCGCCCAGGAGGCGGGCCATGTCGGGGTCTGGGACCTTGACCCCGTCACCAATGAGGTCACGTGGACCCCCGAGCTCGAGACAATCTACGGGGTGGAGCCCGGGAGCATACGCACCTTTCCGGATTTCGCCGATCTCGTGCATCCCGATGACCGGCGCATAGTTGAGGCGAGACGGGACGAGGCGGTCGCCAATGGCGGACCCTTCGAGTTCGAGTTCCGGATACTGCGTCCGGGCGGGGAGACCGGCTGGGTCTATTGCCGGGGAGGAGCGGCAAACGATGAGACCGGGCGGCCGATCCGGGTGTTCGGGGTGAACATCGACATAACCGAGCGAAAGAAGGCGGAGGAGGAGATCCGGCGGCGCGCCGAGGAGCTGCGTGCCACGAACGAGGAGCTGACGAGGTTCAACCGGGCCATGGTCGACCGCGAGATCCGGATGATCGAGCTGAAGCGCGAGGTGAACGAGCTGAGCCTGCAGCTCGGGAAGCCCCAGCGGTATTCCGCCGGCTCCGGCGACTCACTGGGAGAGAAGCAATGAGGAGGTTCGTCGTCCTCGGTATTGCGGTGCTCGTGGTCCTTGCAGTGGTGGGGCTCGGGACATGGTACCTCGCGGGGAGTGCGGCGAACCCTGCGCCTCTCGAACCGGTCACGGTGGCCTATTCTCCCTTCGAGTCGAGCGGGTTGTTCCTCGTTGCCGAGGACCGGGGTTTCTTCGCCGAAAACGGCCTCAACCTGACCCTGTACCGGAGCGACTCGGGGGCATCCGCCCTGAACGACATGGTCGGCGGGAAAGCCGAGGTCGCGGTGAGCGTCTCCGAGTTCCCGCTCGTCGGGAAGATCTTCCAAGGGACGCCGGCCCGCGCCTTCGCGGTGATCGACAAGGCCGAGTACATCTACATCGTGGCACGGAGCGACCGGGGGATCGCGTTCCCGGCTGACCTCCGGGGGAAGCGCATCGGGACCGCGGCGGGTTCCATCGCCGAGTTCCACCTGGGGAGGTTCCTTTCCCTGAACGGCCTGGGTATGGAGAACATCTCGTACGTGAGCGTGAAGACACCGACGGACACAGCAGATGAGGTCGTCAACGGGTCCATAGACGCGGCCGTCCTGGCCCAGCCGTACGCGGACCAGGCGAGGGAACGGCTGGGGGGAAATGCCATCGCCTGGGAAGCCCAGAGCAGCCAGCCTCTCTTCGCCCTCGCCGTCTCCACCGACGGGTGGATCGCCCGGAACCCGGACCGGTTCACCCGGTTCCTCCGGGCTCTCGCCGAAGCCGAGTCCTTCATGGCGGACCATCCTGCCGAATCGAAGGCCATCGTGCAGCAGAGGCTCGGCCTCGATCCGGCGTACATGGACACCGTCTGGCGGCAGAACCGGTTCACCCTCACCCTCGACCAGTCTCTCGTCCTCGCCATGGAAGACGAGGCCCGGTGGATGATCGGGAACAAGCTGACAAACGCGACTGCGGTGCCGGATTTCAGGAAGTACATTGACACAGCCGGTCTCGAAGCCGTGAAACCGGGCTCGGTGAACGTAATCGGGTGATGCCATGAAGTCTGTTCCCGTTCCCCTGAGGAGGCCATGAGGAAGGAGGTCATCCTCGGGATCACGATCCCGGGGATTCTTGCGATCGCGGTGCTGGGAGCATGGTACTTCACGAACCCGGTGACCCCGGGCCCGTCGACCAGAGAGGCCATAAGCATCGGAGAATATCCGTACGAGGCGTCTGCCCTGATCTACATTGCCGAAGACCGGGGTTTGTTCTCGGAAAACGGTCTTAACGTGACCACGAGGGAGTACAGTTCAGGCCCGGCCGTCATCGAAGGCCTGTCGAAGGGTGAGGTGGATCTCGGGTTGTCATCTGAGTATGCGGTCGCGAGTGGAATCCTCGCGGGTGACGACCTGGACGCCATCGGCGTGGTCGATAAGTACCAGACGACGCACCTGGTGGCCCGGAAAGACCGGGGAATTGAAAATGCAGGCAGCCTCGCCGGGAAAAAACTGGGCATCACCCGTGGCGGAAGCGGCGAATTCTATCTCGGCAGGTTCCTCACCCTCAGGGAGGTGAACCCGCAGAGCCTTACACTCGTGGACATGCCCCCCTCGCAGTACGTGGAGGCCTTATCGAACGGCAGTGTCGATGCCCTCGTGACAGGAGTGTATATCAATGAGATCCGGGAGCGATGGGGTGATGCCGCGGTCATCTGGCCGATCCAGAGCAGCCAAGACTCTTTCTGGGTCGTCTCCTGCATGAAGGACCGGGCAACCAGCCATGGCGGGCAGATCCAGCGGTTCCTGAAATCGATCGACGAAGCCGGGGAATTCCTGCTGGACCATCCCGAGGAAGCCCGGGCAGCAGTGAAGGAGAGGCTGGGCCTCGACTCTGCCTCCATGGACCTGGTCTTGCAGCAGAACGAGTATTCCCTCACTCTCGGCCAGGACCTCGTCATCGCCATGGAGGACGAGTCGAGGTGGATGATGGCGAACAACCTGACGGATGCCACGACGGTGCAGGATTTCAGAAAGCACATCTACACCGACGGCCTCGATGCAGTGAGACCAGGCTCCGTGAACATCATCGGGTAAGGACATGAAGATCAGGACCCAGCTCATCGCCGGTATCGCCATCTTCGGGCTCCTCATTGCCGGGGTATCGTACCTCGCCTTCACGACGAACCAGGAGGTGGTCCGGCTCAATGCGCAGGAGGAAATTGCCAACGGGATCTCGCTCCAGGTCGGAGAGCTCGGCTACCTCTCCAATGACTTCATCCTGTACCGCGAGCCCCAGCAGGCCGACAGATGGCTCTCGAAGTTCGCCTCCGTTTCGGCCCTGGTTGCGAGCCTCAACGCGGATACCCCGGAGAAGCAGGTCATCGCGGCGGGCCTCGGGACGGACCTCCGGAATATCCGGTCGGTCTTTGATGACATAGCGGCGAGCCCGGTGCAGGCGGGAGGGACCGACCCGCGGGTCGTCCAGATCTCCTGGAGCCGGCTCGCGGTCCAGAACCAGGGCATGATCTTTGATTCGGGCCGGCTCGCGTCCATCCTGCGGTCCGAGTCCGATGCGAAGAAGGCGCAGGGTAACCTGCTCATCCTGACCCTCATGGGGCTGTTCTCCGGGCTCCTCCTCACGGGTTACTACGTCTTCTACCGCCGCACCCTCAGGTCCATCGCCGGCCTCCAGGAAGGGGCGGCGCGGATCGGTTCCGGTGACCTCGGCCACGTCATCGTGGAACGGGGGAACGACGAGATCAGCGATCTCTCGCGGGCTTTCAACCGCATGGCGGCCTCGCTCCGGGCCGTCACCGCGACGAAGTCCGACCTCGAGAAGGAGATCGCCGAGCGGCTCAAGGCAGAGGGCGCACTCAGGGCGAGCGAACAGCGCCTTGCCAGTATCTACAACACCATGATCGAGGGGCTCGCCAACCACGAGATCGTGTACGAGGGCGAAACACCGGTCGACTATATCATCACCGACGTGAACCCGGCCTTCGAGCGGATCATCGGCCTTGCCAGGGCAGACGTCGTGGGGAAGAGGGCGACGGTGGTGTACGGGACGGGGACGCCGCCGTACCTCGAGGAGTACGCGAGGGTCGCAACGGGGGGGTTCCCGGAGTACTTCGAGACCTACTTCCCACCCATGGACAAGCACTTCGCCATCTCGGTCTTCTCTCCCGGGAAGGGCAGGTTCGCCACCATTTTCGAGGACATCACGGACCGGAAGCAGGCTGACGAGGCACGGGAGCGGCTCACCGCCCAGCTCGCGGACCGGGCCCGGGAGCTCGAGGCCGCGAACGAGACCCTGAGAAACTCCCGCCGGGCCGCCCTCAATGTCATGGAGGATGCCATCGAAGCCCGGGACGCGCTGCACGAGAGCGAGCTCCGCTACCGGACGGTGGCCGACAATACGTACGACTGGGAGTTCTGGCTCGACCCCGGGGGCAGGTTCCTCTACTGCTCGCCCTCGTGCGAGGCGATCACCGGCCACCGGGCCGGGGAATTCATGGCAGACGCCGGTATCAGGAAGCGTAGCATCCATCCCGACGACCGGGCCGCCTTCGAGGAGCACGAGAGGGAGGTCCATGAGAAACGGGAGGTCGGCAATGGCCAGTGGCGGTACATCCGCCCCGACGGGTCCGTCTGCTGGATCGAGCATGTCTGCCAGCCGGTCTTCGGGGAGAAGGGGGAGTTCCTCGGTGTACGGGGGAGTAACCGGGATATCACCCCGAGGAAGGGGGCCGAAGAAGCGCTCCAGGCGAGCGAGGCCCGGTTCCGTGCCCTCGCCGAGGCGATGCCGCAGATCGTCTGGAGCGCCGATGCCACCGGGCACATGGACTACTACAACCCGAGGGCACTCGAGTACGGCGGGGTCGGGCTCGACGAGGTGACGGGCTGGAACTGGGAGTCCCTGATCCACCCGGACGACCTCCCGGCGACCCTGGCGGCATGGGAGAAGGCGCTCGACACGGGGGAAACCTCCGTCATAGAACACCGGCTCAGGCAGGCCGACGGCGAGTACCGGTGGCACCTGACCCGGGGAGCCGCGATCCGCGACGAGCAGGGCGCCATCACCCGCTGGATCGGGACGGCGACCGATATCCATGACCTGAAGCAGGCGGAGAAGACAATCCAGGAGGAGCGGGACAGGCTCTCTGCCCTCGTAAACTCCATGACCGACGAGGTCTGGTTTGCCGACCATACCGGGACATTTACCCTGATGAACCCGTCGGCTCTCAGGGAGTTCAGCATGGCCCCGGGCGAGATGGAGGTCGCGGAGCTCGCGAAGGGCCTCGAGGTCTTCCGCCCCGACGGCAGCCCCCGGCCGGTCGAGGAAGCGCCCCCCTTCCGGGCCCTGGAGGGGGAGGTGGTGAAGAACCTCGAGGAGATTATCCGAACCCCCGCCACCGGGGAACTGCGGTACCGGCAGGTCAATGCGGCTCCGGTGAGGGATGCCGCGGGGAATATCCTCGGGTCCGTGTCCGTCGTGCAGGACATCACCGAGAGGAAGAAGGCCGAGGAGGCCCTCCGGGAGAGCGAGGAGCGGTACCGGGCCCTCGTCGATGCCGCCCCCATGGCGATCCTCGTGCACCACCATGGCAGGGTCCTCTACGCGAACCAGGTTGCGGTCGACCTGTATGGCGCCCCGTCCCTGGAGAGCCTGAAGAGCCGCGATATCATGAAGCTCCTCCCCGCCGAGGAAATCGGGGTCGCAGAGGCCCGGGTCACCGGCATCGATGCGGGGCAGCGGCTCCCCGTCAGGGAGGGGACGATCCTCCGTCTCGACGGGACCCCGGTCCCCATCGAGGTCGTCACCTCGCCGGTAAGGTACCAGGGGGTCATCGCGGCCCAGGCCATCATGCAGGACATCACGGACAGGAAGAAGGCCGAGGAACGGATCGCCCACCTGGCCTCATTCCCGGAGCTGAACCCGAACCCGGTCATCGAGGTGAACACCGCCGGGGAGGTGATCTACTCGAACCCCGCGGCCCGGAGTATCCTCGGGAAACGGGGCATCGGGGATGACCCGGCCCTGCTCCTGCCGGGTGACTTCTCTCTCCTGTTTCCCCGGCTTCTCGAGGGGGATATCGAGGAAGAGGTGGTGGTGGGGGACCGGGTATTCCTCGAAACCCTCACCCTGAACCCGGCGACGCGGACCACCAGGATCTACGCCCGCGATATCACCGAGCGCAAACTGGCGGATAAGGCCCTGCGGGAGACGAGCGAGCACCTGGAGAACCTGATCAACTACGCGAACGCGCCCATCATCGTGTGGGACCCGGAGTACCGCATCACCCGGTTCAACCATGCCTTCGAGCGCCTGACGGGGAGAACGGCGCAGGAGGTGGTGGGGAAGACCCTCGAGATCCTGTTCCCCCCGGAAACCATCGCCGGCTCGATGGAACACATCCGGCGGACGATGGCCGGCGAACGGTGGGAGGCGGTGGAGATCCCGATCCTTCACCGGGACGGGACCATCAGGACCGTCCTCTGGAACTCCGCGACCCTGTACGAGGCGGACGGGGTAACGGTTTCCTCGGCCATCGCCCAGGGGCAGGACATCACCGAGCGGAAGCAGTTCGAGGAGGCGCTCCATGCCACGAGCCATTACCTCGAGAACCTGATCGCCTATGCAAATGCCCCCATCATCGTCTGGGACCCGGATCTCCGGATCACCCGGTTCAACCAGGCCTTCGAGCGGCTGACCGGGAGATCGGCCGGCGAGGTGGTGGGAAAGAGCCTCATGATCCTGTTCCCCGCAGAAGAGGCCGCCGGCTCCATGGAACACATCCAAAGGGCAATGGCCGGCGAGCGGCTGGAGGCGGTGGAGATCCCGATCCTCACGAAAAACGGGGACGTAAGGACGGTGCTCTGGAACACGGCGACCCTGTACGAGGCCGACGGGGTGACGGTGTCCTCGGCCATCGCCCAGGGGCAGGACATCACCGAGCGGAAGCAGATGGAGCTCGAGGTGGCCGAAAAGGCCGCCGAGCTCGCGGGGGTGAACGTGGAGCTCTCCGCCGAGATCGCCCACCGGAAGAACGCCGAGGAGGCGGTGAGAAAGACCCTCTCGATGCTGAACGCCGCCCTCGAGTCCACGGCGGACGCGATGCTCGTCATCGACCGGTCCGGGAAGATCACGAGCTACAACCAGAACTTCACGACCATGTGGAACGTCCCCGACCCGGTCCTCACCACGCTCGATACCCGGGCCTCCCTCGATCACCTCTCGGTCCAGATGCGGGACCCGGACGCCTTCACCGCGAGGTTCGCCGAGATCTCGGACCACCCGGCCCGGGAGAGCTACGACCTGCTCGAGCTCCTGGACGGGAGGATCATCGAGCGGTACTCGAAGCCCCAGAAGATCGGGAACGCCATCGTCGGACGGGTGTTCAGCTTCCGGGACATCACCGAGCGGAAGCGGGCCGAGCTCCAGCTCATCGAGTCACTCGCGGAGAAGGAGGTGCTCCTCAGGGAGATCCACCACCGGGTCAAGAACAACCTCCAGCTCACGACCTCCCTGCTCGACATGACCCGGATGCGGACAAAGGACAAAAAGACGGGCGGCGTCCTCACGGACATCATGATGAAGATCCAGACCATGGCCCAGATCCACACCCGGCTCTACGAGAGCAGGCAGTTCGACCGGATCAACATGGACGGGCAGGTCCGGGACCAGGTCCGGGCTCTCACGAACATCCACTCGGGCGCCGGGCGGGAGATCACCATCGAGCTGGACTCCCGGGAGCTCTACCTCCCCCTCGACCAGGCCATCCCCTGCGCCCTCGCCCTGAACGAGGTCTTCTCCAATGCCTACAAGCATGCCTTCAGGGGAAGGAAGACGGGGACGGTGAAGTACTCGGCACGTGAGGAGGACGGGAAAGTCCGGTTCACCATCTCCGACAACGGCACCGGGCTCCCGAAGGCATTTGACATCGCAAAGGCGAACACCCTCGGGCTGAAGCTCGTGAGGACCCTCGTCGAAAATCAGCTCAAGGGGAAGCTCGGGATGAAACGGCTCCCGATGGGGACCGAGGTGGTCATTGAGATCCCGCTCCGCGGGGAGGCGTCACCCGGTTTCGGGGCTGATAACGGGGGACCGACGGCCGGAGGGAACCGGGAAGGGAGGACAGGTATATGGACGGCCGGGCAGATGGGAGAATGAAGCGGACGGTGAAGGAGGTCCGGTGCTGATGGCAGCCACGGGGAAGGGAAAGGCAAAAAGACCGGAGGAGACGGCACGGCCGGTGAAGGTGGACGGGAAGCCGGCGAAGGAGCCGAAGCACCCGAAGGGTAAAGGCACCGCCGGGGGGAAAACGGAGGCGGCGAAGCGGAAGGCGTTTCCCATCGTGGGCATGGGGGGTTCGGCCGGCGGGCTCGAGGCCTTCGAACAGTTCTTCTCCCGGATGCCGTCCGACACCGGGATGGCCTTTGTCATCATCGTCCACCTGGACCCCAACTACAAGGGCGTGATGCCCGAGCTCGTCCAGCGGGTCACCCGGATGCCCGTCCTCCAGGCGAAGGACGGGATGAGGGTCGAGCCCGACCATGTCTACATCATCCCCCCGAACCGAAACCTCTCCATCCTTCATGGCCGGCTCCAGCTCATGGAGCCGGTCCTCCCCCGGGGCCAGCGGATGCCCATCGACTTCTTCTTCCGGAGCCTCGCCGACGACGGCGAGTCCCTCGCGGCCGGGGTCATCCTCTCGGGGATGGGGACTGACGGGACCCTCGGGCTCATGGCCATCAAGGAGAAGCTCGGCCTCACCATGGTCCAGGACCCGGCCTCGGCCCGGTACGACGGCATGCCCAGGAGCGCGATCGCGACAGGCCTCGTGGACATCGTCGCGCCCGCGGAGGGGCTCCCGGCGAAGGTCATCGGGTACTTCCGGCACGCGAAGCGGGCGAGGGGGGGGGTAACTCCCGAGACCACGGAGCGGGCCACCTCGGCCCTCCAGAAGGTCTTCGTCCTCCTCAGGGCAAAGACCGGCCATGACTTCTCGATGTACAAGCGGAACATGCTCTACCGGCGCATCGAGCGGAGGATGAACGTCCACCAGATCGGCCGGATGCAGGACTACGTGCGCTACCTCCAGGAGAACTCCCAGGAGATCGACCTCCTCTTCAAGGAGCTCCTCATCGGCGTCACCGGGTTCTTCCGGGACTCGCGGGCCTTCGATGCCCTGAAAAAGGAGATCCGGGAGGTGCTCATCGCGAACCGGCCGCCGGGGTCGGTCATCCGTGTCTGGGACGCAGGCTGCTCCACCGGCGAGGAGGCCTACTCCCTCGCCATGATCCTCGCCGAGTGCCTCGACGAGGTGAAGTCAAAGGGGACCATCAAGGTCCAGGTCTTTGCGACCGATATCGACAAGGACACCATCGAGATCGCCCGGCAGGGGACCTATCCCGTGAACATCGCCTCCGACCTCTCCCGGGAGCGGCTCCAGCGGTTCTTCGCGAAGGAGGACAACCGGTACCGGGTGAAAAAGGAGATCCGGGACATGGTGGTCTTCGCCACGCAGAACCTTTTCATGGACCCGCCCTTTACCAAGCTCGACCTCCTCGTCTGCCGGAACCTCCTCATCTACTTCACCTCCGAGCTCCAGAAAAAGCTCATCCCCCTCTTCCACTACTCCCTCTCCCCCGGGGGCCTCCTCTTCCTCGGCACCTCGGAGACCATCGGGGGCTTCACCGACCTCTTCGCCCCCCTGGACACCCAGGCCCGGGTCTTCCAGCGGAGGGCCTCGGTGTACGCATCGAGAGCGGCCCCCGAGATCCCCCACATCATCCTACCGGCCCTGGACCGGGCCGGGGGCACCCTGAAGGCCGCCGACGAACGGCTCCCCGAGGCCTTCCAGGCCCTGCTCGTCGAGAATTTCACCCCGCCATCCGTCCTTGTCAACGAGGCCGGGGACATCATCTACATCCACGGGCGCACGGGGAAGTACCTGGAGCCTGCCTCGGGCAAGGTGACCCACAACATCTTTGCCATGGCCCGGGAGGGCCTGCGGTACGAGCTCGCCACCGCGGTGAGGAAGGCGGTCTCCTCGAAGGAGCCGGTGGTCCTCCGGGGGATCTCGGTCGCGACGAACGGCGACCGGCAGATCCTGAACCTGGGGGTGCGGCCCCTCCGGGAACCCGAGATCTTCAGGGACCTGGTCCTCGTCACCTTCGAGGACGTCTCGGTGGAGAAGAAGGGAAGGAGGAGGAAGGAAAAGCCCGCCGGGCCGGGAGGGGCCGGGGGCCGGAGCGAGCTCGAGGAGGAGCTCGACCGGACCCGGCAGCGCCTCCAGACCATCATCGAGGAGATGGAGACCTCCCAGGAGGAGCTCAAGTCGGCGAACGAGGAGCTCCAGTCCACGAACGAGGAGCTCCAGTCCACGAACGAGGAGCTCATGACCTCGAAGGAGGAGCTCCAGTCCCTGAACGAGGAGCTCGTCACCGTGAACACCGAGCTCCAGATCAAGAACGCCGAGCTCTCCGAGGCGAACAACGATTTAAAGAACCTCCTGAACAGCACCGAGATCGCAACCCTCTTCGTGGACGGCGGCCTGAAGGTGAAGCGCTTCACGAGCAGGGTGACCCAGGTCATCAACCTGATCCCGGCGGACATCGGCCGCCCGCTCTCCGATATCGTCACGAACCTGAAGTACGACGCCCTCATGGACGACATCTCGTCGGTGATGGACACCCTCGTCTTCCGGGAGAAGGAGGTGGAGGGCAGGGACGGAAGCACCTTCCTGATGCGGATCCTCCCGTACCGCACGGCGGACAACGTCATCGACGGGGTGGTCATCACCTTCACCGACGTGACCTCCCTCCACACGCTCCGGAAGGAGCTTCAGGCCGCCCGTGTCCTCGCCGAGAACATCGTCAGGGCGCTGCGCCAGCCCGTGGTCATCCTCGACGGGGATATGCGCGCCGTCCAGGCGAACGAGGCTTTCTTCTCGACCTACCGCCTCCGGGAAGACGAGGTGAAGGGGCAGCCCTTCTTCACCCCCGGGAACGGGGTCTGGGACATCCCCGAGCTCAGGGACGGGCTCGAGAACGTCCTCCCGAACGACAACCGGATCGACGACCTGACCCTCACCGCGGACTTCCCGGGGATCGGGAGGAAGGTTCTCCTCGTGAACGCCCGGATGATCGCCGCTGACGTCCCGACGGGTAAGCTCATCCTCCTCGTTATCGAGGACGTCACCGACCGGTCAGGGCGGAGGAAGCGATGAAGGGCAGGGGACAGGATCCAGCGGGGAAAGCCCCCGCCCGGGCCCGCGGGGGGAAGGCGGGCGGGGATCTGGAGCTCCGGAAGAAGGCAGAGGAGAGCCTGAAGGGCCGGGGGCAGGAGAAACCACGGGCGGTTTCCAACCTTGCAACCCGGCGGATGATCCACGAGCTCCAGGTGCACCAGGTCGAGCTCGAGATGCAGAACGAGGAGCTCGCGGCCGCCCGGCAGAACGCGGAGGCGGCCCAGGAGAAATATGTCTCCCTCTACGACTTCGCCCCCGTCGGATACCTCACGCTTGATCCCGGGGGGAAGATCCTCGAACTGAACATCACCGCCTCCATTCTCCTCGGGACGCCGCGGAGCCGCGTGAACGGCAGGCGGTTCGGGGCCTTCCTCGCCCGGGAGAGCCTCCCGGGCTTCGATGCCTTCACGAGGGAGATCCTCTGGTCGGGCGAGAAACAGACCTGCGAGGTTGCCGTCCGGCTGGACGGCGAGCCGGTCCGGTACCTCAGGCTCGAGGGAAGCCCGTCGAAGGCGACCGGCGGCGAGGGGGAGGTCCAGCTCGTGTTGATCGATATCACCGAAGAGAAACGGGCCCGGGATGAGCTGGTGGCAGCGCTCCGGGAAAAGGAGGTGCTCCTCAGGGAGATCCACCACCGGGTGAAGAACAACCTCCAGCTCATCTCGGGCCTCCTCGACATGACCCGGACGAGGACCGAGGACCCCTTCACCCGGGACGTCCTCTCCGACGTAATGCTGAAGATCCAGACCATGGCCAGGATCCACACGAAGGTTTACGAGAACGGGCAGATCGACCGGGTGGACCTGGACGACCAGATCCGGGACCAGGTAAAGGCGCTCTCGGAGATCTATTCCGAAACGGCCCGACGGGTCGGGACCACGGTCGAGCATTCCGGCGTGACCCTCCCCATCGACCAGGCAGTCCCCGTGGCCCTCGTGGTGAACGAGCTCCTCTCCAACGCCTTCAAGCATGCCTTCACCGGCCGGAGAGAGGGGACCGTGGAGGTTTCCGTAAAGAAGAAGGGGAGCCGGATCCAACTTGTTGTGCGGGACGACGGCGTTGGCATGCCGCCGGGCTTCGACCTCGAACGGTCGGACACCCTCGGGCTCAAGCTGGTGAAAACACTGGTCACCCAGCAGCTGAAGGGGACGCTCGGGTTCGGCAGGACCCGGGGGACCGAAGTGATCGTGGAAATTCCAAGGGAAAGGACGTGAGGAGATGTCAAAGGTTCTGGTAGTGGATGACGAAGCGATCATCACGATGCAGCTCGAGGAACGGCTCACCACCCTCGGGTACGAGGTGGCCGGCATGGCCGCCTCCGGGGAGGAGGCCGTCGAGAAGGCGAGGAGGCTTTCGCCCGACATCATCCTCATGGACATCGTCATGCCGGGGAGGATGAACGGGATCGAGGCGGCAAAGCAGATCAACGAGCAGCTCGGCATCCCGGTGGTCTTCGTCACCTCGTACGCCGATGACGCCATCATCGAGAAGGCGAAGGCCGCGAGGCCGTACGGCTATATCGTGAAGCCCTTCAACGAGCTCGAGATCAAGGCGGCCATCGAGATCGCGCTCTTCCGGAACGACAGCGAGCCGAAGGCGCCGAAGGGGAAGGGAAGGGTGAGCGTGGAGGACGAGGAGGAGCCGGAGTACCTCGACCTCCCGGGCATCAAGACGGTGCTCCTGAAGGACATCTTCACCGACATCATCCTCTACCTCTACACCGACCAGGCGGTGACCGAGCCGGCGTTTAAATTCGCCATCGAGGAGGGGCTGAAGAAGGGCGGGCGCAACCTGTTCGCCTACCACCAGTCCGGCATCCAGCGGTTCTTCCTCCCCGAGATCCAGAAGGGTGACCTCGTGACACGGAGGCTCAAGAAGGGTGAGCTCTACACGATGGTGAAACTCCTCGAGCGGTGCACCACCACCCTCCCGCCCGCCCCGCCGGGGAACACCCTCCAGATCCTCCTCGACTTCCACGACACCGAGGAGTTCGGGGACATCGTCGCCGTGAAGGACCTCCTCCTTGCAAAGAAGAAGGAGGGCCTCCCGGTCTCGGGCATCATCGCCCTCAACATCGGGAAGGTGGACCACAACGCGATCCGCTCCTTCTCGGAGGGTGTCTCGAAGATCATCGTCTCCACGGGCAAGGACACGATGCTCTCCTTCTCCCACCGGTCCTTCCCCGCCGAGTCGGTGACCGTCGTCCCGCAGGCCACCCTCGAGGAAGTGGTGAAAAAGTCCCTCGAGCCCGTGGTCCTTTCGCTCCTCGAGAAGCCCATCTCGGGGTACGACATCGTGCGGGAGATCCATGACCGGTACAACGTGCTCATCCCGCAGGCACGGATCTACACCCTCCTCTACGACCTCGAGAAGGAGGGGTACCTCGAGATGAAGACCTCGGGGAAGTCCAAGCTCTACTCCCCGACCGAGAAGGGGAGGAAGCACATCAGGCAGAAGATGGCCGAGTACAAGTTTGTCTTCCAGCATGTCCTCGACGGGGGCATCGGGGAGGCGCCAGGGGCGAGGAGGCCGGGGGGGAGCTGACCCCCGCCCTGCAGCCTGCCGACGGGCGGCCGATTCTCAAATTTTGAAACAACCGGTGAGATACCCGGATATCTATATTATCCCCGCCCGATCAGGGAAGTGGTGTGGGTGAAGAGCCCACACAGAAGTGGAAGACACCGTGGAGAGAATGTGACCCCGCAGGGCATCTCCGCCGGGAGCATCGGCGGACCCTGGCGGGGGCACCGTGGATGGGGCACGGGGTCAGCCCGCGGGAATCCCTGAGCCAGGTTCCCGGCAGGGCACGCAACCAGTGGAGTAATCCTTTCGCATGCCAGAAGAGTCGTGTTCACATGGAATACCAGGGCCAGTCTGAGGTTTATCTGCCAGCCAGCTCCAGAGACACATAAGCCTCCAGCACTATTTTTCATCCCGATATGCCCCGGTCATGACCCCGGTCTTTTCAAAATCTGTCTCAAAATCTGATCCACAGGCGAGCATCTATAAAAATTCCCGGGAAATTCCGGATCAATCCAGGAGGGGACAATACCGATGGACAATGTTGAGCTTCTCAACGGGAGGGTGAAGAGCGGGGCCTACCCCGCAATGCCCGGCCACGAAGTGCCGGGGCGGGCCCGGCCCGGTGTCCCGGGCGGGGAAACAGATTCCCGGATCCGGGAAATTCTCTGGGAGCACCCGCAGGGCCTCACCGCGGAGGACGTCGGGAGGGCAGCCGGGCTCAGCCGGGGCTCTGCCGGCCGGAGGCTCGGCGCCCTCGCCGGGAAAGGAGAGATCGATGTCCATACCTACGGGCAGACCCGGGTGTTCACCCTCCCGCACCGGGTCAGCCTCCCGTCCCTGCTCCGGTCCCCCGAGCCCCTCGTTCTCGTCCTCTCGGCAGATCTCCGGGTGCGGGAGGTGAACGACAACCTCCTCGCGGTCTTCCGGCTCCGGCGGGAGGAGATCGTCGGGAAACGGCTGGGCGCGTCCACGCTCTCCCGGTGCCTGACGGATAAGATCCTCGCCGCCATCAGGGAAGGGGCCGGAAAGAAGGCCGGCCTCGCAGAGTTCGAGTGCCTCGCCGGGAACACCCCGTACACCTTCCGGGCCAGGGTCATGCCCCTCTCCTCGGCCGGGGAGAAGGCCGGCGTGGTGGTCACCCTCGAGGACGTCACCGCGATGGCCCACCAGCGGCGAACGCTCGAGGGGATCATGGACGAGAACACCCTCTCCCTCCTGTCCACGAACCACCGGCTCCTCGAGGACATCCTGAGGCGGAGGCGGGAGGAGGAGCAGTCGAGGCTCGTCCAGGCATCAATCGAGCAGGCGGGGGTGCCCGCGCTCTGGGTTGCGGGGGACGGCCGTTTCCTCCGGGTGAACCAGGCGGCCGCGGCAGCCCTCGGGTACCCGGAGGCAGAGCTTGCCCGGATGTCCTTTGCCGACATCGACCTGGACCGGCCGTACGGCACCTGGGAGACACTCTGGGGGTACCTGAAGACGGCGTCGCCGGCCTCCTTCGGAAGCCGGGTCAGGAACAGGTCCGGGGAACCCCTTCCCGTCGAGGTGAAGGCAACCCACCTGCTCCACGGGGAGCAGGAGTACGGGCTGTTCATCCTCTGGGAGACGGGCGGGAGAAGGGAGACCGTGGGGGCAACCCGGGCAGGGGAGGCGACCCTCCGGGCCTTCATCGATGCGAACCCCGATCCCGGTTTCCTCGTGGATACCCGGGGGCGGCTCATCCTCGCGAACCCGGCCGGGGCTGCCCTCCTGAAGGCAGGGACAGAGCCCCTCGCCCGGACCTCCATCTTCGACGCCATACCCGAAAAGGCGGAAGAGGCCCGGAAGGTCTTCCGGGAGGTCCTTGAAACGGGAGAGGGCCGGATCTACACCGACGAGATCCGCGGGCACTTCTTCTCCACCATTCTCTCCCCCGTCAGGGATGCATCGGGGAAGGTCGACCGGGTCGCCATCTTCGCCCGGGACTTCACCGACCGGAAGAGGGCAGAGGACGCGCTGCGGCAGGCAAACGGGAAGCTGAACCTGCTCAACGCCGTCACCCGGCATGACGTCCTGAACGACATCGCGGCGCTGGGCATGTACCTCTCCCTCCCGGGCGGGGACGGGGAGGCGCTCGCCATGACCGGCAAGCTCGCCCCGCTCCTCCGGAGCCTCCAGCGGAAGATGGAGTTCACCCGGGACTATGCAGACCTCGGGATGAAGGAGCCGGAGTGGGAGAACGTGGCCGATGCGGTGCAGGAAGGGATCGCAGCCGTCAACAGGGGAGGCCTCCGGGTCGAGCTCGACCTGCCCGCCCTCGAAATACGGGCGGACCCCCTCTTCTCCAGGGCGGTCGCGAACCTGGTGGACAACACCATCCGCCACGGGGAGCGGGCGACCCGGATCCGGTTCGGGGCCCGGGCGGAGGGAGACCGGTACATCCTCCTCGTCGAAGACGACGGCGTGGGCATCCCGGAAGCGAAAAAGGAACTCATCTTCAGGCGCGGGTACGGGAGGCACACCGGGTTCGGCCTCTTCCTGATCCGCGAGATCCTCGCGATCACCGGGATGACCATCAGGGAGACCGGCGAGCCGGGCAGGGGAGCGAGGTTCGAGATCGGGATCCCCCCGGGCGGGTTCCGGCGGGCGAGAGAGGGTTCGCATGCAGATGATTGACTACCAGAAGATGGTGGGGAAGCGGTTCATCACCACTTCCCCGGACCGGAAGTCGCTCGGGGACGACGCCGAGAAGCTCGTGAAGTTCGGCCTCACCCAGAACCAGGCGAGGATTTACCTCGCCATCCTCTCGCTCGGGACCACCCAGATCGAACCGATCTCGAAGGTCTCGGCGGTGCGGCGGGAGGACATCTACCGGATCCTCCCGAAGCTCTACGAGATGGGCATCGTGGAGCGGGTGATCGGGACCCCGACCCGGGTCCGGGCGCTCCCTGTCGACCGGGCACTCCGGGTCCTCGTGAAGAACCGGCAGGAGGCCCTGAGCCGGGAATCGGCCGAGCTCGATTACCAGGTGGACGAGTTCCTCGAATACTTCAGCCCGGTGACCGGTGCCGCTGGCGATGACGGCGAGGGGGAGCAGTTCGTGCTCCTCGAGGGGGACCCGGCCATCGGGGACAGTGTCGCGGGGATGCTCGGGAGGGCGGAGGCCGAGCTGCTCGTCGCCTGCTCCGGCCCCCGTGCGTCACCCCTCATGTCCGGCTTTACGAAGGTCCTGGACAGCCTCCCGGCCAGGGGAATCCGGGTCAGGGTGATCACCGGGGAGTCCGACGTGCTCGCCCTCCCGCTGTTCCTGAAGGGGTTGAGGGGCGGGGACCTTGATTTCCGGTTTGCAGGGCCCGGGGGGAGCGACGGGAACTTCCTTGTCGCGGACGGGAAGGAGGCTGTCCTCATCACGTCGGGAGAAGAGGAGGGGAAGGATGCCCGCATCTCGTCCCTCTGGACTCGGAACGGGAGCCTTGTCACCCTGCTCCGGGGGAACTTCGAGAAGGCATGGTCCGGGGGAAGGGACATCCGGGAATGGTCCGAGCCCGTGCCTCCCCGGGAAAACCTGGTTTCTGAAAAGAGGTGAGACCGGTCCGGCAGGTCCCCGTCAGGCGGCGGGGATGTTCCTGCTCGCGGGGGCGGTCTCGATCCGGACCCGGTAATAGATGCCATCCGGCGAGGGGCCGAACACGTCGCCCTCGCAGATTGCCGAGCCCTGCGGGAGATCGATGACAAGGTCCCTCCCGTCCGGGGCCCGGATACGTGCCCTTCCCCCGGTGGCATCATCACCCGCTACCACGATATCGAGTATCTGGCCCCTGATACGTAATGCCCGTTCCTTGAACCAGGTGTACGCCTGGACTTCCCCGTGGCGGTCCATGGGGTTACTGGACGGCCTGCCGGAGCGAGATCCGCCGCCGCATCTCCGCGATCTCGACCTTGCCGTACCTGCCGAACAGCCCGCTCGCGACCGGGGCAACGATGAACCCGTTCCCGTTCTCGAGAATCCTCGCTCCTTTCTCGAGCCGGGTCGCGACGTACACGAGCTTCATCAGGTTGGCCGGAAGGTCGAGGTTGAGGTGGGTGGCGGGATCGATCCACCAGGAGAGGTCCGAGATCCGGTTCGCGGCGATCACACCGTGCTTGACCTTCGTCGGATCATGGACCTCCCCGTTCCTGATATTGTCGATGGACGTAATGTGCTGGACTATCATGTCAAAACCTCCTCATTTTTCCGTTTTTTCCGGGAATGCCCGTATGAGAAGAGACTATAAACGATTTTTGTGGCTGTGGAGCCCCACCGACAGCCCCGGTAGTGCCATGCAGGGCGGGAATCGGTTTGTATTGAGGCTCCTATCCTCCCTTCGGGGAACGGCTGCCCGGCCCTACCCTGCCCGGGAAGTATCCCCGGACAGCCGGGGAGATCACCGATTCGGTTACTTCCATCCGGACCGGCACCCCGGTCGACCGGACAAGGCCCATGAGCGGCCCGGCTCCCACATCACCGACGGGCACGCAGATGTTCCTGCCCTCGGTGAGGACCTCGCTCCCGTGCATCCCGAGGATGCAGCCGAGTATCAGGGCGTCCTCCACGAGGAACCCCTCGTCTTCGAGCGTGATCCGGAGGGCCGGCTCCGGGGCAAACCTGGCCCGGTAATATACGCCTTCCGGAGAGGGGCCGATGATGTCCCCGTCCTGGACGGCGGCGCCCCGCGGGAGCTCGACAATCAGGTCGGTCCCGCCGCGTCCCTTCACCAGTACCCGGCCCGAGGCAACCTCGCTCCGTTTCACGGTGAGCTCCATGATGGGGCTTGTCGCCTGGCTGGCATGGCTCGTTGTCAAAGTCACTCACACCACCCTGTAAGATCGGATGCCTGGTTTCACAGGAATCCGCCCCCGATGGGTACCTGGTACGGGAAGTAGAGGAAGTAGAGCTGCGTGAGGGCGAGGGGCCCTGCCGAATGCGGTTCACTGCCCGGTTCAGGCCCGGGCACCGCCACGACGTTCCCGCCCCGGATCCGGTCGAGCACGGATTCGCTGACCTGGACCGCAATCACGTGAGGGACGGGCCCCGGGGTCTCGCAAGCCTTGCGGAACGCCTTCGCACCGATGACCACGCCGGGCTGCCTGGCCTGCAGCCCGGCGTTGTGGCCCTTCTGCACCCCTGCCGCGTTTCCCATACCGGTCCCGTTCGCCCGGTATGGGACGGGACTATAAACGGGTTGTGTGGCTGTGGTCTCCCATCTACAGGAAATTCACGACGGAAAATGACGGTGCGGAGGGGGTTCCGGGGGGGAAGGGGCCCTCCGGTTACATGAAGTCCGCGAGGGCCTTCTGCTGCTCTCCCTCGACCCCGAAGGTGGACTCGATGGCCTTTGCGAG
>DATJPK010000077.1:0-4731 GCA_035506435.1 Methanomicrobiales archaeon
GTACCAGCGGTAGACCGCGTACGCGATCGCGACGAGGATGACGAGGGGGATGATGGAGAAGACAAAGACGATGATCGCCGAGATCATCCCGAAGAAGCCGGCGATACCCTCGTTGATGGCGGTGACGATGTTATATCCCGTCTCGCCACCCACCGGCTCGGGTTCCTGCAGGTTCACCGTGATGGTGGAGAGGTCTATCTGGCTGTTCAGGTACCGCAGCCTCCCCTCGACCTGGTTGAGGTTGAGCGTTATCTGGTCGATCTGGGCCTGGATCTTGATAATGTCCTCGACGGCGGTGGCCTTGTTCATGAGCCGGTAGTAGTTGTCGAGCTGGGCATGGTAGGACTGGTTCTGGATGGTCAGGTCGACATACTGCTCGGTCACGTCGGAACGCTGCTCGGAGCTCGAGAGGATCTTCCCGAGCGGGGCGAGCGCCTGCATTACCGGGTCAAACCTGTCGGCAGGGATGCGGATCATCGCGTAGCCGTTCTTCCGGTCGTTTGTCGAGGTATAGATATTCGACGAGGAGAGGTAACCCCCGTTCGACGTGGCGATGTCTTTGACTTGGTCGATCGCCGCGGGGACCGCCGGGACTTCTATCGTGACCTGCCCGGTACTGATGATCTTCGTCTCTACCGTCTGGTCAGCAGCTCCCCCGCCCAGTGACTGGTCGGTCGCTACCTTCTGGGCCGGAGCAGAGGCCGGCATGGGGACGGATACCCCGTAGTTCAGCCCCCCGGCGCTCCTCGATACCGTCTCCATCGAGGACTGCTGGGACTGGCCGAGGCCCAGGCACCCGGCGGAGAGGATGACCGCGGCGATGATGATGACCGCGAAGATGTACTTCACGCTGGACATGGAGGAGCGTACGCCCTTGATAAATAAAGGATTTACGTAGATTACGAAAATTTTCGAAGCAATTCGAAAATCGGGGGAGAAATCGCCGGCCTCCCCCGGCGGGATGTGTCCGTGCGGCACAGCCCCGCCCGGTCCTGCCCGCGGAAGGGCTGGAATCCATACCTTTAAACGCTCTCCCCCCGGATTTTATACTATGCGAGGGATC
Source organism: Methanomicrobiales archaeon (assembly GCA_035506435.1). Lineage (GTDB taxonomy): Archaea > Halobacteriota > Methanomicrobia > Methanomicrobiales > JACTUA01 > JACTUA01. Next base: position 1,064 of record DATJPK010000077.1, read on the forward strand.
CCTGTCGCCGTGCTTCTTTCCGTCGCGATCCTCGTTGCCGCGATCCTCTCCGCCGGTTGTGCCCAGGAAGCCCCCGGCACGGGGTCGCTCGAGATCACCTCGACCCCGCCCGGCCTCGAGGTCCAGGTCATCCTCGACGGCGATTTCCGGGGGGTATCGCCTCTCGTGCTCACCAACCTTTCGGAAGGGTCCCACCTCCTCCAGCTCCGCTCCGCGGATTATGCCGAGCGGGTCCAGCTCGTGACCATCACCGCCGGCCAGAGGATGAAGGTCGCCGCCGATTACCCGCCGATCCCCACCCCAACGCCGGTACCGCCCACGACCCTCCCCACCCCGGAGACCCCCACGCCGACCGTGACCCCGACGGAGCTCCCCGAGACTCCCCTTCCCCCGGGATCCCTGTACGTCAGCTCATTTCCGTCCGGGGCAACCATTTACCTCGACGGGAGGGGCTACGGGACCACGCCCCGGATGATCGGGAACCTCACCCCGAAGTCGTACGAGCTCCGGCTGTCGCTCGTCGGGTGGAAGGACTATAAAGTCGTCCTCTCGGTAAGCCCGGGGCTGACCACGACGGAGAACGCCCTCCTCCGGCAATAGTGGCCCGGGCGCCGCGTCCTGAGGGGACTCCATGGAACGGAAGCCGAGGGTCGTCTTCATCTGCGGCAGGAATGCCGCACGGTCCCAGATGGCCGAGGGGTTCCTCCGCTCCCTGTACGGCGACAGCCACGAGGCTGCGAGCGCGGGCCTCATGCCCTACCGGGTGAGCCGGACCGCGGCCCGGGTCATGGCCGAGGCGGGGATCGACATCTCCGCCCACCGGTCGAAGGCAATCGGCGAGCTGCCGGGTGGGTCGTGGGATGTTGTGGTCACCCTGTGCGACGAGGCGGCCTGCGCCCCCCGGGGCCTCCTCCCGGTGGCCGGCCGGTACATCCATGTGCCGTTCCCGGACCCGGCGGCCTTCCGGGGCTCCGACGAGGAGGTCCTCGCCGCGTACCGGGATGTCCGCGACCGGATAGAGGCCTGGGTCCGCCACGAGTTCGGCCCCGGGAACTGACCCGAGTGCCCGTCCCGGGCCGTTCCCTTCTCCAAAAGACGTAAAAGCCGAGACGGCGAGATCTTAGTGACCACCATGGTGAGTTCAATTCTTCAACTGGCCACCGATCCTGACGGTTTCTTCCGGCGCGACCCGAAGGAATGGGCCGATCTGAAGATGCCGGCTGCCATCGCGCTTGCCGGGGGGATCATCGGGGGAATATCGGCATTCCTCGTTTCGCAGACCGTGCTCAGGGTCTTCCCCGCTGACCTGCAGGCGGCCACGGGGCTCGTCTCGGTCGTTGGGGTAGCCGGGGGGATCATCGGGGTCCTCCTCGCATGGGTCGTCTACACGGCGGTCCTCCACGTCATCTCGATGTTCTTCATGGGAAAGGGGACCTTCAGGCGGACACTTGCAGCGGTGGGATATGGCTTTCTCCCTACCATCATCGGGAGCCTCATCGACCTCGTGATTTACTGGTACTACCTCCCCACGCTTTCGGTGACCCCTGTCCGGGACGTCACCGAGATCCAGAGCGCGACATTGGCCATCACCCATTCGGCCGCCTTCCAGCTCACCTCGGTTATCGGCATCATCTTCCTCCTCTGGAGCGCGAGCATCTGGGTCTTCGGGATCCGGTACAGCAGGGAGATATCCCTGAAGAACGCCGCCATTACCGTTGCCATACCGGTCGCCGTGATGATCCTTGTCACCATCCTCTCGGGGGTGCTTCTGTGACCCGAAGCTTTGGAACAAAGCTGAGCGCAGGCGAAGGCCGGAGCCTTCGCCTGACGCGGAGATGGATCCCCCGGCTTGCCCTTACCGCGGCAGCGCTCCTCTGCCTGCTCCTCGCCGGTCCCGCCCTCGCCCTCGATCTCGGGCCGCAGGTAGCCGTCTCCTCCTACCACCTCGACCCCCCGGTCCTTGCAAAGGGCGACTACGGCGTGGTCACGGTGAACGTCGTGAACACGGGCACCGACAGCGTGTACATCAACTCCGCCCGGCTCTCGGGAGTTGAGGTCACCGTGATCCAGTCGCCGGACCAGACGCAGGGCGGGCTTATTCCCGGGGCCACCGCGACCTTTGTCTACAAGGTCCAGGCACTGGGGTCCGACGGCGTGTACTACCTCAGGTTCATCCTCGACTTCCGGGAGGGCGGGGGGTACACCTTCAGCATCCCCGTCGAGGTGGAGTCTTCGGCCCTCAAGCTCTCCATCCTCGAAACCCCCGACCCCGTCATCCAGGGGGTGAAGGGAGATTTCACAGTCATGATCGGGAACCCGAGGCCCGACGCCGTGAACGCGGTCACCATCCTCCCCGAGGGGGACGGTTTCCTGGTCACCCCGTCAGGGGTCTTCCTGGGGACGCTTGAGCCCGACGGCTCCTCGGTCGTCACCTTCAACGTGACCCCCCTCAAGCAGACCTTCATCCGGTTCCGGGTGAACTACAAGAACGGGATCAACCCCCACACCGCGACGCTCACCGTGCCCATTTCCACCGTCGAGAACCGGCTCGCCGCCGACCCGGTCCTCACGAACATCCACGTGACCACCGAGGGAGGGGCGATCCATGTCTCGGGCGATGTGACAAACGTCGGGCTCGAGACGGCCCGCTCGGTGACCATCACCTCGCAGGGGGAGGTGACCCCCGTGGACCCGTACAAGGTCTACGTGGTGGGCTCCCTCGAGCCGGACGACATCGCCTCCTTCGAGGTGACCTTCCGGGCAAAGGCCGCGGTCGGCGAGGTCCCGCTCCTCGTGACCTACAAGGACCGGGCAGGAAACATCATCACCACGACCTCGAACGTCGAGGTGAGCAGCCAGGCCCTCTCTGACCAGGGGACCGAGCCCTCGCGGTTCACGAACCTCCTGATCTGGATGTTCGTCATCCTGGTCGCGGCCGTCTTCATCTACTTCTGGCGGCGGGGTTGACGGGTCCCGTGACCGACACGTATCCCATCATCCGCCTGGACGGTGTCTCCAAGGTCTACCCGATGCCGGCCGGGGATGTCCGGGCCCTCGATTCCCTCTCGCTCGACATTATGGCCGGGGAGTTCGTCGCCATCATGGGCCCCTCGGGTTCGGGGAAGTCCACCCTCCTCAACCTGATCGGGTGCCTGGATGTGCCGTCCTCGGGCGACGTCCAGGTGGACGGCAGGTCGGTGAAGGCCCTCACCGATGACGAGCTCACCACCCTTCGCCGGGACAACATCGGGTTCGTCTTCCAGCAGTTCAACCTGATCCCGCTCCTCGACGTGCTCGAGAACGTGGAGTTCCCGCTCGTGCTGAAGAGCCGGGCCCACGCCACCCGGGAGCGGTGCCGGGAGGTGCTCGCCGCGGTGGGGCTCGCCCCTGAGCTTCACACCCATAAGCCCTCCGAGCTCTCCGGCGGCCAGCAGCAGCGGGCGGCCATCGCCCGGGCGCTCGTGAACGACCCCGGGATCCTCCTCTGCGACGAGCCCACGGGGAACCTCGACACGAAGACCGGCGACACCATCATGGCCCTCCTCACGGGCCTGAACCGGGAAGGGAAGACCGTGCTCGTCGTCACCCACGACCCCCGGATCGCGGCCCACGCCGGACGCACCATCCTCATGGTGGACGGGAGGGTGGCTTGATCCTCTTCGATTTCG
>DATJPK010000078.1:0-14736 GCA_035506435.1 Methanomicrobiales archaeon
AGATCGGCCGCTTTCTGCTGGCCCTGGTCGCCCATCATGACGGGGGCGATCCGGGCCCGGGGGAACCGGTACTTGATGAAGGGCATCTGGACCTCGAGGGAGTGCTCGCTCCCGTGCGAGAACTCGTCCACCTCCACCCCGAGCTCCTGGACAAAGGCGGCGTCCACGTCGACCATGCCGAGGGGGGTCTCCCAGGGGATGGCCGATGCGCAGGTGAGGTAGCCCCGGTGGCTCGGGCCGATCACGACGAAGGTCCCTGCAAAACCCGGGTCGATTGCCCCGAAGGCCTCGCCGGCGACGGCACCCGAGTACTGGTACCCGGCGTGGGGGGAGACGATCCCCACGACCCCGTCGAGGGGCTCCCGGCCCTTCAGGTAGCCGGCGACGAGCTGCTCGAGGTGGTGCGGGTCCCGGGGGTAGAACTGGCCTGCGACGCTGCAGGAGCGGACCTTCATCCCTGTCACCGTCCGGGGGCGGTTCAGATCTCGGTCTCGAAGTCCTCGAGGGTGAGGTTCGTCGCCACACCCCGGAGGCGGAGCATCTCCTTCGTGAGGAGATAGTAGATCAGGGAGAGGGCCTTTCTCCCCTTGTTGTTCGTGGGGATGACGAGGTCGATGTAACCCGTCATGTTGTTCGTGTCGCAGAGTGCCACGACGGGGATCCCCGACTGGACCGCCTCGGTCACCACCTGGGCGTCCCCGATGGGATCGGTCACCATGACGACCTCGGGCTCCAGGTAACCGGGGATGACCTGGTTCGTGAGCATCCCCGGGATAAACCGGCCCGTGACCGACATGGCCCCGATGGCCTCGGCGAACTTCTTCGCCGGGTACTGCCCGTACTGCCGGGAGGTCACAACCAGGATCTTCGGCGGTTCGTACTGGGCGAGGAACTTCGCCGCGGTCTTGATCCGCTCGTCGGTGGCCCGGATATCCAGGATATAGAGGCCGTCCCCCCGGACGCGGTAGATGTACCGCTTCATGTCCCTGCTCTTCTGCTGGGTCCCGATGTGGACGCCGGCGGCGAGGTACTCCTCGACCGGCGCCAGGGGCTCCTTTAATTCTATTTCCATCTCGTTTGCTGCTGTCATAGTATCTCCTCGATTCGTATCAGTTCGTTCAACTTCGCGGTCCGTTCCCCGCCGACCACGCCGCACTTCAGGAAGATGCACCCGAAGGCCGTGGCGAGGTGGGCGATGGTATCGTCGGTGGTCTCCCCGCTCCGGTGGCTCATCACCGTCTCCATGCCGTGCCGGTGCGCGAGTTTCACCGCCTCGTAGGTGTCGGTGAGCGTCCCTACCTGGTTCGGCTTGATGAGCACGCAGTCGGCCGACGCGGCCTCGATCCCGGTCAGGATCCGCTCGGTGGAGGTGACGAAGAGGTCGTCGCCGCACACGAGGCAGCGGTCGTTCACCTGCCTCGTCAGGTCAGCAAACCCGGCGAAGTCATCCTCATGGATCGGGTCCTCGACGTAAACGAGCCCGTAGGCGTCGATGAGCTCGGCCATGTACGCGACCTGCTCGTCGGTGTTCCGCTCTGCCGCCCGGTACCGGTATTGACCGCCGGTGTAGAGCTGGCTTGCCGCGACATCGATCCCCATGTTGATGGTGATCTTGAGCTCGTCGGAGACCGCCTCCACCGCCTCGCGGACGACATCGAATGCCGTCCGGTCATCGATCTGGGGCGCCCAGGCCCCTTCGTCGCCCTTCCCGCAGGTGATACCGCGGGCGGTCAGGTTCTCCTTCACCTTCCGGTGGACGGCGGCGTTCGCGAACACCGCCTCGCCGGCATCGGCGGCGCCGGTCGGGACGACCAGGAACTCCTGGATTTCCGTTGCGCCCGGTGCATGCGCTCCACCGCCGATGACATTCCCCAGCGGGAGCGGCGTCCCGGAGAGGAAGATGCCGCCCAGGTACCGGAAGAGCGGGAGCCCCATCGCCGAGGCTGCTGCCTTTGCATTCGCGAGGGACAGGGCCGTCGAGACGTTCGCCCCGATCGACGAGAAGTCCGGCGTCCCGTCGACCTCCCGGAGGAGCTCGTCGAAGCCGATCTGGTCTGCCGCGTCCTCCCCGATCAGGGAGGGGACGAGCCGTGCCTGCGCGTCCTCGACCGCCTCCCGCGCCGGCCTTGTTTTTGCCTCGTGGGCACCCGTCGAGGCCCCGCTCGGGGCCGCCGCCCGGCCATAGCCGGTCTCTGTCCAGACCTCGGCCTCGACCGTCGGGTTACCCCGCGAGTCCAGGATGGTCCGCATCCTGATCATCTGGATCTCGGTCATCCCTCAGATTCCTACCTTTCGCTTCACGGTGATGGGGATCATCCCGGAGGAGAACTCCTCGATGGCGATCTCGAGGGGGTCGGTGTGCTCGCTCTTCACGAGCACGGGTGCCCCCATCGAGATCTGGAGCGCCCTCGCTCCGATGATCCTCGCCCGTTCGTACCGGGTATATGCTTCCATGTGCCTCCCCTCGTAGATTCCTGTATGGGGTCGCTGAGATTTGAACTCAGGTCACGGCATCCCGAACGCCGCAGGATGGTCCAGGCTACCCCACGACCCCTCACTGGTACGGATTCAAATCGTCGATGATCTCTTTGTGCGAGAGGAGCATCCGCCGGCAGCAGTAGCGCTCGACGCCGAGCTCGGTGAGGACCTTTGCAGGGTCCTCCCCGGCGTCACGCCGCCTCTTGAACTCCTCCCAGACCGTGGATATGACCTTTCCACAGGTAAAACATCTCACGGGAATCATGGCGACCGGTCTCCCATCAACTCTCTGCCCCTCAGCGATAAGACTTTTGGAACTTCTTCCTCGCCCCGCGGCCGTGAGGCTTCTTTGACTCCTTCTGCCGCGAGTCGTTCACGAGGAGCGTCCGGTCGTACCCGAGGTACGTGTCCTTGATCTTCGGGTCATTGTGCCAGGCGAGGATCCCGCGGGCGAGGGCGGTCCTGACCGCCTCGGCCTGTCCCATGATCCCCCCGCCGCGCACCTCGATGGTCGCGTCGACCCCCTCCATCGCCTTCGGGAGGAGGGTGAGGGGCTCGGAGATCTTCATCCGGGCGAGCTCGGTCCCATAGATCTCGAGGGGGACCGAGTTGATCCGGATCCTCCCCCTGCCCACCTTGAAGGTGGCCCGTGCCACCGCCGTCTTGCGCTTGCCGCTCTCGTTGATGATCTTCACCATTGCTCTCCTCACCTCTCGAAGGACGACCCGAGGAACTTCGAGACCGTCCCGAGGGTCACGAACTGGGGGTTCGACAGCCGCTTTACCGAGGCAGCCTCCAGGGTCTCCATCTCCTTCCCGAGAAATCCTTTCGGTACCCCGACGTAGACCTTGACGCGCTTCAGCGCGTCATGGCCGCGCTCCCGCCGGTAGGGGACCATCCCCCGGATGGTCCGCTTGATGATGTGGTCCGGCCGGCGGGGGAAGAACGGCCCGCCCTCGCGGGACCCGCGCTCCCTCTTCCGCCGGTAGTTCGAGAACACCCGTGCCCTCGTGCCCGAGATGATGGCCTTCTCGGCGTTCACGACCGCGATCTCCTCGCCCGCGAGGAGCCTCGTCGCGAGGATGGAGGCCAACCGGCCCAGGATCATGCCGTCTGCGTTGATGATGGTCACCATGGGCTCACCTCAGTATCCTCACGCCGTTCCCCTTCGGGTTCTTCTTCAGGAGCTCCTCGATGGTGAGGCAGGTCCCCTTGGCCTTCTCGATCTTGTCCGTTGCCGAGGTGGAGAAGTTCAGGGCCGCGACCACGACCGGCTCGGAAAGGGCCCCGGTCCCGAGGACCTTCCCCGGGACGATGAAGGTCTCGCCAGCGCGGGCATAGCGGCTGATCTTGCTGATGTTTACCTCGGCATAGTTCCGGCTCGGGGCCTCCAGCCGGTCGGCGATGTCCCGCCAGACGGCCGCCTCGTTCTTCCGGGAGGTCTCCTTGAGCCGGGTGATCAGGGCGACGAGCCGCGGGTTCGTCTTCCCAACCTGCTTCGTCATGATGTCTCCTTCTCCTTCCCCGGTGTCGTCACATCGGAGAGTATGGTTTCGAGGTCTGCCGCCTTCTTCCTGATGTTCCCGACGGCGGTGGAAAGGACGGTGACCACGGGGAGAGCCCCGTCCCCCTCGACGGTGAAAATGAACCGCGACGGGTCCGGGTTCACCCGGATGGAGGACTCGGCCCCGATGGAGGCCGAGAGGCAGGCCCGCTCGCACAGCTTGCAGAGGGAGCAGTCCTCGAGCTTCCCCTCCACCACGACGGCCTTCCCGTCCTCGGTCCCGAGGACGCCCCGGGGGCACTCGTCCACGCACATCCCGCAAGCATCGCAGTGCTCATCGATGGTGATGACCGGGTAGTTCTTGTACCCGCAGGCGGTGGTCGCCTGGTACTTGGCATGGTCCTTCCCCGTGGAGAGGTGGGCCTTTGCCTCGACGACAATCTTCTGGTCCTCGTTCAGCTTGACGATGGGGACGTTCTCGGACACGGGGGCCGACGTCGAGTCCTGCGGGATGAGGTCGTTCGAGTAGACCATGCGCGGCCCCTCGACCGAGAGGGTGTAGGTGGCCGTGCAGGCAGGGCAGCCCGCGCCCTGGCAGGAGCACTGGTCCTTCGGGACATGGGCCGAGAGATCGGTCCTGAGCGGGATGAGCCCGAGCCGGTGCACGAGCATCTCGTCGAACAGCACGCTCGTGTTGTCATAGATCCGCACGTCCTCGATGGCGAGGGTGGGCACCCCGGAGCTCATCTCCCTCCGGACCGAGTTTGCGAACGCGGGCCAGCAGTCGTTCAGGTAGAACCGGGCATTCTGATCCGTGACCCGGACGAAACTGATCTCCATCAGACTCTCCTGCCCCGCCGCCCGCCCTTGGGCCGGCAGCTGTCGTGCGGCACCGGGGTGACGTCCTCGATCCTGCCGATCCGCATGCCTGCCCGGGCAAGGGCCCGGATGGCCGCCTGGGCTCCCGGCCCGGGGCTCCGCTGCTTTCCCCGCCCGGGGGCGCGGACCTTCACGTGGACCCCGACGATCCCCTTCTCCATCGCGGCAGCGGCGACGTTCGACGCCATCTGCATCGCCGCGTAGGGCGAGGACTCGTTCCGGTCCTGCTTGACGACCATCCCGCCGCTCGACTTGGTCACCGTCTCGGCGCCCGTGAGGTCGGTGATGGTGATGATGGTGTTGTTGAAGGACGCAAAGATATGGGCGATCCCCCACTTTTCCTTCTCGCCTGCCATGGTTACCGACCTACCTTGCTGATCCGGGCCCGCTCAGGGTGGACCTCGTTTGCGATGGGCGAGTGGGCCGCGTAGCAGACCTGGCTCTCCTCGGCCCGGCTGACATGGTAGCCGGGGATGGTGACCTTCCTCGTCCCGATCATGATGTGGCCGTGGGTGACGAACTGGCGGGCCTGCTTGGGCGAGCGGGCGAGGCCCTTCCTGTACACGACGGTCTGGAGCCGGCGCTCGAGCTGCTGCTCCACCTTGAGGGAGAGGATCGCCTCGATGTCGGAGTCGGCCCCGAGAAAGCCCATCCGCTCCAGGTGCCCGAGCATCTGGCGCTTCTTTGCCTCGACGATCTTCGGGTCGGTCCCCGCGGTGCTCATCGCGGTGATGTCCCGCGCTGCCTGCCGGAACCGGCGGAGGACCATCTGGGACTTCCAGATCTCCCGCTTGTTCCGGAGGCCGTAGGTGACGAGGAGCTTGACCTCGTCGGCCTGCCGGCCCTTCTCGAACTTGCGGGTCGGTTTCGCGTACTGCTTGTGGTTCTTACCGGGGTATCCCATGGTGCACCTTCCCTTACTCCTTCTTTCTCTTCACGCCGACGGTCGTCCCGGTCCGGCCCGTGGACTTGGTCCGCTGGCCCCTGACCTTCTGGCCGGTCTCGTGCCGGATGCCCCGGTAGCACCGGATCTTCCTCATCCGGTTCACGTCGTCCTCCTTCCCGATCATCACGTCGGTGGACAGGAGGTGCTTCCCCTCGCCCGTGTACGGGTCGGCGGGTCGGTTGAGCATCCACGGGGGCACCTGCGGGCCGTACGCATCGACGACCTGCCGGATGCGGTCGACCCCTGCATCGTCGAGCTTTCCCATGAGGCCGAGCGGGTCCACCTTCGCGAGCCGGGAAATGGCCCGCGCCGTGATCCGGCCGATGCCCGGGATCTTGGTGAGCGAGATCTGGACCGACCTCGTCCCGTCGAGGTCCGTGTTCCGGATCCGGACGAAGTACCTGATGTCCTTGTCAACGGGCTTCTCGGGAGCGGCGGCGGGAGCCTTTTCCTTCTTCCCGCCTTCCTTCTCCTTCTTCTCCCCGCCCTTTTCCTTCTTTTCAGGAGCCCGCTCCTTCTTCTCCGGAGCCTTCTCCTTTACCGCCTCCGGAGCCTTCTCCGGAGCCATGTCCTTTGCTTTTTCCTGGTCTGCCATCCCATCGCCCCATAGGAGATCCGCAAGCGCTGAGGGAGGGATTTGAACCCTCGAGTCCCACAGGGACACAGGTTTAGCAAACCTGCGCCATACCTGGCTTGGCTACCTCAACAGGTGAATCTCGCATCTTTCGATACTCGCGATGCAGGAACCTGCACCGCTCCACGAACGGCGCATGTAATTGGCGACGGGTGCTCATAAGGATTACGGTAGTCCCGACGATTACTTCCTCCCCGCCCTTCTCTCTCCCCTCGCCACAAGCGCCGATGCGACGATGGGGAGCGCAATGGTCGCGTCGCAGAAGACCTGGACTCTCTGCGAGGTGGGGGACTCCTTGCCCCAGGAGACGGCCTCGTCGAATGTGCAGCCCGAGAGGCCGCCCCAGTGCGGGGCGTCGGTGGTGAACTGGACAGCGTAATCATGCCCCTCGAGGTCCTGGCCGTGGATGGAGGCGATGACCTGCGTCTGCTGGATGAAGTTCTTCGGGACCCCACCTCCGACATACACGACCCCCGTCCGTTTCGAGCCCTCCACCATCGCGGTGATCTCCTCGACGTCGGCCAGCTGGTCGACCTCGACGGCAGCACCCTCCCGGCGGGCCATCACGAGGCCGATCCCGATGGAGGAGTCGGCAAGTGCGGGGATGAAGACCGGGATGCCCTTCTCGACGCAGGTGATGATCAGGGATTTTCCCTGCGGGGCCTCCTTCCGGAGATGCATCCCGAGCCGGTCGATAAATTCCCTGGAGGACCCTTTGAACGGGGCGATACCTTTCGCGAAATCGGCGATCCGCCGGTCCACCGCCCGGAACTCCTTCTCGTAGGCGAAGATGTCATGGATCCGGTCAATCCCCCGTGAGAAGAGCTCCTGGTCGTCGGCGCAGGTGTGGCCCTGGTAGTGCCTGACCCCCAGGTGCTCGCAGGTGTCGTGGAAGATGTTTGCTCCCGTCGATACGAGCACGTCGAAGTAGTTCCGCGAGGCAAGATCGGCGAGCACCCGGCCCATCCCTGCCGGGACCATCGCTCCCGAGAGCCCGAGCAGGATGGTGCACCCGGGATCCCGGATCATCGAGGCCCAGGCCTCCACCGACTCGCCGAGCCGCCTTCCCTGGAACCCGGTCCGGGCCATGCCGGCCAGGAGCTCCCCGACGTTCGCCACAGGGACGACCGGCTGCGTGGGCTTCATGATTCGCTCACACCCTCGCCGCGCGAGAATAAAAGGGTTGGGGGGGTGGTGGGGGTAGTAGTCCCCGGGGGCTTGCTCTGGTCAGGCAGGCTTGCCCGGCACCTTCACGGGCCTGACAAGGGCAAGCGCGATAATGAACCCGATGACCGCAAGGACCACCACGTACGGGAAGACCCCGAGGTAGGAGCCAGTCGAGGTCCGGATGAACCCAGCGAGCTGCGGGCCGGCGATTGCCCCCGCGCCATAGGCGAGGAAGAGCACCCCGTAGCACCGCGGGTAGTCACAGGTCCCGAAGTAGCTCGCGCATCCCGTCGGAGCGATGGCAAGCCACCCACCGAGGCAGCCCCAGAGGATCGCAAACGCGATGATGTAGACCGGGACCGAGGGCGCCTGCCACATGAGGAGGGAGGCAGCCGCTATGAGCACGAAGGAGATGAGCGCGGTGTTCCTCGGGTTGAACCGGTCGGTGAGCGAACCGAAGACCGGCCTCCCGCCGCCGTTGAAGATGGCGAAGAAGCCGACGAGGAGGGTCGCGAGGGCCGAGTCCAGGTGCACCGCCTCGGTCCCCACCGGCTTCGCGATCCCGATGGCCATGAGGCCGGCGAGGCAACCGATGAAGTAGCAGACCCAGAGGCCGTAGAAGGTCGAGGTCCTGAGCATCTGGCTCCGGGTGATATCGCAGATCATCTCGCCCGGCTTCGGGGCAGGGGGCGTCCAGCCCGCCGGCCTCCAGTCCTTCGGCGGGAAAGCGAGGGGGAGGGCGAGGAGGATGATGAGGACGATGAACGCGGCCCCGAAGATCCGGAAGGTCTGCATCACGCCGAATGCCCCGATGAGCCAGCCGGAGATGTTCGCCGTGAAGAAGGCCGAGAAGCCAAAGCCGAGGACCGTGAGGCCGACGGCGAGCCCCCGCCGGTCCGGGAACCAGCGGGCAGCCACCGCGACCGGGACCCCGTACGCGACCCCGACCCCGATGCCCCCGATCACCCCGTACACGAGGTAGAGCATCGGCACCGAGGTGACGAAGGAGGCAAGGAGCCAGCCGAGGCCGGTGAGGATCCCGCCGGCTATCGTTACCTTCCGCGGGCCGTGCGACTCGATGAACCGGCCCGTGAGGGGCATCGCAATCGCAAAGAAGGCGAGGAAGACCGAGAACGGCAGGAGCACGTCGTTTGCCGTGACGTTCTCGCCGAGGCCCACGAAGTAGTTCGTGAGCGGGGTCACAAAGACGGACCAGGAGTAGATACTCCCGAGGCAGAGGTTGATGACCATCCCCAGGAGGACGAGCACCCACCTCCCCTTTTCAGCCTCCATTCCGAGGAGCTTCATGGTTTCACCGGGATGGGATCGGGGATCCCATTTTACATGATTAATAATGAATATTGGAGTTAAGAACGTTGCGCTTTTCATCCGGGAAAATACGAGAGCCTGGAGGCGGGTGGAGAAAAAAGGATGAGGGGAGGTTTACAGCGCCTTCACGAGCGCCTCGAGGGTGACAAGGCCCTCGAGCTGGCCGGACTCGGTGATGGGGAGGGCGGAGATGCCCTTCCCGAGCATCAGGTCCACCGCGTTTGTCACGGGGACGGACTTCTCGGCGGCGATGACCGGTGCTGACATGATGTCCCTGACGATAAGGTTCCGGATCCGGGCGTCCTGGTGCTTTGTCTCCACCATCTCCCGGAAGCTCGCGAGGGAGGTCGCGACGTCGGTCTCGGTGACGATCCCCACGATGGAGCCGTTCGCCGTGACCACGAACCGGGTGATTCCCTCGTCGAGCATCCTCCGGCGCATGTGGACGACCCGCTCGTCGGCCTGGATGGTGTACGCCTTCTCCATGATCCGGTCGATGGCGACCTGCGGCTTCATCACCTTCAGGAGGTCGGCATACCCGACCCGGCCGATGAGCCGGTGGTTCTCGTCGAGGACCACCACGACCTTCGAGGCCTGGAGGAGGGGCACGAGGAGGTCGACGGCCTGGTCGGGGTACACGCTCGTGAAGTCGTCCTTCACATGGTTCGCGACATGGATCTTCGTCGGCGAGAGGGTCCGGTTCTTCTTCGTCCCCAGGATCTCGGCGATGGCCCTCCGCGAGATGGTCCCGATGACCTCCCCGTTGTTCGTCACGATGAGCGGGTCCACCCGCTCGCCGAGCATCTTGTCGAGGGCCTCGGTGATGAGCGCGGACTTCGCGATTGCCGCTGCCCGGGCCATAACGTCTTTTACGCTGGATGTGCTGTTCACTTCGCCACCTCCCGGATAATGTTGTCCCGTTTCAGGATCCCCGCGAGATTCGCCCCGTCTGTAACGGCCACCGAGTTGATGTGGTGCTCCCGCATGAGGGCGACCGCCGCAGTGACCCGCTCGTCCTTACTGATGGTGATCACCGGCCTGGACATGATGTCCTCGGCCACCGCGGAGACCTCCATCACGTACCTGAACCGCTTCCTCCCCCCTGCCTCTCCCTTGCGGAGGATCTTCACGTCTCTCTCGGGGAGGCCCGTGCTTGTGTCGGTGTTGTACTGGTAGAAGGCGAGGTTACTCTCGGTGATGATCCCGGCGAGCGTGCCATCGTCGTTCACCACGACGAGGGGCTCGTTCCGCTCGCTCATGAGGCCGATGAGGTGGTCGAGGGAGTGATACCGGTTCACGGTCACGGCATCGACCATGAGGTCCCCGGCACGGGAGGTAAGGTTGTTCACCGAGGCGGAGCGGAGGATATCGGTCTTCGTCACCATCCCCGCAAGCTTCTTCCCGTCGAGGACGGGGAGGCCAGAGACGTCCCGGGCCACCATGAGGGCCGCGATGTCCGATACCTTTGCCTCCGGGGCAACGGAGACCGGGTCGGCGACCATGAGCACGTGGACCGGTATCTTGTCGATGGGCCGCCTCCGCCAGACCGGGTCGGACTGCCTGAGCCGGTAGGCGATGTCCTTCTTCGTGATGATCCCCACGAGCCGATCGCCGTCGAGGACCGGGAGCCGGGAGATCTTGTGGGAGAGCATGAGCCGGCGGGCGTGCGCGACGTTCTCCTGCGGGCCCACCACGTAGACGGGCGATGTCATGATGTCCGATGCAATCATCCCTTCACCTCTTCGTAAATGCCTTCACGAGGTCGAACTCGGTCACGAGCCCCACGAGCCGCGCGTCCTCGATGACCGGGAGCGCCCCGACGTTCCGGGCGAGCATCTCCCGTGCCGCCTCGTTGATGTTCTTCTTCGGGTCGATGGTGTGCAGGCTTCCCGAGACGAGGGTCCTCACCGGGAGGGCCATTACCTCCGCCACGTTCCCCGTGGACATGCGCTGGAAGACCTTCCCGCTCCCCAGGTATTTCAGGATGTCCGTGGCCGTGACGATCCCGTAGAGCACGTCGTCCTTCACCACGGGCAGCCGCCTGAACCGGTTCGCTATCATCTGCTTCGTCGCATCCCCGATGGGGGTCTCCGGTCCCGTCACCCTGAGGGAGGTGGACATGATGTCTTCGACGAGCCCCTGCCCCTTCTCGGCCGAGAGGACCTTCATCACGTCCCGCTCGGTGACGATGCCCGCGAGGATCTCGCCCGGCTCGACGATCGGGAGGCCCCCCATCTTCTTCCCCACGATGAGGGCGGCCGCGTCCGCGATCTTTGCGTCGGTCCCGATGGTGACGACCTTCTCGGTCATGATCTCCCGGACGCTCTCGTTGATGGCGGCAAGGAGGTTCCCCCCGTGCTTCCTGCTGACCAGGTTGTACTTGTTCCCCCCGCCCATCATGTCGATGATGTCCCCGGCGGTGACGATCCCCCGGAGCCTTCGCGTCCCCGCGTCGGTGACCGGGAGCCGGCGAAAGCCGCACTCCGTCATCTTCTCGGCGGCCGCGATGATGGGGATGGTCGGCGGGACCGAGACCACCTCCCTGCTCGCGATGGCCATGATCTCCCCTTCCCGCACGGCCTTCCGGGACTCGAAGTTGACGGGACCCCGGTCGGTATTCCCGGGCAGCCTGAGCTGCCGGTCCCCCTGCCTCTCGTTGATCCTGCTATTCCGGTTCATGGTACCCTACCCCGATATGCGGTTACTGTTTAAAAACAAGACCCCTGAGCAGGTCATGCCGGTCGATGATGCCGACGATCTTCCCTCTCTCGACGACAGGCATCCGGCTGATGTCATGCTTCACGAGAAGCGCCGCGGCGTCCGCCGTGGAAGTGTCGGGGGTGACCGTGATGACCGGCTTTGTCATCACCGACTCAACCCCGACATTGGCCGGGTTGTCGAGGGCCTTTCGTACCCTCCCCGCCTTCAGGAGGTCGTGGCGGGACACGAGGCCGACGAGCTGCTTCTTCGAGACGACGGGAAAGGCGGTAAAGCCGCTCTCCATGATGAGGGTATACACCTTCTGGATGGGCTCGCCGGCCGCCGCGGTCACGACGTTCCGGCTCATCCAGTCCCTCGCCGTGCCCCGCAGTTCGTGGCGGGTGATGAGGATGGGAAAGATCTCGGAGAGGAGGACGGCTCCCAGGATGGCGCCCTGGCCGTCCACGACCACCGCGCTGTCCGTCGCCGAGCCGCGGAGCACCGAGGCGACCTTTTCGAGGGTGTCCTGCGGCGACACCGCGACCGCCTCCTTGAGGAAGCCCTCGACGGTGATATTCGAGCGGGTGTCGGTGATCCGGAGGGCGTCCGTGATATCGATGTAGCCTGCAAGGTGCCTCTTCTCGTCCTGCACGTACACCTCTCGGTAGACGTCGTCCCTGAGGATCTGCCTGGCCTTCGTGATATGGTCGGTGAGGGTGAGGACCGGCACCTTCACCATGACGCTCTCGGCGGTCTTCATACGAGGAGGTCCTCCGTCCTGCAGGCCGGGCAGAGCATCAGGGTGTCGCTCCGGCGGAGGTCGTCCGACATCGAGCCGCACCGGTCGCAGACCCCCATCTCGAGGACCTCCTCGCGGTTCACGTCGATGAGCTCGGAGAGGATCTCTTCCATCGCGCTTGCAATGGAGAGGATGTCCCGGACGGTGACGATCCCGACGACCTTCTGGCCCTCGACGACGGGGAGCCTTCTCACCTTGTTCTTCACCATGAGCTTCGCCGCGTCCCCCGCCGACTTCCCGGCGGCGATGGTGATGAGCGGCGAGGACATCGCGTCCTTCACCCGGACGGTGGAGGGTTTCCTGTCCTTCGCGACGACCTTGCAGTTGATATCCTCCTCGGTGATGATCCCGATGGGAAAGTCGTTCTCGAGGACGATACAGCTCCCCACCTCGTCGCGGCACATCGCGAGGGCCGCTTTTGCCACCGTCGCATCGGAGTCGATGGTGGTCGGCGGGTAGCGCATCACCTCCCTGAGGGGGACGCGGGTTTCGAACTGGATGGTCGGTCTCTTCGGGGCCATAGGAATCCCTGGATTTCGGTGGATCGTGTGGTCTTCGGATTGCAATCTTACTAGGTGAAAGCAGTATAAAACGATTCTTCTCACCGAAGGAAAAGCGGCGGAATACGGGGAGACGGGCGCGAAACGCGGGAGGGAGCGCGAGAAGAGGATTATATATCCCGGGAGGGTGACATTTCATGGAAAGAACATCCTCGAAAAACCTCCCCGGTCACGGGGAAAATCAGGGGGAATGGCATGAGTATCTTTGTCAGGACGAAGAAGAGGTTCTCGCACTTCCTCCGGTTCTTTTTCAAGAAGCGGAGGGCGAGGATCGGGATCTACGGCCCGCCGAACGCGGGGAAGACCACCCTTGCGAACCGGATCGTGCGGGACTGGACCGGCGACGCGATGGGCACGGTCTCCGAGATCCCGCACGAGACCCGCCGGGCCCTCAGGAAGGAGAACATCACCATCACGGGGGTGAACGGGGACTCGGTGGACATCGACATCGTCGATACGCCGGGAGTGACGACGAAGATCGACTACCGGGAGTTCATGAACTTCGGCCTTTCCAAGGATGAGGCGGTGACGAGGGCCCGCGAGGCGACCGAGGGGGTCGCGGAGGCGATGCACTGGCTCCGGGAGGACATCGACGGGGTCATCTACATGCTCGACTCGACCCTTGACCCCTTCATGCAGGTGAACATCATGATGGTCGGGATCATCGAGTCGAGGAAGCTCCCGGTTATCATCGTCGCGAACAAGATTGACCTCCCCGAGGCCGCCCCGAACCGGATCCGGAGTGCCTTCCCCCAGCACCCGGTGGTTCCCATCTCGAGCCTGGACGGGAGCAATGTCGAACAGCTCTACGAGATCATGACGGAGAAGTTCGGGTGAGGGACATGCAGGGAATCCAGATCGACCTCATATCGGAAGAACGGCTCTCGCGCCTTACCCCCATGGAGAAGATCCGGCTCATCCTCGACGACGTGAAGAAGGGGAACATCGTCATCCTCGAGAAGGGCCTCCCGCCGGAGGAGGCGAGTAAGTTAATCGAGATCACGATGATGGAGATCATGCCCGACGGGTTCACCGGGATCGAGATGGAGACGTACCCGGCGAAGGAGGGGGCCGAGGGCTTCTCGGCCATCTTCTCCCGGATACGGGGCAAGCGCCCTGACTCGCGGCTCACGGTCATCGGGCCGGCCAACCAGCTGAAGATGATCAAGAAGGAGAAGGACCTGATCTCCGCCTGGGTCTCCTCGCGGTAAGCCGATGCCCCACAAGTGCACGAAGTGCGGGAGGGAATTTTCCGACGGGTCCACCGAGATCCTGAAGGGCTGCCCGAGCTGCGGCAGCCGGAAGTTCCTCTACGTGCGCGAGGAGCATCGCCACAGGGACGTGCTCGAGGAAAAGACCATCTCCGAGATCGCGACCGAGACAAAGGAGGATATCCTCGAGGTGGTGCCCGCCCCGGATGCACAGCCCGCCGACCCCCGCGGCAGGGTCGAGTCCATCCGGATCCTCCAGCCGGGGAGCTACGAGCTGAACCTGAAGAAGCTCGCGGAGTCGGGTGACATGGTGGTGGGCGTCGGGAAAGACGCTAAGTACCTGCTCGACATCTCCTCCATGGGGAAGGAGGAGGAAAAACCCGAAAAGAAGGGAAAAAAGGAAAAGGGAAAGAAGAAGTAGGACTTCCGTTCCCGCCCCCGGTTTCCCCGTCGCGCCCGCTTTTCCTGTTCAGCTCATCGTGGTCGGCGTCTGCTCGATGCTCACCGAGGTAAGGAACCCGCCCACGCC
>DATJPK010000079.1:0-3146 GCA_035506435.1 Methanomicrobiales archaeon
CAGAAGTGCAGCGCGACGTCCCGGGTATATGTCCACCAATCCGTGGAAGAGGAGTTCATCGGCAGCCTGAAAAAATATACCGAAGGCCTGAAACTCGGGGATCCCCGGGAGCGGGACGTGTTCCTCGGGCCCGTCATCGACAAAAAGGCGAAGGAGACCTTCACCGGCGCCGTGGAACTCACGCGGAAGGACGGCGGAACCGTGATCACCGGAGGCAGGGTCAGGACAGACGGTCCCTTCTCCCGGGGATATTACCCGGAACCCACCATCGCCACCGGCCTCCCCCGCGGGCATTCCCTCGAGAGAAGGGAGCTCTTCGTGCCCTTCCTCGTTGCCGGCACCTTCAAAATGTTCGACGAAGCCCTCGCCCGGGCGAACGACACGGAGTACGGGCTCACCGCAGGAATCTTCTCGGAGGACGAGGCCGAGGTAGATGCCTTCTTCGACCGGATCCGGTTCGGGGTCTGCTACGCCAACCGCCGGGGAGGCGCAACCACCGGCGCATGGGCCGGCCGGCAGTCCTTCGGCGGGTGGCGGGCGAGCGGCTCGACTGGAAAGGGGGTCGGCGGGCCCTACTATCTCCTCTCGTACCTGAGGGAGCAGTCACAGACGAGGCGGTGATTGCGGGTTCAGGGAGCCCGGGGCTGCTGCTGAGTGACGCAGTGGACAGCCCCCAGCCCCGCGACGAGCGCCCGGCAGTCGATCCCCACGACCTGCCTCGAGGGGAAGAGACCCGCGAGGATTTCCAGCGCCCGGTCGTCGTCCGGGTCCGAGAATGCTGGCACGAGCACCACCCGGTTCCCGATATAAAAGTTCAGGTAGCTTGCCGGGAAGGGGACCTCCTCCCCCATCCGGCGGGGCATCGGCAGGGGGACGAGGGTGAAGGGCCTGTCGTCCCGGTCGCGGGCCTTCCGGAGGATCTTCAGGTTGGCGCGGAGGACCCGCGAGTTCTCGTCCTCGCGGTCCCTGCTGAGGGCATACACAATCGTTGCAGGGTCCACGAACCGGGCGACATCGTCGACGTGCCCGTCGGTATCGTCCCCTGCAATCCCACCCCGAAGCCATATGATATTCTCTGCACCGACGAATTCGCGGAGGAAGGACCCGATCTCCTCCTTCGCGAGACCCGGGTTCCGGTTCGGGTTACGCAGGCACTGTTCCGTTGTGAGGAGGCTCCCCATCCCGTTCACGTCGATGGACCCGCCCTCGAGAACGATCCCGGGCCGGAAGAGGGGAAGGGCGAGCCCCGCATTGAGGCACGACGGGACCCGGCGGTCCCTGGCAAGGGCCGGGTACTTCCCTCCCCAGGCATTGAAATCCCATGCCACCATGCCTGTCCCGCCCTTTTCCCTGTTCACGACGAAGGTCGGCCCGTAATCCCGGATCCAGGCGTCCGCGTAGTCGAGGGGGACGAGGCTCAGCTGCTCCGTGCTGATGCGGGCATCAGCGAGGAGACCCCTGACCCGCTCCTCCATCGCGCGGTCCCGGACGAGGAGGTTCACCCGTTCTCCGGGCGCGAGCGCGGCGATAATCGCGACGTACGCCTCCTCGACCGCGGGAAGATCTCCGAAGGTCTCCGGGTCATGGGGCCATGCGAGCCAGGTGGAATCGTGGGGCTCCCATTCGGCGGGCATCGAGAAACCGCGCTTTCGGGGGGTATCGGGGATGCCGGCGGGAACCGGGTACTCGTGCACCACCGGGTCCGTGAGAATCCCATAGGTGTCCGGCCGCCGGTTCCTGAAGAACCCCCATCCCTCTCTCACCGCCCGGTTCAGGGAGAGGTCGAGGTCGGCGACGAGCACCTCCTCTCCCTCGCCTGCCCGGGCGACGACCTTTCCGAATGCGTCGGTCGCGAAGGACCCGCCCCAGAAGAGGAGGTCCCCTTCCTTCCCCGACCGGTTCACGGTGGCGACCGGGATACCGTTTGCGATGGCATGGCCCCGCTGGACCGTCTCCCACGCCTCCTGCCAGTCCCCCTCGGCGGTGTCCTGCTCGCCCCGGGGCCAGCCGATGGCCGTCGGGTAGAAGATGATCTCCGCTCCCCTGAGGGCGACCGCCCGGGCGGCCTCGGGAAACCACTGGTCATAGCAGATGAGCACGGCGAACCGGGCCACGGAGGTGTCGTAGACCCGGTAACCGTCGCCGGGGATGAAGTAGTGCTTCTCGTAGAACAGGGGGTCGTGGGGCACGTGGACCTTCCGGTACGGGGGAAGGATGCCCCCGTCGCTGTCGATGACGACGGCGGTGTTATGGAATGCCCCGGACTCCCCCTGCTCGAAGACGGGGACGATAACGACCACCCCTCGTTCCCGGGCAAAGGTGGAAAACGCCCGGGTCGACTCCCCGGGAATGGTCTCGGCGAGAGTGCGAAGGTCGGAGCACTCGTCCTGAGGGAAATACCGGGTCCGGTACAGCTCCGGGAGGCAGATGATCGAGGCACCTCTGCCGGCCGCATCCCCGGCGAGACCGAGGGCTCTCCTGAGATTGACACCGGGATCGTCGGAGAGCTGGAGCTGGACGAGGCCGATCCTGGTCCGGTGAGGCCGGGGTTCTTCCATCCGATCAGTCTCCGGTTCTCCCTCATCCCCTATGAGGCCATCCCTGTTCACTGCGGGGCCATGCAGAGTGCCAGGAACCGGCCGATCACCCATTCGTTCCGCACCTCCGGATGGAACATGACCCCGTACACGGGCCGGTCCCGGTGCCTGACGGCCATTGTGCCCGAGGGGGAGGTGGCGAGGACGATGAAGTCCGGGCCGGGCTCCACCGAGAGGGAATGGAGCTCGTAGGCAGGGAACCGGTCTTTCCCTTCGAACAGCGGGTCCGGTGTGACGACCTGCTGGTCAGCCATGCCGATCCCGGTCCCGGGGTGAAGTTCCCCGCCGAAGGTCCGGGCGAGCACCTGCATGCCGGCGCAGATGCCGAGCACGGGGCGGGGGAACGACCGGAGCCAGCCGAATGTTTTCATCGACTCGAGGTACCCGAAATCGGCGAGGGCGGTCCCGCAGAGGATGGCGCCGCTCGCGATACTGAGATCCTCCGGGATGATTTCGGTATAGTGCCTGACCCGCGAAGGGGCCCCCTCTTTCTGCACCAGGTGCTCCACGGGCCTCACGAATTCGTCAGAGGAAAGGGACCCGGGCCGG
>DATJPK010000080.1:0-8397 GCA_035506435.1 Methanomicrobiales archaeon
GGCCACTATGTCTATACCATGATGGACCTTGGCGAGGCCCTCCTCGCCCTCGTCATTTTCGCACTCGTGATGTTCGCCATCGCCTGGCGCACCTTTGAGAAAGCGGTGGTGACGTGAGGTGCCGGGTTGACAGTGGGTCCCGGGACGGATGCAGGTATGGTAGGCGCCGGTGAGGCTGCGGAGATCACCATCCTCCACGAAGATTTCCTTGCCACGGGGTCCATCCCCAAGGGTTCCGTGGACCTGATCGTCACCTCGCCGCCCTACAACGTGAGTATCCCGTACACCTCCGTGCGGGACGACATCTCGTATACTGAATACCTGGACTTCACCCGCCGGTGGCTGGAGAAGGCCGGGACGCTCATGAAACCCGACGGGAGGATGTGCCTGAACATACCGCTCGACAAGAACCTTGGCGGCCAGCAGTCGGTATACGCGGATATCCTCGGCCTCGCCAAGGAACGGGGCTGGCGCTACCATGCAACGGTCATCTGGAACGAGCAGAACATCTCCCGCCGGACGGCCTGGGGGTCCTGGCTCTCGGCGAGCGCCCCGTACGTCATCGCCCCCGTCGAGACCATCGCTATACTCTACCGGGAGCACTGGAAAAAGGACTGTCCCGGGACCTCGGACATTACCCGCGACGAGTTCATCGCCTGGACGAACGGGATGTGGACCTTCTCCGGAGAGAAACGGAGAAGGGCGAACCACCCGGCCCCCTTCCCCCTCGAGCTCCCCACCCGGTGCATCAAGCTCTTTACCTACGTCGGGGATACCGTGCTCGACCCCTTCATGGGAAGCGGAACGACGCTCCTTGCCTGCCGGAACCTGGGGAGAAGGGGCATCGGGGTTGACATCGACCCCGCCTACTGCGAGGTGGCAAAAAAGAGGCTCTCCCGGTGAGGGGGGAGGGTTACCGGGCCTTCACTGCACTTCCCTGAACTTCTTCTTAAACGCCTTGCAGATGGGGCACTGGTCGGGCACCGTGTCGAGGAAGATGTTCCCGCAGACCGGGCAGAGGAAGATCTTCGACGCGGCGAGGTCGCGCTTGCCCTGAACGGCGGCAAGTGCCGCCTTGTAGTGGCCGGCATGGACCTCCTCGGCCTTCATCGCGTAGGTGAAGGCGATCTCGGCCTCGGCCTGCATCCCCTCGGACTTCGCCGTGGCGATGAACCCGGGGTACATGGAGGTGAACTCGTGGGTCTCCCCCTCGATCCCCTTCTTCAGGTTTTCCTCGGTCGTCCCGATGGCCCCGAGCGTCCTCAGGAGCCGGCGGGCATGGATGGCCTCGGCCTCGGAGGCGGCCCTGAAGAGTTTTGCAACGGTCCTGAAGCCTTTCTCGTCGGCCTCTTCGGAGAAGCCGGCGTATTTCCGGTTTGCCTGGGACTCGCCAGCAAGGGCGGCCATGAGGTTCTCTCTGGTCGTCATACCATGCTAATAATGCCGGCTCCCTGATAAGCGTTTTTGGTCCATCCTTCCGCCCGGGAATCTATTTAAGCATACAGGGAAGAAAAGACAGGTATGAACGCCAGATTGGGAAAAGTCCTCATATTATTCCTTTGCGGGACCCTCCTCTTCATCGCGGGCTGCGCGACCACCCCCCCGCCCCCGGCGGTCACCCCCACTCCCACCGGCGCGTCCCAGCAGGTGACCCCCGCGAACACCGATATGGGAACTATCATCGCTCTTCTCAGGAGCATCGACGACCAGGTTAACCTCGTCGCCACGAATACGAAGCCGCAGGCCGGGGCGGCCGCCTTCGGGAACATCGTTCTCTTCGATTACGGGGGAAACACGGCCAATACCATCACGAACGGGAGCTCGGTCATCGCCCTCCCGCAGGGCACCTGCGATATCGCGGTCTACGGGGACTCGGTCCGGATGTTCATCACCGCCGAGGAGCTGAAGGACTATAGCTCTGTCCGGTACAACCGGAACTACCAGGCCTGCGCCGATGTGTACGTCTGCAGGAGGACGGTAACCCTCAACTCGGACTTCGCGTACCTCTTCCTCACCTACAAACCCTATATCGATACGTACCGCCTGACCCGGGTCACCCTCTCGTACCGGTGCAACCAGGCCTGATACCCTCCTTTTTTCCCGTCAGCCCGCGAGTGCGGACCCCAGCTCGAACCCCTTCCGGTAGGCAAGGTCCATGAGATCGGGCCGGGTGTGGATGTCCCTGATGGTATCCATATCCGGAACAAGGATTTCCCCGGCAGGCCGGCAGTCGATGATGTCGAGAAAGGCCGCCACCGTCGCCTTCGCCCCGTCAAAGACCGTCGGGATCTTCATCCCCGAGATGGCAATGAGGAGGCAGAGCCTCGCACCCCGTTTCTCCTTCGGGACAAGGGACTTTTTCCGCATGTACTTTGCCATGAAGAAGACCTGGAACCGGTCCATGAGAGACTTGAGCTTTCCCGGGATGCCCATCGTCATGATCGGGGTCGCGATGATAAGGCCGTCGAGGTCGCGGAACTTCTGGTACAGGGGGGTAAGCTCATCCTCCATCTGGCATCCCTCGTGGTCCCGGCAAAAAAGGATCTCCTGGCAGGGCTCGAAGTCGAGGAACGGGACCACGATCTTTTCGACCGTTGCCCCGGAGTCCTCTGCCCCCCTGATTGCCTGGTCCAGGAGGGCCGCGGTGTTCCCGGCAGGGAGGGGGCTACCGAGGAGGGCGATGACCTTCTTTCCCATACCCCTGACCATCCCCTTCGCAGGTGTTAAACCCTTCTTTCATTTCCGGGCAGGAATCCGTTTTTTAGAAACCGATAAATAACAATACGCATCAAGAAAGAGAGAGGTAATCCTATGGCGAAAGAGAAGTCGAAGCCAGCAAAGGCCGGGTCCAAGGGGGAGCCGGGGAAGTACGTCTGCATCGACTGCGGGTACGAGTTCGAGCTCTCCTCGAGGGACAAGGAGCTGAAGAAGTGCCCGATGTGCGCCTGCGAGGAGTACAACTGCTTCCCGATGGTCGCCATGCGCCCCGATATCAAGACCCCCGAGGACGTCAAGAACCCGCCCAAGAAGAGGGAATACCTGAAGTAATCACCTTTTTATAGCCTCCGGACCTGTACTCTCCACTGGTGAGCGGAGGCTCGGAAAAAGGGGGAAACCATGGTAAACGTCAGGGAAGCGGGAGAGGTCTATGTGTGCCCGGTCTGCGGGAACACGGTCCTCGTCAGGGAGGCCGGCGGCGGCGAGCTCGTCTGCCACGGCGAACCGATGGTGCTGAAGAAATGACCTCTCGGGAAGGATGGTCCGTATGGTGAACGTCTCGGCGGTCGGGCAGGTCTTCGAGTGCATGATCTGCGGGAACGTGGTCGAAGTGACGGCGGTCGGCGGCGGCGAACTGGTCTGCTGCGGCGAGCCGATGGTGCAGAGGAAGTGAGGATATGGCAGTGAGAAAAACGACAAAGATCAATCTTGGGAAGAAAGGCAGCGCGAACACGAAGGGCATGAAGGAGCTGGAGAAGAAGATCGGCAAGGTCCCGGTCTTTTTCGTGGAACTGATGAAGACCCAGCCGGACATGCACGAGGCGATCCTCGCCTTTGACCAGCACATCTGGGACGACGGCGCCCTCTCCCGGAAGACGAAGAAGATCCTCGCCATCGCCATCGCGGCGGCCCTCAGGGACCAGCATGCGGTGAAGGCCCAGCTCGCCGGGGCAAAGCGCCTCGGGGTTTCCCCGGACGAGATCGAGGAGGCCCTCCGGGTCACCTTCCTCCTCTCCGGGATGCCCGCCTACGTCTACGGCAGGGCGGCGATGGACGACATCATGGGGCGGGACTGATCCATGGCCGACGAGGCCGTCACCCTCCCCGTCATCGGGGAGCCGGCCCCGGACTTCGAGGCTGACACCACCCAGGGGCCGATATCGCTCTCGTCCCTGAAGGGAAAGTGGGTGGTGCTCTTCTCCCACCCCGCGGACTTTACCCCGGTCTGCACCACGGAGTTCCTCGCCTTTGCGGCGATCCATGACGAGCTCAGGGCCCTGAACGTCCAGTTGATCGGCCTTTCGGTGGACAGCATCTCGGCGCACCTCGCCTGGGTAAGGAACATCAGGGAGAAGATGGGCGTGACCATCCCCTTCCCGATTATCGCCGACCTCACCATGAAGGTCGCGAAGCGGTACGGGATGATCCACCCCGGGCAGTCCACCACGGCAGCGGTCCGCTGTGTCTTCTTCATCGACGACAAGGGGATCATGAGGGCGATGATCTACTACCCGCTCCAGAACGGGCGGTTCATGCCCGAGATCCTCCGGCTCGTGAAGGCGCTCCAGACCGTCGACAAGTACAAGGTATCGACGCCTGCCAACTGGCAGCCGGGGGACAAGGTCGTGGTCCCCGCGCCGAAGACCACGGCCGACCTGGAGAAACGCCTCTCGGAGGGGCTTGACTGCAGGGAATGGTACCTCTGCTTTAAGAAGATCTGATCTCAATTTCCCCGTTCATTTTCCCACGGGTTCACCCAGGCCTCGCCACCGTGGCTTTTCCTCGCGATGGTCTGCATCGCCTCTTCGATCATCTCCTTCACCGAGTCCATCTCGTTGAGCATGGCCCGCCGGAGCGGAATGACCGCCCGGGGATCGCCAAGCTCGCCCAAGGCCCAGGCCGCCTTCCGCCGCACCCGCCAGTCGCGGTCCTTCAGGAGCTGGACGAGAGGGCCGAGCGCCCGCGGGTCCCCGGACCGGGCGAGGCCCTCGGCGGCCTTCCACCGCCGGGACGGGTCCTCGTCGGAGAGCAGCGAGAGGAGGTGGTTCCACCCCGCATCTTCGCCGGTGGCCGGATGGTTCTCCCTGTCCTCCTCTCCCATGGTGAGGGAGGTAGGTATCTCATTCAGGTGAATGTTTCGCCCCGATCCAAGCTCTAGCTTTTTTAACTCCGCAGGATGAAGCATGAGTCATGGCCTTCAAGATCCTCGCCTTTGCGACGGGCCCGCGGCGGCACGGGAACTCCGAGACCCTCCTCGACTGGGTGCTCGCCTCGATGGCGGAAGAGCCCGACGTCGTGATCGAGAAGGTTGCCCTCGGCGAGGTCACGGTCAACCCCTGCCGGGGCTGCAACGCCTGCGAGGTCCTGAACCGGTGCGTCCAGCGGGACGACATGGACGTCCTCCACGACAAGATCATCGCTGCCGACTGCATGATCTTCGCGTCCCCGATCTACTGCCTTGGCATCTGCGCCGAAGGGAAGGCGCTCATCGACCGTTCACAGGTCTTCCGGTCCCGGAAGTACGTCCTGAAGCTCCCCGTCGTCCCGCCGGAACGCCTCGGGAAGCGCCTCGGTATCTTCATCGCTTCAGCGGGGCAGAACTGGGACATTGTCTTCGACGGTGCAAAGATGTCCATCAAGTGCTTCTTCCACGTGACCGAGGTAAAGGATAAGGACATCCTCTACCTGCTCGTCCGGGGGGTAGACAAGGCGGGTGAGGTAGAGACCCACCCGACCGCACGGGACGAGGCCCGGGCCACCGGTAAGAGAGCGGTCGAACGCCTCCGCGAGATGAACCGGTGAGCCGGATGGACCAGGAACCCGTGAAGGTCATCGGCATCTCGGGAAGCCCCCACCGGCACGGGAACACCGAGACGCTCCTCGACGCCTTCCTCGACGGGGCGAAGGAGGCAGGCGGGGAGGTGGACAAGGTGGTGCTCCGGTCCATCTCCTACGACCCCTGCAAGGGGTGCAATGCCTGCCACAAGGACGGGGTCTGTATTATCGAGGACGACCTCATCCCCCTCTTTGACCGGATCCTCACGATGGACGTCCTCGCCCTTGCCTCGCCCATCTACACGATGGGTATCACCGCCGAGACAAAGGGGTTCCTGGACCGTGCCCAGTACCTCTGGGCGCGGAAGTACATCCTGAAGACGCAGTACTTCACCCGCGAGCATATCCGCCGGCACAAGGGTGTGTTCATCTCGACGGCGGGGACAGGCTGGGAAAACGTGTTCTCCTCGGCCTTCCCGAGCATGACCGCCTTTTTCGATATCATGGGCTTCGAATACCATGACAACATCATCGCAAACGACATGGACCGGTGGAAGGGGATCCGGAACCACCCGACGGCGCTTGCCGAGGCGCGGGAAAAGGGCGGGAAGATCGTGGCAACGGTGGCCGGGCTGAAAAAGGGTAAGGAGGGGGATCAGGCCGTAAACGGGGCGATATAGGAGAGACCGAGGAGCCCGAAGGCGGCGACTATGAGGAGGACGAAGGCCACGGCGTTCCAGCCGAGGACCTTTTTCCCGTCAAGGCCACCCACCGGGAGCAGGTTGAAGGAGGCGAGCATGGCGTTCACTTTCCAGCCTATCATCCCGATCACCGACAGGAGCCCGCCCCCGGCCACGGCGAGGCCGATGAAGGGAAGGGTGAGGAGGAGGTTCGTGGCCGGCCCCGCGACGGAGATCAACCCGTTCTCCCGCCGGGACAGGGTGGTGCCGTAGATCATGGTCGCCCCGGGCGCCGCGAAGACCACCCCGACGAGAGCGGCAAACGCGACCGCGACGAGGAGCATCAGGTTGTCTTTCCGGAACTCCGCCCAGTACCCGTACCTGATGGCCGTGAACTTGTGGGCGAGCTCGTGGAGAATGAACCCGACCCCCACGGTCACCGCCGAGACCCCGAAGACGAGGATGAAGGCACCGGGGGTGACCCCGCTCCTGAGGAAGACGACGGTGAAGGCGAGGGTGATGGCGAACCAGGCAATGCCGAGGTCGCGCCACTCCCGTGGGGGGATCCGTTCCAGCATGCAAGAGAAAGGTCGACGTCCCCGCTGATATTCCCTTTGCCCGGGGGAGAAGGTCTTTCTGATGAAAGCACTTCCACTCGAAACGTCCTTCCTCGCGGACGGGCGTCTCTCGGGAAGTCTTCCCTTACGGGTAGCCTTCTCTTCAAGAAACCTCACGGCTTTTCTCCAGAAGTCCTTCCTTCGGAATGCCTTCTCTTCGCGGAAGCTGTATATCTCTCCCGCCCCATGATCCCGGTATGAGTCTTGCGTCCGTGCGGGACAGGATAGACAGGATCGATGCCCGCATCATCACGCTCGTCGCCGAGAGGCAGGGCCTCGCGGGGGAGATGGCCCAGCTGAAGTTCAGGGACGGGATCCCCATACGGGACCCCGGCCAGCGGGAGCGGGTCCTTGCCCGGGCCTTCGACCGGGCCGTGGAGTCCAAGGTGGACCCCGTCTCGGTCCAGAAGATCTTCGACATCCTCATCCAGATGAGCGAGGAGCGGCAGCAGGAGTGTATGGGCGACGGGAACCTGCCGTGAAGGGAGGGTGAAGAGGACAGGATGGTCGCAGCACTGGAGCCATCGGCGATCGGGATCTTCGTCTTCGGCCTTATCGCCGGAATCTGCCCCTGCAACAGCGTCGTCTGCCTCGGGCTCATCGGGTACCTGAGCGTCGGGAGGGAGAAGGTCCCGGTCCTCCGGGTCCTGGGGCTCGCCCTCGCCTTTTCCCTCGGGACCATCCTCGTGTTCCTCCCCCTCGGGGCCATCGCGGGATTCATCGGGAAGTACCTCGCCTTCCTCTCCGCTCCCGTCGCCTATGCCATCGGCGGGGTGATCCTCGTCCTCATGGGGCTCCAGCTCCTCGGGTTCTATAGTCTCCCGGCGTGGAACCTCCTCGCCCGGCTCCGGGCGCCCGCCTCCCCGACCATTCCCGGCTCGCTCCTCGTCGGCATTTCCTTCGGGGCGCTCACCATCGGGAGAGGGGCGCCGATGCTCATCATCGTCCTTACCTACGTCGCCCTCTCCCAGACCGTGCTCCAGGGCGTGGTCACCCTGTTCATCTATGGGGCAGGTCTCACCATCCCGCTGGTCCTGATCGCGTCCGTCGGTGGCGCCCTCGGTCAGAAGGTGAAGGAGTACACCCGGATAAGCAGCGAGCTGGCCAACCGGATCATCGGGGCCATCATCGTCCTGATCGGGATCTACTTCCTGCTCCTCGCGGGTGGCGTTGTTTCCGGATAAAAAAAGAGAATTTCAACGGGCACGAGCCTGCCCGGGTAAGCCAGCGGTGGCCGGAGGGTTCACCTCCCCCCGGCCCCGCCTCCACCGAACCCGCCACCGCCTCCGAAGCCTCCGCCGCCGTGGAACCCGCCACCGCCCCCCCTTGACGGCGGGGCGAAATGGGCAATGGGCATGAACCCCAGGTAGAGAGCGGGGGCGACGAACATCTCGGGAATCCGGATGTTGAGCTCCTTCATCGCCTGGGCGACCTTGTCACCCACCCCGAGGGCCGTCCCGAACACGAGCCACTCCCCCCACATGGCGATGTCCTGGGTGCCGTACTCCTTCATCCGGGCAAGGTCGGAGAGGAAGTTGCGGAACGCGTCCCACTGGAGCTTCTCCTGGTACGCGTCACCCTTCCACTGCCCGAAGAGGGTCGACGGG
>DATJPK010000081.1:0-5827 GCA_035506435.1 Methanomicrobiales archaeon
TGGCTGGTCGTCGGGGTCACGGTGACCCTCGTCTATGCCGCGACCGGCATCTTTTCGCTCCTTGCCCTGGTCCTCTCCCTCCTGCACGGGCTCACGGTAACCTGTTTTGCCGTGTCGATGATGCGCCGCGATGTGAACTCCGACCGGCTGGGCGGGAAAACCACCTCCTCGGTGCGACACCCGGAGGCCCCCCACTCGACCATCTACGGAACCGTCACCCTCCTCGCGTCCGTGCTCGCGTTCTATCCCCTGTTCCTCATCCTGGGGAACCTGGAGCTCGCCTACCTGCTGGTCCTTACCACGGCCCTGATCGCGGGGATCAACACGGTCCACGGGGCACGGATCGACCAGCTCTGCACCCGTGCCCTCTGGTCCGTTTTTCCCGACTTCGAGCTCGCGGCAAACCGGCTCATGCTCCAGCAGGTCGGGGCGTCGCTCGTCCACGCGGTTGCCATCACCGCCGTCCTCTTTGCATTCGGGAGGATCGGATGAAGGTTGCCATCGCCGGGGCAGGGATCGCCGGGGGCTACCTCGCACGGCTCCTCGGGGAACAGGGGATCCAGCCGGACCTCTACGACGGCATGGACCATGCCACGCGGTGCGGGTGCCGCTCGTGCGGGTGGGGGGCGCCCGAGGGGATACGTCCCTATCTCGCGGAAGTCGGGCTCGACCTTGACGAGTACCGGCTCGAGTCCATGTCATCCATGAATTTCGACGGCCTCGTCGCCGGGACCCCCCTTTTCACCCTCGACAAGCCCCGCCTGGTCCGGGACCTCGCTTTCGGAGGGAAGCTGAACCGGTTCAACCTGCCGCCTGAAAAGGCAGGGGACTATGACGTCGTGGTGGACGCGACCGGGATCGCGCGTTCGTTCCTTCCCCCGTGCCGGTCAGACCTGACCCTGCCGACGATGCAGCACCGGGTCGCGGTCGAAGCAAAGGACGGCACCGGGCGAATCGGGGCGGGGGTGTTTGGAAACGACGTCCCCGGGCTCGGGTACCTCTGGATCTTCCCGCTCGGCAGGGACGAATACCACATCGGCGTCGGTGGAATCGGCTTCGCCGGGCACGGGAGCATCCTCGACCGGTTTTACCGCGAATCCTCGGGGCGGTTTTCCTTCACACGCCTCTGCGGGTGCCATGGGTCGGTCCGGGTCGCCTCCCCGTACTATTCCACCCCGGTATACTCGTGGCGAAACCGGGATGGCAGCGACCCCCAGCTGGTCATCGGGGTCGGTGAGTCCGTCGGGACGGTATCGCCTTTCACGGGAGAAGGTGTCGTGTATTCCCTGGAGTGCGCCCGCCTGCTCGCCGATAACTGGCTGGACCCGGAGGCCTATGCCCGGTCCGTCCTCGCCCGGTTCGCCTGGATGAGGAGGGAGCGGGAAACCCTCGACTACCTCCTGTCGCCCGCAGGCAGACGCGGGCCGAGGATCAGGGACCGGTGGAGGTTCTACCGGAACGCCAGCCGTTCGGACATCCGGCTCCCCATGATCGAAGCCTTCAGGCGGATGGGCAGCCTGTCGCGGTGGGTGGACGCCCCGGGGGTATAACCATCCACTGGCGACGGGACGAGGGCCCCGCGGATACCCAGGAACCTTCGTGGAGAGAGAGTAGGTTCCCTTTCAGGACCATGGCAGCCGGGCACCTGCGCCCCCTTTCCCGGACCTTGACACCATATATACAAAGAACATAGAGTATTCATCGATCGAAAGATGCGCCTCCAGTTCGTCCTCGTGTGTCTTCTGTTGCTCACTCTTGCCATGGTCTGCGGCTGCACGTCCGGTTCACCACCGGTCACCCCGACCCCCTCCCCCGTCTCGACGACCGCCCCGCCGCCCGTGAGCACCGCGCCTGTCGAAATCACCACCCCCATGCCAACTCCCACGGTATCTCCTGCCGAGGCTCTCCACGCAAGCGGCGGGTTTTACATGAACGAATGGTACAACATTTCCAGGGTGTCAAAGGATAACAAGACAGCCATACGGGTATATATCACGGCCTACCGCTACCAGTTCCGTGATTCCTACCTGTACTGGGATACCGTCGCCACCCGCTACCTGCCGGTTGACCCGGCCCCGGGTTCACGGTTCCTGTTCATCTTTCTCAATACCTGGATAGATGACTCGGTCCCGAACGTCATACCCCTCGACGGGTTCGACTATACCCATTTCACCCTCGAGTACAACGGGACGACATTCCCGGCGACCGTTGATCGCCACCAGATCTCCGAGTTGCAGCCATATTCGAACCTGTTCAAAACCGGGTACGTGGTCCCCTTCGGGTACATGTGGGTGACAAACTCGATAACCCTGAAGCGGGAGTTACATGCCCTCCCCAACCTCGAGCCTGGCAAAGGGAACGCGTGGGACGGTTTCATCATTTTCGAAGTCCCGAAGGACGCGAAACAGTCCGACCTGAAGGTAAGCGGCCGGTTCAGCGGGCTCGGATCTGCATACTGGGTCCTCCAGGGAGGAGATTCCTTCTCCCTGGGCTGACCCGGGTGCCCTTTTTCATCCAATGGGCCGGTTCCGGCATGATCCGGCTCCCCGCACCCCGCCCTTCCTGTCCTCCCATTGAACCGGAGGGTCATGGTGAGATTGCAAGGTGAAGAAAAGAAGGGTTCAGCCCGGCACCTGCTGTGAGAGGGCGTCGTGCGGGCAGGCCTCGATGCACTTCCCGCAGAGGACGCACTTCTCCACCTCCATGACGAGCCGCCACTCCCCGTCGAAGGTGAAGACCTCGCGCGGGCAGACGCTCACGCAGGCCCCGCAGTCCACGCACTCCTCCTCGTTCCTGACGACGGGGTGCTCGAGGACCTTCACCACCGCCCCGAGGGACCCCATCTTTTCGGAGACGAGCCGGCAGCTCTCCTCGGGGACGTCGATGAGGACCTCGCCTCCCGAGGAGTCGATGTGCGCCCGGTCCACCCGGATGAGGACTCCCGTTTCCTTCACCGCCTTGGCGATGATCGGCTCGTAGCCCTTGCGCCGGGAGAAGGTGACCAGGAGCTTCATTTCAGCCACCTCCCGCCGAAGAGCTTCCCGAGGTCGATGGCCGTGAGCATCCCGAGGACCTTCCCCGCCCGGTCCACGACGGGGAGGGCGCTCACGTTGTGCTGCTCGAGCTTCCTGGCCACGATGTCCACGTGCTCGTCGGGGGTCGTCGTGATCACCTTTCGCGTCATGATGTCCTTCACCTGTTTCGCCCTCCCGGGCCGGGCGATGGCCTTCGAGAGGTCGTAGGTGGTGATGATCCCGACGAGCTTCCCGTCGGGGTCGGTCACCACGAGGTGGTTCGTGTCCCCCTTGAGAAGCCTCCGGGCCGCCTCCTGGATGTCCTCGCCGTCGCCGACCGAGGGGATGTTCCGGTCCATGATGTCCTGCACCCGGGGCGCCCTCGCCGTCTCGCGCATGGGCCGTGCGAGCTTCTTCGGGTCGATCCGCCGGGTGGGGAGGGCCACCGTCATCTTTCCGGACTCCACCCATCCCTTCAGCTCGCGGGCAACACCCCGCGCCCTCCTGAAGCTCGAGAGGGATGAGGTCTTCACCATCTCCCCGCGGAGCTCAACCTCGCCGTTCTTCAGGTCGGCATAGGAGACCTCCCGGATGGCAGGCCGGTCCCGGGACGGGATGCCGTAGTCGATGACCTGGACCCGGATATCCTCGTCCCGTACCGCCGTCGACCGCACGACGTCGAGGTCGATGACCGGGAGGGGGACCCCTACCCCGATATACATGGTGACCCCGTAGCCGGTCATCGTCGCCGCCCTGAGGTACTCCTGGGACATCTCCTTCATGTCCGCCGTTACCATGAGGGTCCCGAAGCCCTTTCCCGGCGAGTGCTGGGTCCCCTCGCCGATGATCATGCCCGGTGCCCCCGCGAGGAAGATGGGGACCCCGCTCCCGATGACATGGAAGATCGGGTCGTTCGAGAGGGGGGAGAGGACCCCCGCCCCCGAGTAGGTGATGTTCCCGAACGACGGGAGGAGCATCCCCATGTAGGTGTGGAGCGTCCGGTCGGTGGAGTTTGTTGCCGCGTTGTACCGCTGGTACGCGTTCCGCGGGTTCACCATGATGGCCTGGTTCAGGTCATCGAGGATGAGTTCGGTGGTGAGCTCCCGGCGGGGGTAACAGTCCGTCCCCGCAGAGGTCGCCCGGAGTTCCACCCTTCTCCCCGCGACAAAGTCCTCCATCACGTGGGCGCCGCCGTACTCCATGCCCCGGGTGACGGACTGCTGGGTCGCCCCGATGTACGCGTCCACCGCCGCGACGCCGCCATACGCCTCCACGTCGTTCAGGAACACCTGCGACATCCGGATCGGGGGGTCGGCATGGCCGAAGTTCAGGAACGCCCCCGTCGAGCACATCGCCCCGAATGTGCCGGTGGTGACCACGTCCACTTCGGCGAGCGCACCCTCTTCGCCCAGCTCGGCGACGATCCCGGGCATCTCCTCCGCCGTGACCACGCGTGCGTTCCCCTCGCGGATCCGGGTGTTGATCAGCTCGATGGACTTCTCCATGCCTGTCATCTTTCTTATGAATAATAATTAAGGTTTCGTATTATCCAGAGTAATAAATGCCGATATATGCCACCACGGCACACCGGTAGGTATGCGGCGGGAGGACCTCGTCCGGGAACTCGAGCGGCTGGCCCCGCCCGGCCTCGCCGACCCGGAGGACGCGGGCCGCATCGGTCTCGTCATAGAGGGGACGGGCGATGTCGGGGGAACCTGTGTTGCCCTCGATGTTACCCCGAAGGTCGTTGCCCGGACGATACAGGCAGGCGCGGGGATGCTCGTCGTGCACCACACCCCGCTCTATGAGCCGGTCACCTCGCTCACGGGCCCGCTGGCACGCCTCGTCGCACCCCTCCTCACGGGCAACGTGAACCTCTACGTCATGCACACGAACTTCGACCGCGCCCCCGGCGGGATCAACGACACGCTCGCCGAACTCCTCGGCCTCCGGAATACCGAACCCCTGGACCTCGGGGTCGTCGGGGACTGTGGCCTCGATGCGAGGGAGATCGCGAGGCGTATCGGTGGACCGGTCAGGCTCTGGGGGAGAGCAGGGAAGATCGCCCGGCTCGCGGTGGTCGGGGGATCCGGCTTCGACCTTGTCAGGATCGAAGAGACTGCCAGGAGAGGAGCGAGGGCCTTCCTCTCGGCCGAGATGAAGCACCACGTCGCCCGCTCCATTCCCATTCCCTGCATCGAGGCCACCCATTATGCGCTCGAGGCGCCCGGGATGCGGCGGCTTGCAGACCGGATGGGGTGGGAGTTCATCGATGACCCGCCAGAGGTCAGCCC
The DNA here is from genome assembly GCA_035506435.1 of Methanomicrobiales archaeon. Classification (GTDB taxonomy): domain Archaea; phylum Halobacteriota; class Methanomicrobia; order Methanomicrobiales; family JACTUA01; genus JACTUA01. The sequence continues at coordinate 5,309 of DATJPK010000081.1, forward strand.
CCTCCCATGACCGACCCCTGGAAGATGCTCGAACGGGAGAGGAAGCTCACCCCGGAGATCAGGAGCCTCATCGGGGAGCGGTACGGCCCGCGGGGGAAAAAGGCACTCGAGATCGTGGACGAGGGGAGGGTGAAGAAGTACCTGGACTTCTTCGTCGTGGTAGGGACCTCAGAGGAGCACGTCGTAGAGGACGAGTTCTGCTCCTGCGTGGACGCCCTCTTCCGGCGGAGGGGGGAGTGTGCCCACGTCCTCGCCGTGAGAATCGCGGCCCTGACAGGGTGCTACGAGGAGTTCGCCCTCTGGTACCAGGACTCGTGGAAGGAGCAGCAGGGCGAGACATGAAGTTTTTATCGGAACGCCGCGAAGATTGGTAAAGAGAGGTGCGACATGGGCTCCTTCATCAGAAGGGACCAGGAGCGCTGAAGGTGCGATATGCTCGAGGATGAATACCAGCTCGATTATTTCCGGGATCACGGGCTCGAGCGGAGGGTCTGCACCGCCTGCGGCTCGGCCTTCTGG
>DATJPK010000082.1:0-2210 GCA_035506435.1 Methanomicrobiales archaeon
AATTGAGCTCTCGGAAACTGGCTTCCTGCTGGTTGGTGTCATTTAATGCGGGTATTTTTCATTGGCTTTGGTCAGGCGGGCGGCAAAATAGCTGATATGTTCATAGAGCAGGACAAAAAGATGGCCGCCCAGAATTTCCGGGCCATTTCCGTAAACACGGCACGGACGGACCTGATGGGCCTGAAAAACATCGGCCTCCGCGACCGGATCCTCATCGGCCAGACCATGGTGAAGGGCCATGGCGTGGGGACGGACAATGTCACGGGGGCAAAGGTCACCTCCGACGAGATCGACAGCATCATCAATGCCATCGACTCCCGGGGGACCCATGACATCGACGCCTTCGTCATCATCGCCGGCCTCGGTGGAGGGACCGGTTCCGGGGGCTCGCCGGTCCTCGCCCGGGCCTTAAAAAGGATCTACCGGGAACCGGTCTACGCCCTCGGGATCCTCCCCGCGCCCGAGGAGGGCCGGCTCTATTCCTACAACGCCGCCCGGAGCCTCTCCACCCTCGTGAACGAGGTGGACAGCACATTCCTGTTCGACAACTCGGCCTGGAAGAACGAGGGGGAGAGCATCAAATCGGCGTACGAGCGCCTGAACGACGAGATCGTCCGCCGGTTCGGGGTCCTCTTCCGTGCTGGCGAGGTCACGAAGATGGGCGTCGGTGAGATGGTCGTCGACTCGAGCGAGATTATCAATACGTTGAGGGGCGGGGGGATCACGAGCGTCGGGTACGCCATCACCGAGGTCATGTCCAGGCGGACCAAGCAGAAGAAGGGCATCTTCGGCGGCCTGAAGGAGACCATCCAGACGGCGGCGACGGGCAAGAAGGAGCCCACCGAGGAGGTGCTCCTCGGGGAGGACAAGTCCGCGAAGATCATCGCCCTCGTCCGGCGTGCCATGCTCGGCAGGCTCACGCTCCCCTGCGACTATTCCTCGGCCGAGCGTGCCCTCGTTCTCATCGCGGGCCCGCCCGAGGAGATGGACCGGAAGGGAGTCGAGAAGTCCAAGAGCTGGGTCGAGGAGAACATTGCCGGGATCGAGGTCCGCGGAGGGGACTACCCGGTGGACTCGAACTATATCGCGGCGGTCGTGGTCCTCGCGACCGTGGGGAACGCCCCCCGGATCCGGGAGCTCCTGGAGATCGCGAAGGAGACGAAGGAGGATGCCGTGAAGGCAAAGGAGAAGCGGGTCTCCCTCTTTGACGAGGACATCGAGCCGCTCTTTGAGTGAGGAGGAGTATGAAGCATTTATCAGTTTTTCTGCTTTCTGTTGTGGTAGTTCTCTCTCTCGCGCAGGCATGTGCTGCGATAACGAGCAGCGGGATTACGACGTCACCGACCCAGGTGAATGCCCTCAAGCCCGGCGATGTCATCTCCGAGGTGGCCGGGACCATCAACCTGCCCACGAGCGGGGACCAGACCTTCAACCCGGACGATTCCGTGGAGTTCTACACCCAGCTCGATGACGCCAAGTGGGAGGTGAACATCATCATCAACGGCATCGAGAACCCTGCCCGGACCTTTGCAGGGAAGCATGCGACGATTGGCGGGTATGATCTTGCGTACCCGACGAGCAATTACCAGTCCGTGGCCCTCAAGTTCTCGATGACCGAAGGGACGGTGCCCTCCTCCTTCACGAGCGGGAACATCAACCTGGTCCGGGTCCAGGAGCTCGACGAGTCGTCCGACCAGGTCGGTGCGGCCGTGTACGTGAACGGGACGGTCGTCAACACGGGGGCCCTGCAGACCCAGATCGACGGGATGAGGGCGAAGCTCGCCACCCTGAAGGCCGACATCGACGCGAAAAATGCGATGAACCCTCCGGTTGACGTGAGCGCTGCACAGGCCAAATACACCGACGCAAGCTCTGCCATCGAGTCTGCCGCCGTGAAGGTCAGCACGTCCCCCTCGGATGTCGCGGGCCTCCTCGCCACAGCCCAGACCGACATCGACGCCGCCGAGGCTGCCCTCGAGCAGGCATGGGCCGACCAGTCCCTCCAGCAGGCAAAGACGATGCTCTCCTCGGTGGACGGGCTCATCAACGAGTTCACGGTGAACGACAGTATCAAGACCACCGATTCCCGGCTCGTCGCCATCATCAACAAGCGGGACCTCTCCGCCCAGGCCATCTCGAACGCGAACGACCTGTACAGCTCGGGAAGCTATACCACCTCCCGCGGCAAGTCTGCCGAGGGGCTCTCCCTC
>DATJPK010000083.1:0-5296 GCA_035506435.1 Methanomicrobiales archaeon
GGGATGGTCCAGCCGTCGTGGAGCGCCCGTAACCATGCCAGCGGGTCAGGGACCTTCCCCTCGAGCATCGCGCCCTGGTAGGCGTACCGGCTGTCGGTGTACCGGTCCGAGATGACAAGCCTCCCGCCGGCGAGGGCGGGCCGGACCACCGTGTCGAGGTGGGCCGCGTGATCGGCGACGAAGAGGAGGGCCTCGGTCACCGGGTCCACCCGCTCGGCGATGGCCCGCCTCACCGACTCCCCCACCCAGGTCGCCCCGGGTTCCCTCGTAACGACCGGGTCAAGGTCCCGGAGGGACTCCCGGAGCGCCGAGACGAGGGTGCTCTTCCCGCTCCCGTCGATCCCCTCGATGGTGATCAGCACGGCGACCCCCGCCTCACCCATTCGAGAGGGATCGTCCCCCGGTGCACACCGGTGGCAACGATTGCCCCGTCGAACCCCGCGTCCCGCAGCCGTTCCAGGTCTTCCACGGAGCCCACCCCTCCGCCGTAAAAGAGCCTCTGTTCACAGGCGGCGCGGAGCTCCCCGAGATCGGCCGGGAGGCCGGCGCCCGTCCCGACGTTCCCGAGGTTCAGGAAGATGCACCCCTCGAACGCCCAGTCTCCTGCCATCGAGAGGATCTCCCGCGGGTCCTCCCCCCGGGGGATGACCCGTCCCCCTTTCACGTCCACCGACAGGAACCCCCCGGGGTACCGGCCAAGGTCTGCCCCGCCGGTCTCGGTCCCGACGATGTTCACCAGGTTCTCCCCTCCGAGGAAGTCTGCCGGTGACCGGATCCCGCGGTCCACGTAGGATCGCCCGACGAGCCGGGAGCATACACGGATGGCCCGGTCATGCTCGCCCGATCCCATGATCCGGTCCAGGTCGGCGATGTAAAGGTACTTCGGCGAGAGGGCAGAGACGACCTCCTCCGGCGCAGGCGACGGGACCCCCGGCAGGCGGAGGGGGCGGTAGGTCGCCCGCTCTCCCTTCGCGCCATGGACAACGTTCCCCCCCATGAGGTCGAGGGCAAGGATGAGGTCCATGGGAAGGGGTGAACCCTGAAAGGATATGAATGGTGAGGGCCCGGGGGAAACGATATATGAAAGGAGATTGATACCCGGAGGTTTGATCATGCCCGCGATCACCGCAAAGGGAGTCCTCCTCGTCGCCATCGAGCTCGTATGCGGGGCGGCCATCGGGGCTATCCTGATGGCAACCCTCTTCGATGCCATTGAGCCCCTCATCATCTTCGTGATCGTGCTCGCGACCATCGTCGCCATCCTCGACTTCGCGAACTACATGCCCGCCTTCTCGGTTGCCTACTTCGCGGGATACCTCGCGGAGTTCCTCCACCCCTTCGCCAGTGTCCTTGGGGACCTGAAGATCCCCGTGCTCATCCTCGCCATCGTGGGGATCGGTTTCGCCGTCGCGGTGAAGGCGGCTGAGAAGAAGGCCGGGCCGGCGCTCTGAAGGCCGTGGGGCGGGGTCCCGCCTGCGTCTTCCGGTACCGGGGGATTCCCCGGCTCCGGAAACAGTACTTCTATTACCAGTGACGTACCACCATCTTCCATGTTCCTGCTTGTCAGCCCGCGCAGTATCGAGGAGGCGACCCGATCGCTTGCCGCTGACATCATCGACGTGAAGAGGCCGGCAGAGGGATCCCTCGGGGCGAACTTCCCCTGGATCATCCGGGCGGTGAAGGGCATGACCGAAAAGCCGGTGAGCGCCGCCATCGGCGACTTCGACTACCGGCCCGGGGGGGCCGCCCTCGCGGCGTACGGCGCCGCCTGTGCCGGTGCCGATTATGTGAAGGTCGGCCTCATGTTCAGCGGCCGGGACCGGGCCCTCGAGCTCATCGGGGCGGTCGTGCGGGCCGTGAAGGGGGAGTTCCCGGAGAAGTCGGTGGTCATCGCCGCCTATGCCGATTCGGTCAGGCTCGGGACCATCAACCCCTTCGAGGCCGCAGCCCTCGCCGCCGAGGCGGGCGCCGACGTGGCCATGATCGACACCGGCCTGAAGGACGGGAGGAGCACCTTCGAGTTCATGGACGAGGGCACCCTCACCGACTACACCCTCGCGAACCGCGATTCCGGCCTGCGCACCGCCCTCGCCGGCTCCCTCCGGTTCGAGGATATCGCCGTCCTGAAACGGATCAACCCGGACATCATCGGGGTCCGGGGCATGGTCTGCGGCGGAGACCGGTCGGCCACCATCGAGCCTGCCCTCGTGGAGAAGGCCCTCCGCATGATCGGGTGATACCAATGTTTCTCGAAAAACTCGCAATGCCCCTTGCCATCACCTTCGACGACGTGCTGCTGGAGCCGGCCGCCTCCTCGACGGAGCCGGACCAGGCAGACGTCCGCTCCCGGTTTTCCAGATCCATCCCCCTGAACATCCCGCTCGTTTCTGCGGCGATGGACACCGTGACCGAGTCGTCGGTCGCGATCGCCCTCGCCCACGAGGGCGGGATCGGGGTCATCCACCGGAACATGTCCGCCGAGCGGGAGGCAGCCGAGGTCCGGGCGGTGAAGCATGCCGAGGACCTCATCCAGCGGAACGTAATCACCGTCGGGACCGACGCGACCGTCGCCGACGTCGAGCGGCTCATGAACGAGCACCAGATCAGCGGGATCCCCGTGATGAAGGGGAAGCGGATCTGCGGCATCGTGAGCCGGCGGGACATCCGCGGGATCGCGAAGCGGCGGGGCACCGAGAACATCCAGCAGTTCATGACGAGGAAGCCCATCACCGCCTCCGAGACCATCACGACGGAGGAGGCCCTCGGGATCATGTACGACCGGAAGGTGGAGCGGCTCCCTGTCGTCGGGAAGGCCGGCACCCTCGTCGGGATCATCACGATGCAGGACATCCTGCACAAGCACCAGTACCCCGAGGCGAACCGGGACCGGCAGGGGAACCTCCGGGTCGCCGCGGCGGTCGGCCCCTTCGACTTCAAGCGGGCCGGGATGCTCGCCGACGCAGGGGCCGATGCCGTCGTGGTGGACTGCGCACACGGGCATAACCTGAGGGTGGTCGAGGCGGTGAAGGAGATCCGGGGCAGCCTCGAGATCGACGTGGTCGCGGGGAACATCGCGACGAGGGCCGCGGCCGAGGACCTTGCCGGCCACGTCGACGGGCTGAAGGTCGGGATCGGCCCGGGCTCCATCTGCACGACCCGGATCGTCGCAGGGGTCGGGGTGCCCCAGGTCACCGCCGTCGCAGAGGTGGCCGAGGTGGCCCACGAGCGGGAGGTCCCGGTCATCGCCGACGGGGGCATCCGGTACTCGGGGGACATCGCGAAGGCGATCGCCGCCGGGGCCGACAGCGTCATGATCGGCTCCCTCTTCGCCGGGACCGACGAGTCCCCGGGGAGGATCATCGTGATGAAGGGCCGGCGGTACAAGCAGTACCGGGGCATGGGCTCCCTCGGCGTGATGAGCAGCGGGGAGTCGAGCGACCGGTACTTCCAGAAGAGGTCCCGGGAGTTCGGGAAGACGAAGTTCGTTCCCGAGGGGGTCGAGGGGGTCACGCCGTATGCCGGGCCCATCGCCGAGGTTGTCTACCTCCTGATCGGCGGCCTCAAGGCCGCGATGGGGTACGTGGGGGCGGCGACCGTCGCCGAGATCCACGAGAAGGCCCGGTTCCGGCGGATCACCACGGCAGGCTATACCGAGAGCCACCCCCACAACATCCTGATCACCGACGAGGCCCCGAACTACCGGATCTTCGAGTGAGGGGGATCATCTTTTTTTGGAGAGACGACCCTAACATTTAGTTAGGATGCTCGAAGGTGACGAGTACTCCCGGATCCTCGATGTCCTGGGGAACCGGAACCGGAGGCGGATCATCAGCCTCCTCCAGCAGAAGCCCTGCTTTGTCACCGAGCTCTCGGAGCGGCTCACGCTTTCCCCGAAGGCCCTCATCGAGCACCTGGCCCTCATGGAGCAGATGGACATCCTGGGGAGCTACCTGGACGAGCGCCGGAGGAAGTACTACTACCTGACCCGGGGCATCTCGGTCCGGGTCTCCTTCGAATCCGGGGAGAAGCAGGGGAGGCCGGCCGTCGCAGAGGCCCCCGCCTGGCAGAGCACCCTCTCCCTTCTCAGGCGCATGATGCGGGCCAGGGAGGATCTCGTCACGAACCTCGAGCACCTCGACCATGACATCCAGCAGAAGATCGACGACCTGACCCGGCAGGGCGGCGACCTCATCTCGAGCGACGAGGAGCTGGACATCATCATCGCGCTCGCCCACTATGACCTCACCCTCGCGGAGATCGGCGAGTTCATGGGCATGGAAACCGGCGTCGCGGGGATCCTCCTCGATGGCCTGATGGAGAAGGGCATCGTCGAGAGGAGGGGGGGACGCTTCCGGCTCCGGGGGATCGAGGCGTCGGAATAACGGAAAAGGTGGGAAATGGCCCCGGCGCCCCCGGGACCGGCCCTATTCTCCAGCTTTCTTTGCCGCCTGCATGAACTGGTAGCCGGAATACCAGAGGAATGGTACCCCGACCGGGATGGTATATCCCATCGGCCCGTAGAGCAGGGGGCCGAACTGGACGAGGGCCCAGACGAGGAAGATTACCCCGGTCGCGATGATGAGCGGGCCGGGATAGCGGGCATGCTCCGTGTTGTCGAGCACCTGCCAGGAGATAACGAGGACCGCGGCTGCGATGAGGACGATCACCCCGGCGAGCCAGATGTACGTGGCAATCGCGGTTTTCCCGAGGGGGCTTCCCACGACTCCCGTGAAGACGAACTGGAGCTCCCTCACGATGGTGAACATGCTCGGCACGAGGGTGGTCTCCACCCCGGCCGTGGTGTTGACCGACTGGTACACTGCCTGGAACCGGAACAAGGGGAACCGGATCCCGACCGCCATGTAGTCACCGATGACAAACAGGCTTTGCGGGATCAGGAACAGGAGAACGAGCAGGGGCAGCGACCCCCGGGGCCTGTCGAACATTACCAGATCTTCGGCGTGGCGCCTCATTATGGTATCTTCATCTCCTCCTGGGGCAATGCGTTCACGATGCCTCCGTACCCGTCCTACCTCGCACTCGCCGGACATGGCGATATCGGGGACCGGATCTCGCAGGCGCTCGACCTCCTCCGGGACTGCACCGCCTGCCCCCGCCGGTGCCACGTTGACCGGACCCGTGGGGAGCTGGGGTACTGCAGGGGTGGCTCTCTCCCGAGGGTCTCGAGCTCAGGGCCCCACTTCGGCGAGGAGCCGCCTCTCGTCGGCAGGCACGGGTCCGGGACCATCTTCCTCGCGGGGTGCAACATGCGCTGCGCCTTCTGCCAGAACTACGG
>DATJPK010000084.1:0-9536 GCA_035506435.1 Methanomicrobiales archaeon
ATCACCCCCCACATCGCCTCCGCGCCCGGCGGGGCCATCGGGGGAACGGGCTCCACCCTGAAGATCACCGGGAGGCAGGTCGAGGAGATCCGGAGGGCAGCCGGGGCAAATACCGTCGTCCCCATCCACGCGGGGGCCGAGCGGATCACGGTAGGGAACGAGGCAAAGACCGCGGCCCTCTACGCGATGGACCCGGCCGACGTGCCCGTCCTCCTCGAGAAGGACAGCGGCATCTACCTCCGGTACGGCTCGGGGATCATGGTCGGGAAGAAGCTCGCCGACGAGAACGACCTGAAGGTGGGGGAGACCATCGGGATCGGCTCAGGGGAGGAGCGTGCGAGGATCGTCGGGATCCTGAAGGAACGGGGCATCGGCTTCGACATCAACCCCGACTATGCACTCGTCGTCGCTGACACATGGTTCACGTCCCGGTACGGCGACCGGGACTATGACGAGGTCATCGTGAAGGCCCGCAACCTCGACGATATCGACCCGGTCAAGGCCGCCATCGACACCCAGCTCAACCGGCGTGAGCAGGTGGTGAACGTGCTCGACACCCGGAAGGTGCTCCAGACCATCGTTGACGCCTTTAACCAGATCTCCACCTTCACCACGGCCATCGGGGGCATCTCCCTCGTCGTTGCCGGCATCTCAATCCTGAACGTGATGCTCATGTCGGTGACCGAGCGGACGAAGGAGATCGGGATCATCCGCTCCCTCGGGGCAAAGCGCGGGGAGGTAATGCGGATTTTTCTCTCCGAGGCCCTGATCCTCGGCCTCGTCGGGAGCACCGTGGGGGGCGTCCTTTCCCTCGCCGGAGGCTACCTCGCGCTGAACGTCATGCTCCAGTCCTCGAAGTACCTCTTTGCCGCGTCCACGATCGTTTACGTCTTCTATGGGATCGCCTTCGGGATCGGGGTCTCGCTCCTCTCGGGTATTTACCCTGCATGGAAGGCCGCGATGATGAACCCCATCGAGGCGCTCAGATTTGAATAATGCGAGGGTCCATCAGGGGGAGGGTTCATCAGAACCCGACCTCGAGCGACAACGGCGATTTCCAAGGGAAATCGAAGTGCGGCGACAGAGTCGCCGCAAGGTCGCAAAGGACCCGAGCTGGAGCGACCCGCCAACAGGCGGGGTGCGACCCCCGGTCAATGCTCTTTTTTATACATTCTAAGACATCGTAATACCACAATGTATATATGAACCCGTAACCAACCGGGAAGGTATGCAGACCAAGTTCCTGCTTGACGAGAACCAGATCCCGAAGAAATGGTACAACATCCAGGCCGACCTCCCGTCGCCCATGGACCCGTACTACAGCCCTCAGACGATGAAGTTCGCGACGCCGGAGGAGCTCCATCAGATCTTCCCCATGGCCCTCATCGGCCAGGAGGTCTCCCGTGACCGGTACATCGATATCCCGGAGGAGGTCCGGGAGATCTACCGGCTCTACCGGCCCAGCCCTCTCATCCGGGCGCACCGGCTCGAGGCGCACCTGAAGACCCCGGCGAAGATCTACTTCAAGTACGAGGGAGTCTCCCCGCCGGGAAGCCACAAGCCGAACACCGCTATTCCCCAGGCATATTATAACATGAAGGAGGGGATCCAGCGGATCGCGACGGAAACGGGGGCGGGCCAGTGGGGATCCGCACTCGCTTTTGCGACGGCGCTCTTCGGCATGAAATGCACTGTGTACATGGTCAGGTCGAGCTATGCCGAGAAGCCCTACCGGAAGTCGATGATGCAGACCTGGGGAGCCGAGTGCATCCCGAGCCCCTCGACGAGGACCCAGTCAGGGAAGGCCTTCCTCGCAAAGGACCCGGACACACCGGGGTCCCTCGGCATGGCCATCTCCGAGGCGGTCGAGGACGCGGCGACCCACAAGGACACGAACTACTCCCTCGGGTCGGTCCTCAACCATGTCTGCATGCACCAGACCATCATCGGCACGGAGGCCATGGAGCAGATGAAGATGGCCGGGGACGAGCCGGACATCATCGTCGGCTGCGTCGGCGGGGGCTCGAACATGGCGGGGATTTCCTTCCCCTTCCTCGGGCAGAAGCTCCAGGGGAAGCGCAAGGTCAGGGCCATCTGCGTGGAGCCGGCATCCTGCCCGACCCTCACGAAGGGTGCCTATGCCTATGACTACGGCGACACGGGCATGATCGGGCCCATCGCCAAGATGTACACCCTCGGCCATGACTTCGTCCCGCCCGCGATCCATGCCGGCGGGCTCAGGTACCACGGGGACTCCCCGCTCATCTCCCGGCTCGTCCATGACAAGGTGATGGAGGCGGTTGCGGTGCACCAGACCGAGGTCTTCCAGGCTGCGGTCACCTTTGCCAGGACCGAGGGGATCATTATCGCCCCCGAGTCTGCCCATGCGGTGAAGACCGTAGTCGACGAGGCGCTGAAGTGCCGCCAGACCGCCGAAGAGAAGGTCATCCTCTTCAACCTGTCTGGCCATGGGAACCTCGACCTCGGGGCGTATGACGAGTACTTCGAGGGCAAGCTCTCGGACTTCGAGTACCCCGACAGCAAGATCAAAGAGTCTCTCACCCGCCTGCCGAAAATCGGGTAACCCTCCTCCATCTTTTTTCACGTCTCCACCGGACAAAGGGTTAATTCGTTCGCCTGCCGACATTCTCCTGATGCTCCTCCGGTACACGGGCTGCCTCCTCGGCGCTGCCATCGGCGATGCCATGGGCATGCCGGGAGAGGGGACCCCGGCAGACCTCTGGAGGGCGGAGTGCTCCTATCGCCGGGCATACCGGGGACACCCGAACGACTCCCTCTCGCCCGGCCAGTACACCGACGATACCCAGCTCATGCTCCTCTCTGCGGCGCTCCTCGGGAGGAGGGGATTCACGTCAGAGAGCTTCGCGGAGCTCATGGTCGCCGCGTACCAGGCTGACGAGTTCCGGTACCTGGACGGGTCCGTCGAGGCGGCATGCGCACACCTCGAGAAGGGGATGTCGCCGGAAGAAAGCGGGGTGAACTCGACCACCTCGGGATGCATCCCTTCGGGGATCCCCTTCGCCCTCGCATACCGGGAACCGGTCGACATCCGCGAGCGGGTGGCCCGGACCTGCAGCATCACGCATACGAACCCCGCCGCCATCGCCGCATCGACGGGGATCGCGATGCTCGTCCACCATGCCCTCGCCGATGCCCCCGATGCCATCGCCCTTGCCTGCGCCGAGGTTGGCAGGGAGGACCCCCTTCTCGGCCAGAAGATCCGCCATGCCCTGCGGCTCGAGAAGGAGGGGACAGACCTCGAGCATGCCATCCGGCTCGTCGGGAACGACCTCTCGGTCTACCAGACCGTTCCGCTCGCCTTTTTCCTGATGGCAAGGTACGAGGGAGGTACAGAGCTCCTTTCCCTCGTCGGCCACGTCGGCGGGAACACCGATACCATCGGGCTCATCTGCGGGGCGTACCTCGGGGCGAAGTCAGGGGCAGACGCCCTCCCCGGCCACCTTGTCGAGGGGCTGGAAAACCATGAGAAGATCGAGGCGGTCGCGGCCCGGCTCCTCGACGTTTCTGCCGATATCCCGACGATCCCCTGACACCCGCCGGGCGCCGGTGCAGGGCCCGGGAAACCCCGGGGGGAACCCTCGGGAACAACCCTTAAATCACCACCCGCAAATATCTTCTGCCATGAAACACGCGACTTCGTCGCGACTTCGTCGCGGCACTCCTATTTCCTGCGGAAATAGCCGTCGTCGCTCAAGGTAGGATTCTGATGAACCACTCCAGAATTGCAATCATCGGGGCCTCCGGGTACACCGGGGGCGACCTGCTCCGGCTCCTCCTCACCCACCCGTCGGTGGAGGTGACCGTCGCCACCTCCCGGAAGCTCGAAGGGAAACGGGTCGATTCCGTCCACCTCCACCTGAAGGGGCTCACTGACCTCGTGTTCTCGAACCCGTCCGCGGACCGGATGGAGGCCGACGTCGCGCTCCTCGCCGTGCCCCACACCGCGGGGATGAGCCACGTGCGGGGGCTTCTCGAGCGGGGGATGAAAGTCGTGGACCTGTCGGCCGACTACCGGCTCCCGAAGGAGGTCTTCGAGAAGACCTACGGCGTCCCCCACACCGATTACTTCCCCGCCCCCTACGGGCTCACCGAGCTCCACCGGAAGGAGGTGACAGGGGTGTCCTTTGTCTCGAACCCCGGCTGCTTCCCGACGGGTGCGACGCTCGCGGCGGCACCGCTCGCCACGAAGGCGACGGCAATCGTCTTTGACTCAAAGACCGGTGTCTCCGGCGCGGGGAACTCCCCGTCGGCGACGACTCACTACCCGACGGTCGCTGACAACATCAACCCGTACAAGTGGACCCGCCACCGCCACCTCGCCGAGATGAAGCAGGAGATCGGCCGGCTCAACCCGAAGGCCGGGGTCTACTTCACCCCGCACCTGGTGCCGGTGAACCGCGGGATCCTGACCACCGCCCACATCCTTCTCTCCGAGCCGATGGAACAGAAGGAGGTCGAGGCTCTCTACCGGAAGGCCTACGGGAACGAGTTCTTCGTCCGGCTCCAGCAGCCCGTGCTCGCGGCGGTGCGGGGGACGAACTTCTGCGACATCGGGATCGAGTCCGAAGGGGACCGGGTGGTGGTCGTCTCGGCCATCGACAACCTGGTGAAGGGCGCGAGCGGCCAGGCGATCCAGAACATGAACCTCATGTGCGGCTTCCCCGAACAGGCGGGCCTCAGGGCAGCCGGGGTCCTCCCCTGAGGTCAACATGAAGGTAAGCGACGTAATGACCGCGGGCCCGGTCGTAGTCACACCCGGCACACCGGTGAGAGAGGCGGCCGGCCTCCTCAGGAAGAACAGGATCGGGGGCCTGCCCGTCGTCGAGGACGACCGGGTCGTCGGGATTGTCACCGAGTCCGATATCCTCGGGCTCCTCGAAACCCCGGGGATATCGGAAGACCTCTGGCTCCCCTCGCCCCTCGAGATCATCGAGGTGCCGATCCGGGAGGCCATCAACTGGGCCCGCACCCGCCAGGCCCTCTCCCATATCGGCGACCAGCCGGTCCGGTCGGTGATGTCCTCGCCGGCAATAACCGTCGGGGAAAACGAGGACATCGACGCCGCGGCGGCCCTCATGGTGAAAAACCGGATCGCCCGGCTGCCCGTGGTGAGGAACGGGAGGCTCGTCGGGATCGTTGCGAGGAGAGACATTGTCCGGGGCCTCGGGGAGTCCTACGGGATGGAAGAAAAGGAAGGAGAGTCGGCGTGAAGAGCATCTGCGGTGTCGGGGGCGTGAAGGCTGCCGGGACGAAGGAAGGCCGGTTCGGCCTCGCCCTCGTCGCGGCGAGCGGCTCCGCGGCGGGGGTCTTCACCTCGAACCTGGTCATCGCCGCCCCCCTCGTGCTCATGAGGGAGCGGATCGGCCGGGGCGGGGAGCTCGACGGCATCATGGTGAACAGCGGGTGCGCGAACGCCTTCACCGGGGAGCGAGGCCTCGCCGACGCGGCCCTGATGTGCGAGGTGGGAGCCGAGGCCCTCGGGACCGACCCCGGCCGGATCGGGGTTGCCTCGACGGGGATCATCGGCCGGTACCTTGACCTCGACATCATCGGGAGGCAGGCGCGGGAGGTCGCGCCCCGGCTTCGATGCGACCCGTCGGCCGAGGTGGATGCTGCGCGGGCCATCATGACCACCGACCTCGTCGAGAAGCATGCGCTCGTCCGGGGGGACGGGTTCTCCGTCGGCGGGATCTGCAAGGGGAGCGGGATGATCGCCCCGAACATGGGGACAATGATTGCCCTCCTCTACACCGACGCCGAGGTGGCTCCGAAGGCACTCGGGCAGGCGCTCCGGCTCGCGACACGCCGGTCCTTCAACCAGGTCGTGGTGGACGGCGACATGTCAACGAACGACATCGCATTCCTGACGGCGACCGGTACGGCGGGGAGGGTCCCGGCGAAGGAATTCCAGGCTGCCCTCGGGGAGTGCGCGAAGTCCCTCGCCATCCAGATCGCCCGTGACGGCGAAGGGGCGACCAAGCTCGTCGAGATGGTGGTACGGGGGGCCCGGACCGAGCAGGCCGCCGCGAGAATCGCCCGCACGGTGGTCGGATCGCCGCTCCTCAAGACGGCCGTGTACGGCGAGGACCCGAACTGGGGGCGGGTGTTTGCCGCTGCGGGAAGAGCCGGCGTGGAGTTCGACCCCGATGCCGTCTCCCTCTTCATCGGCCCGGCGGGGGACCGGATCCCGCTCGTCGAGAAGGGGAAGATTGTCGTCGACCTCGCCCGGGCCAAGCAGGCGATGGCGGGAAAGGAGGTCAGGTTCGAGCTCGAGCTCGGCGAGGGTGAGGCGGAGGCCACGGCATGGGGCTGCGACCTCACCGAGAAGTACATCGAGATCAACGGGAGGTATACGACGTGAAACGCGAGGAGGTGCTCATGGAGGCGCTCCCCTACATCCAGCGCTTCCATGGCCGGACGATCGTGATCAAGCTCGGCGGGCATGCCATGGTGGACCAGGGGATCCTCGGGATGGCCATCCGGGACGCGGTGCTCCTCAAGTACGTGGGGATGAAGGTGGTCATCGTCCACGGCGGGGGGCCCGAGATCACCGAGAAGATGCAGGCCATGGGCAAGGAGCCGAAGTTCGTCGGGGGCCTCCGGATCACCGACGCCGAGACCCTGGAGATCGCCCAGATGGTCCTCGTGGGAAAGATCAACGACGGGATCGTCTCCCTCATCGCCCGCGAGGGCGCCCGGGGCGTCGGCCTTTCGGGGAACGACGGGAACCTCATGATCGCCCGGAAGATGGACCCCCAGAAGGTGAAGGAGGGGAACAAGGTGAGGAAGGTGGACCTCGGGTTCGTGGGCGAGATCGTCGAGGTCGACCCCTCGGTCCTCCACATCCTCCTCGACAACGGCTACATCCCGGTCATCGCCCCCATCGCCATCGACCGCGAGGGGACGAGCCTGAACATCAACGCGGATACCGCTGCCGGGGAGGTCGCGGTTGCGCTTTCGGCCTTCAAGCTCGTCAACCTCACCGACGTGGACGGGGTGATGGACGCCGGGCGGACGAAGATCTTCCGCAGGCTCACCACGGCGGAGCTCGACAGGCTCGTCAGTGACGGGACCGTGAGCGGCGGGATGATCCCGAAAATCTCCTCGTCCCTCTACGCGGTGAAGAACGGCGTGGAGCAGGCCCACATCCTCAACGGGAACCAGGGGCACAACCTCCTCCTCGAGCTCTTCACCGACGCGGGCGTCGGGACGATGATCTCCCGGTAGGCTCGAGCACCAGTCCCCCCGGTCCCGCCCCGGTCTCGGAAAGGGATACTTCCTTTTATAGAGAGAGCAAATATTCACTTCGGGTGATTATCCTGGATATCGTTTCGATCATCATCCTCGTCATCGTCGTCGTCGTCATCCTTGTCCTCGTGTTCTGGTTCGTGGGCATCTACAACCAGTTCTACAAGTACAAAAACGCCGCCGACGCGACCCTCGGGCAGATCCGGGTGGCCATGAAGAAGCGGCTCGACATGATCGAGCAGCTGCTCGGGGCCGTGAAGAGCTATGCGAAGTTCGAGAAGGAGACCCTCACGAAGATCACCGAGATGCGGGCGAGCGTGCTCAAGGGTACCCCGGCAGAGCTCAACACCGTCGAGCGCGACTCCCGGGCCCTGCTCGGCACCCTGATCGCCACCGCCGAGGCGTATCCCGACCTGAAGACCTCCTCGACGGTCACCTCCCTGATGGACTCGGTGAAGGGGATCGAAGAGGAGATCGCCCGGCAGCGGTACACCTACAACAACATCGTCCAGCAGTTCAATACCATGCTCGACGTCCTCCCGTCGAGCTTCATCGGCCGGCTCATCGGGCTCCTCAAGCTCGACTACCTCCAGTTCGAAGAGGCCATCGCGACGCCCCCGAAGATCGAGTTCTAGGCGAGAGAGGAGCGAACGGTCCATGACAGAGACCAGGCAGCTCGCCACCCTCATGGTGATCACGCTCGTGATCGGGGTGGCGTCCCTCGCCCTTGCCCTCACCCTTCCCCGGGCCCTGGAAGGGAACCTTGCCATTGACGAGTACCAGGCGACCGTCTCCGCGGACGGCACCCTCACCGAGCATTACAGCTACGTCGTGAAGACCCCGGGCACCTACCGGATGCTCTTCCGGACCTGGGAGGTCCCCATCGCCGGGACGGCCCTCTCCCAGCCGTCGGTCGAGGTCATCGGGATGCATGTCCCCGAAGGCACCGTCGGGTACTACCGGGACTACCAGGGGCAGATCACCATTTACGGGACGACCACCGATGAAACGATCTCGGTCATCCGTTCCCTCGTCCAGGACAACGAGATCGGCTTCTACGACGCCGGCTACTTCGAGCCGGGGACCTACACTGCCGACTACACGTTCCGCGTCCACCCGCCCATCGAGTACGATACCCAGTTTTCACACGTGAACCTCCTCCTCGCCGACCAGCATGTCCCCTACCATACGGTCCAGATCGGGGTTCCCTCGGACGGCCTCGTGGGGCTCTACCCCTACCCGCCCTTCTTTGCCCAGGGAACAGCCGGGGGGACGACGACCCTCACGGGAAGCGCCTCGGCAAACGAGCCGGTCGGGGTGGATATCGTCGGTTCCCGCGACTACACGGTCGCCTGGAACGGCTTCCCCCGGTCGGTTGCCGACGTCCAGTCGATGGCCGGGTCGGGGTTCTTCTGGTACAGCCTGTCCTATTACCTGGGGGCCCTCCTCCTCGCCCTTGCCGGTATCCTCGTCCTCATCATGCCGGTGCTCCTGTACCTGGTTTACAACCGGTACGGGAGGGAGAAGGAGTTCACCGTCCCCGACTTCCTCTCCTTTATCCCTGACCGGACCCTGAAGCCCTGGATCGTGAACCTGGTCTTCAAGGACGAGGCCCTCACCTTCGATGAGAACGGCTTTTACGCCACGGTGCTCGACCTGGGCCGGAGGAAGTTCCTCGAGATCAAGCCGAAGGGCGAGGCCCCCGGGGCCGGGATCACCATCAGGGTCCTCACCCCGACATCCGACGACCCGTACGAGCAGCGGGTCCTCAACTTCCTCAGGCACCTCGAGGACGGCGGTGTCATCGACACCGATGTTCTGAAGGGCCTCACCGACACGGCGAGGAAGGACCGGTCCGCCGAGCTCAGGGTCATGCGAATGCAGGCCTCCTACAGCGGCATCACGACGCAGGCGGATCCCACCGTCGCGACCCGGTTCGTGGTCGACGGGAGGCCGCATCTCGTGCCCCTCCTCCTCGGGTCTGCCATCCTCGCGGGCATCGCGATCCTCGCCCTCGTCCTCGGACCGCAGGCCGGATCGCTCCTCCTCCCGGCAGCAGCGCTCGGGTCGATCGCGGTCATCCAGGTGGTGATCGCATGGGCATTCCCGTCGACCCTCTTCGGGCAGTGGAAGGGTGACGCGTACCAGGAGAAGCTCCAGTGGGACGCGTTCCGCAACTTCCTCTCCGACCTTGCCCGGATGAAGGAGTACGGCACCCAGGACATCGCCATGTGGGGGGAGTGGCT
>DATJPK010000085.1:0-26605 GCA_035506435.1 Methanomicrobiales archaeon
TTCTTTGCCTCGTAATCGATGTGATCGGAGTGGATGAGGAGAAGGCGCATTTTTCTTGCTCCCTTGAATACCGAATGCTACCAGTGTTCGCGCTGCCGGGGCATATATATCACGGTATTGCCCCTTCCGGTTTGCACACCCGGCCATGGTGACGGGGATCCGTCAATTTATGGGTTCCTCCTTTCCCGAAGGGAAAGGGGGATGAGGAGGGCATCAGCCCTTCGGATTCTCATGGTACCGCGAGAGGGTCGCCTGGTGCTGGTGCTGGTACTTCGCACCCCTCTTCACGTTGTACGGCTCCTCGGCATGCTCGGTCGTGTAAAAGACCAGCTGCCCGATGGGCATCCCCGCGTACACCCGCACCGGGCGCTGGTTCACGTTGCACATCTCGAGGGTGATGGTCCCGGAGAAGCCGGCATCGATCCAGCCCCCGGTCTGGTGGAGCTCCACCCCGAGCCGGGCGATGGAGGACTTCCCCTCGATGGAGGCGACTATGTCGTCAGGGAGGGTGATCTCCTCGAGTGTCTCGGCGAGGATGAACCGACCCGGGTCGATGACAAAGGACTCAGCGTGGACCTCTCCCACCATTTTCCGGATCGACCCCGCATCGTAGGGGTCGATGACCTCGCGGCCCTCCTCGTACCAGACAAAGTGATCGCCGAGCCGGATGTCGAGGGAGTTCGGCTGGACGAACTTCGGGTCCCAGGGTTTCACGCCGATGTGACCCGAGGCGATGGCTTCCCGGATCTGCCAGTCCACGAGGATCACTCAGGATCAGCCTCCGCCGGTTCCTCTCCTCCGAACAACCACTCCCAAGGCATTCCACCAATATGTGCACGGGAGACTTTTTAAGGTTCACATATTGGTGAAGGTTTTCTCTAATTATCCGTCGTTTTCGTCAGGCTCTTGGGGAGGGAGGATTCATCAGCATCCGACTTCGAGCGACGACGGCGATTTCCAAAGGAAATCGACGTGCGGCGACAGGGTCGCCACGAAGTCGCGAGGGGCTTCGCCACCCCCGGCGCGGCCATCCCCCATTGTCCTGGGATATGCGGAGAAGGTTTCCGGGATACTTGGGATCCCCGGCATCCCAGACCGGGCCTGTTGGAATCCGGTGGGCGCCGCAGCCTCGGGGGCGAGTCGGCGGCTCAGCCGGAGGCGAGTCCACCAGGAGCGCCCGCTGTCAAAACGAACGTCCGACGGATATTGAGCCATAACCCTCGAAAAAAGAGAAAGGCGGATCGATTCACATCTTTTCGATCTTCGACTTCAGCATCTTCATGGTCTCAAGCTTGTGCTGCAGGTGCCTGATCATGCCCTCCTTCATCATGATCTTTTCGTCAAGCATACGAAGGGTCCACATCTTCTTCGTGTCGTCGTCGGCCTTGTTCCAGATGGCCATCATCACGGGGTCGACGCCTTCCATTCCCATGTGACCTTTCTCCATTCCTGAATTCCTCCTTACCGGGTTTCCTGTCCGGTGCGTCCGCGGCGCACCTGAACCTCCGTGGGCTGACCCGAATAAAAATATATCGGCACATTCCGGGATTTGTAACTCAATGTTATCGCCGATAACAGCCGGCAGGGGACCTGGGAGCATCCAACTCGTAATGGACAGTGGAAGGACGGAAGGTCCTATTTCACTTTCTTCCGTTTCTTCCCCTTCTGCTCCCCCGGCGACTCCCACGGCCCCCCCTTCAGGTGCCATTCCGCCCGCCGGAGGATGCCGTGGATGGTCGACACCTCGCGGGTCGTCAGCCGGGTCCGGCCCAGGATCCTCCGGGCCATGAGGAGAGTGTTGGCCCGCTTATACGCCGGGTGCTCTATCCTGTCGAGAAAATGGTCGAGGTGCCCGTACAGGTATTCCATCTCCTCGCGCTCGGCGAGCCGGTACATCCCGCAGGGAATGCCCGCGAGCTCGTAGCATACTATCCCCACGGCATGGGAGATGTTCAGGATGGGGTAGCCAGGCGATGACGGGATGGTGCAGATCAGGTCGCACCTGCGGATCTCCTCGTTGGAGAGCCCGCGGTTCTCCCGCCCGAACAGGATCGCGACCCTGTCCTTCACCTTCCCGATCTGTTCGCGGAGCTCCTTCGGGGCATAGTACGGCATCCGCATGGACCTGCACACCGATTTCGAGAGCCCGCCGGTGGTGGCCACGACAAGGGGGAACGAGGCGAAGACCTCGTCGAGGGTCATTATCCGGGCATGGCCGAGCACATCGGAGGCGTGCATCGCGCAGGCCTTCGCGAGGTCGCCGAGCGGGCAGGGGTCGACGAGGACGAGGTCGGAAAAGCCGAAGTTCTTCATGGCCCGGGCAGAGAACCCCACGTTCCCCTCGTGAAGCGGCCCGACGAGGACGATGGTAATCGCGGGCATCCGGTTTCGCCTTCGGGCTACTGGACGGCGTCCACGGTTTCCCTGAGCACGCCGATCCCTTTCTCGTACACCGCATTTCCGACGACGATGGTGTCGGCGTACCGGGCCATCTCGGCGGCCCGTTTCCCGGAATCGATCCCGCCGCCGTAGAAGAGGATGGAATCGTGGAGCGCGTCCGAGGCCGCCTTCACCACCGCGGGGTCGCCATAGATTCCGCTGTACTCGATGTACACGATGGGGAAGCGGAAGTACCGGTCGGCAACCGTTGCATAGGCCGCGACCTCGCGGGGACCGAGGGCGCACTCGGCCTTCGTCACCTTCCCCACCGAAGATTCAGCGTTGAGGACAATGTAGGCCTCGGGGACGACCTTCTCCCACTGCACGGGCTGCTTCATCACCCAGTCATGGTGCTTCCCGACGATCCACTGCGTGTCCCGGCTGTTTAACACCGACGGGACGAAGAGGAGGTCCACACCCTCGAACCGGACCGCCTCGGGGCCCGCGGGCTCAACCACGAGCGGGAGACCATGGTCCTTCACCCTGGCAAGGAGCCGGGCCAGGTTTTCGCGGGTCACGTTCAGGGTGCCCGAGAGCATGAGGGCATCGGTGCCGCTCGACGCGACCCCCTCCACGAGCTCGGGCGTCAGGGGCCGGTCGGGGTCAAGCTTGGTCACGTGGACCCAGGATCTCCAGGGGGGCTGCATGTCTCTTTCAGGGTTCGCCGGGGGACGGGTTATCTCTTTCCTTTCTTTGCGAAGGCGGCGGCGAACCTGCGGATGTCGGCGGCCGGGATCCCGGTCCGGCCGGCAAGCTGGTCGGGGTTCGCGGAGACCAGGTCATCCCGGTCGATGACCCCCGCACGGTGCAGCTTTTCGAGCGTTGCCTCCCCGAGGCCAGGCACGGCAAGAAGCTCCTGCCGCCCCTTCCCGACCCGGACCTTCGGGACCTTCTCCGGCACCTTCGCCCCCATCGCACCGCAGACGAGGGCCACGTGCCGGTACACCGTGTCCAGCGAGAGCCCGGTCTTATCGGCGAGGAAGACCGGGTGGAGGAAGCAGAAGTCCTCGGGCCGGGCAAAGCCGGCCTCCTGGTACCGCTTCAGGCTCGCGGCGGGGATGCCGGACTCGCGGAGCATGCGGGCCGCCATCGCATTCCGTGCCTCGGAAATGAGGGTAGCCGCCTCCTTCGGCCCGATGCCGGTGAGCTCGAGGGTCGCAGATTCTGCCCGGGAAAGGGCGGCGAGGTCCACGACCGCGTGCGAGGCGAGGCGCTTCATGATCTCGGCCCGGCTCCGGCCCTTCCTCGGCGGGAGGTGGGCCCGGAGGAACCGGCGGAGCTCGGAACGCCGCCTGAGGAGGGCGAGGGCGTCGGCGGCCTCGGAGAGGAGCCTCGCGGCATCCCCTGCCGGCAGGCCCAGGATCTCCCTGAGAACCTCGGGGGCCTGGTCGGCGAGCTCCGAGACGGTGTAGAGGTGCCGGTCGCGGAGCTTCTTCATGATCTCCGGGGTCATCGACGGCATGAGCCCCAGCGCCTCCTCGCTCGCCCTGATGTGCGAGCACAGGGGGCAGCCGATGTCCCACGGCCGTGCGCCCTTCCGTATGAGCCGGATGTGGGCGAGGCCGTGCTCCGGGCAGCAGGCCTCGATCTTGATGGCCTTGCCCCACTGGGCCGAGGGGAGGTTGATGTTGAAGGTGCACTCGGGGTAGCGGCCGCAGCCGACGAACTGGCTCTGGCCCCCCATGCGGAGCCGGAGGTCCCCGCCGCAGACCGGGCAGGGGCCGATGACCCGTTCCTCGTCGGCCCGCTCCATGATCTCCTTCCCGATCTCCTCGCCATGGGCCTCGAGCCCGTCGAAGACCTTGTGGAGCATCTCCCGGGACTCGCCGATGACGAAGTCCCGGGTCCGGTTCCGGACCTTGATCTCCTGCATGTCGGCCTCGAGGGTCCGGGTCATCTCGGGCTTCGTGATGGCGTCGGCATGGTCCTCGAGGGACTCGATCACCGCCCGCCCGACCGGGGTGGGCTTGAGCGGGTTCCCTTCGACATACCGGCGGCCCAGGAGCTTTGCGATCACCTCGTGCCGGGTGCTCTTCGTCCCGAGGCCGAGCTCCTCCATGCGCTGGATGAGCCTCGACTGGGTATAGCGGGGCGGGGGCTGGGTCTCCTTCTCCTCGAGGAGCACCGAGCTGATGGGAAGCCTGTCTCCTGCCGCAAGCGGGGGCAGGACATGGTCTTCGGCCTCCTGGTAGGTATAGACCCTCCTCCAGCCGGGGGTGACGAGCCGGGCGCCGGTGGCGAGGTATGGCTCACCGCCCGCCTCGAGGGCGCACCGGACCGTCTTCCAGACTGCGTCGGGCGAGAGGGTCGCAAGGAAACGGCGCACGACGAGCTCGTAGACCCGGAAACGTTCCTCGCCGAGGATCTCCCGGGTCGCCGACCCCGTGGGATGGATGGGCGGGTGGTCGGTGGAGACCTTCTTCCCCCGGGTCGGCTCCTTCCGCCGGTTCTCCCGCACCCAGGCGGCCTCCCGGGCAAACGGTGACCCCTGGAGGGTGACAAGGATGGCATCGAGGGAGAGGCTTTTCGGGTACACCGTGTTGTCGGTCCTCGGGTAAGAGATGAACCCGTTCATGTAGAGGTCCTCGGCGATCCGCATCGCGTTCGAGGCAGAGAACCCGAGCCGTCCTGCCCCGACGAGGAACCCTGTCGTGTCGAAGGGGGCCGGGGGGCGGTCCACCTTCTCCCCTTCCTTCACGTCGAGAACGAAGAGGGGGGGCCGGGTCCGGTCCTTCGCCGCCTGCGCCTCGGCCTGGACGGTGAACCGGGCAGTCGCATGCCGGGCGGTGAACGCCTCGCCGGCCTTCTCGGACGTGACCTGGAGTGTCCAGTACTTCTCGGGGACGAATGCCGCGATCTCCTTCTCCCGGTCCACGATCATGGCAAGGGTCGGGGACTGGACCCGGCCGACCGAGAGGATGTTCTTCCCCCCGCGCCGCGCGGCGATGGAGATGAACCGGGTGAGGGAGGCCCCCCAGACGAGGTCGATCACCTGGCGGGCCTCGCCCGCCGAGGCAAGCGCTGTGTCGAGCTCCTTCAGGTCGGAGAACGCTCCCTGGATCTCCTGCGGGGTAATGGCCGAGAACCGGGCCCGCTTCACCGGGACCTTCTGGTTCACCTCCCGGATCAGGTCGACCGCCTCTTTCCCGATGAGCTCCCCCTCGGTGTCGAAGTCGGTGGCGATGATCACCTCTCCCGCCTTCTTCGCGAGCCGCTGGAGGGTGGCGACGATCTTCTTCTCGGTCGTGACCTTGCGCGTGCCGGCATCGATCAGGGACCGCGGGGTCTTCTCGGCGCTGCGCCAGTCGTCATAGCCCGGGACGAAGTCCACCTCGACCACGTGGCCCTTCAATCCCACGACGGTCGTGTCGTTGAAGGAGTAGGTCGAGATCCCGCTCTCCTTCCCGGTCGATACCTTCCCCTTTCCCGCAAGGATCCGGGCGATCCGCTCGGCGGAGATGTTCTTTTCGGCGACAATGAGCGTGTTCATCCTGTTCCCCCTGCGTCCCCGATGGCGTCACGGAGCATCCGGGCGAGCTCCTTCGGGTCGGCCTTTCCCCGGGTTCGTTTCATCGCTTGGCCTACCAGGTAGTTGAGCGCCTCGGGCTTCCCGTTCCTGAAGTCCCGGACCGCGTCAGGGCATGCCTGCACAACCTCGCTGATGACCGGGCCGAAGGCGTCACCCGCGGTTTTCCCCAGGTTCAGCCGGTCGACGATGGCTGCGGGGGTCTCGGGTGCCTCGCCGTGTTTCACCTGGTCGAGCATGACCCTGAGCACCTCCACTCCCGCCTTCTCGGTGATCTCCTTTCCCCTGAGGAGCCTGAGGAGCTCCACGAAGTGGCCCGCGGGCACCCCCGTGACATCCATCTCGCGGTAGTAGAGCTCGCCGAGGAGGGTGTCCGCGACCCAGGTGGCGGCAAGCACCGGGTCACCGCAGCAGGCCACATCTTCGAAGAAGTCGGCGAGCCTGAGGTCGCCGCAGAGGGTGCGGGCATGGATCGGGGAAACCCGGTAGGTCTCCCCGAACCTGGCCCTCCGCGCGGCGGGAAGCTCAGGGAGCACTATCTCATCGCACCAGGCCCTGACCCGGAGCGGGCAGAGGTCGGGCTCGGGGAAGTACCGGTAGTCATGCTCCTCCTCCTTGGACCGGGCCGAGGTGGTGACCCCCCGGGCCTCGAGGAAGTGCCGGGTCTCCCGCTCGACGGCGAGGCCCCGGCGCAGCACGTTCCTCTGGCGGGTGATCTCGAAGGTGAGCGCCTTTTCCACCCCCTTGTAGGACGAGATATTTTTGATCTCCACCCGGTTCCCCCCCTCCATCGAGATGTTTGCGTCCACCCTGAGGCCTCCCTCCTGTTCGCCGTCGAACACCCCGAGGTATTCGAGGGTCGTCCGGAGCGTGTTGATGAACCGGCGGGCCTCCTTCGGCGACCTCAGGTCCGGGTCGGTCACTATCTCGATGAGAGGGATACCGCTCCGGTTGTAATCCACGAGGGAATACCGGGGGCGGTCTCCGCTCCCGACGTGGACGAGCCTGCCCGGGTCCTCTTCCATGTGCACCCTCGTGATCCGGACCCGTTTCTCGGTGCCGTCGTCTGCCTCGATATCGAGGTACCCGCCCACGGCGAGGGGCCGGTCGTACATCGTGATCTGGAACCCCTTCGGAAGGTCGGGGTAGAAGTAGTTCTTCCGGGCGAACTCGGCCTCGTCCGGGATGGCACAGGAGAGCGCCTTTCCCACCCTGAGGGCATACTCGACAGCCTTCCTGTTGAGGACCGGGAGAGACCCGGGCAGGCCCAGGCAGGTGGGACAGGTGTGGGTGTTCGGCGGGTCGTTCCGGTAATCGGTGGAGCAGCCGCAGAAGAGCTTGGTCCTCGTCGTGAGCTGGCAGTGGATCTCGAGGCCGATGATGACCGTCATCGCGCCGCCCCCTGCTCATAGGCATAGGCAACTTCGAGGACCCGCTCGTCTTCGAAGCGCCGCCCCATTACCTGGAGCCCGACCGGGAGCCCGTCGACCTTCCCGCACGGGACCGAGACGGCGGGGATACCCGCCAGGTTCGCGGGCACGGTCAGGATATCGGAGAGGTACATCGACAGGGGGGCCGTCTTTTCACCGATCCGGAAGGCGGTAGTGGGCATCGTGGGCCCTGCTATGACGTCCACCTCCCGGAAAATCCGGGCAAAGTCGGCGGAAACGTTCCGCCGCGCCGCCTGGGCCTTGGCATAGTACTTCCCGTAGTAACCGGCGGAGAGGGCGAAGGTCCCGAGGAGGACCCTCCGGCGTACCTCCTCGCCGAAACCCTTCTCCCTGATAACCCGGAAGGCGTCGTGCCAGGCCGAGCGGACGTCACCCGGGGGGCCGTACCTGACCCCGTCGAACCTGGCGAGGTTCGAGGAGGCCTCGCTCGTGCAGGTGACATAGTAAGCCGCGAGGGCATATGCCATCGAGGGCATCGAGCAGGGAACCACCCGGGCCCCCAGGCCCTCGAGGATACCGATGGCACCTTTCACGGTCTCCGCGACCCCCGGATCGACCCCTGCCCCGAAGAACTCCGAGGGGACGCCGATCCTGAGTCCCTTCACATCACCGGTAAGGCGCGGGGCGAAAGGACGGTCCTGCATGGTGCTGTCCCGGGGGTCGTACCGGCTGATGACCCCCATGAGCCGGCACACGTCGGTGACCGATCCCGCGAGCGGCCCGATCTGTTCGAGGGAGTTTGCATACGCGACGAGGCCGTACCGGGAGACCCGGCCATAGCTCGGCTTTAAACCGACGATCCCGCAGAAGGCCGCGGGGCACCGGATTGACCCGCCCGTGTCTGACCCGAGGGCCATCGGGACCATGCCCGCCGCAACGGCCGCCGCTGAGCCGCCCGACGACCCACCCGGGACCCGGGCCGGGTCGACGGGGTTCTTTGTCGGTCCGAAGGCGCTGTTCTCGGTGGAGGAGCCCATGCCGAACTCGTCCATGTTCGTCTTTCCCGCGATCCCCGCCCCTTCGGCGAGGATGAGGTCCACGATATGCGCGTGGTAGGGCGGGGTATAGCCCTCGAGGATCTTCGACCCGCAGCTCGTCGGGATCCCCCGGGTGGAGATGTTGTCCTTCACCGCGACCGCGAGGCCGGCGAGCTTCCCCGTCGTCCCGGGCTTCGGCTCGCAGCGGGTGATGAAGGCATTGAACCGGTCCCCGGCGGGCGCGGTCATTCCATCACCCTGGGGGCCCTGATGAACCCGTCCTCGGAATCGCGGGCGAGGGCAAGGACCTCCTCCTGGGGGAGCGACCCGGTGACCTCGTCTTCGCGCATGATATTGAATTCGCGGGCATGTTCACCCGCATCCTCCCGGACCGCGTCCAGGATATCGAAGTACTCGAGGATGGCATTGAACTCCCGGGTGAACTCGCCGAGCCGCTCGCGCGGGAGCCCGATGTCGGCGAGGTTCGCGATCTTTTCCACGTCCTCAGGTGAGACCATCTTTTTCCCCCGGGTTCCGGATTAAGTACCCTTGTACCGACCTTTTATAACCATTTTTACGTGTGAGCCTCCGGATCGTCCCCGCGATCCCGCTCCCGTACTGCATCGCCTTCTTGGGTGCCCGGGCGATATCAGGCGGGAGGAGGCGCGCGGCGAGCTCCCGCAGCGGGATCTTTCCCTCTTCCCCGGATACCACCCGGTCCGGAGGAATCGCCCGTGCTGCGCGCACCACCCGGTGATCGAGGTAAGGGAGGGAGAACGCGGTCCCGTGGAGCCGGGCGACTGCCTGGTCCCGCAGGACCTGCCCTCGCAGGGAAGCGAAGTCCCGGGCGAGCATCGCGGGGACATCGGGTGTAGTGCGGTACCGGGCATACCCGCCGAAGAGCTCGTCCGCCCCCTGGCCGGCGAGGACCCGCCGGTACCCCTTCTCCCCCGCCCACCGGGCCACGAAGAAGAGGCCTGCCGCGATGGAGACATCGAGCGGGGTAACCTTCGGGATCGCCGCGACGACGCGCGGGACGGCCGCCTCGACCTCGTCCATCGTCACCGTGACACCCTCCCATGCGAGGCCGAGCGCCCGTGCGGCCGCCTCCGCTCTCACGAGGTCGTGGGACCCCTCGAGTCCCACCGTGACGCAGGGGAGACCGGCGAGGGCGGCGACGAGGGCAGAGTCCACCCCGCCCGAGAAGGCGACGGCCCCCTCGTCGGCCCGGAGGCGCACGGCCGTGCGGAGGGCCTCTTCAAGGCCCAGGTCCGGGGCTTCGGGGCAGACCTCTCCGGCGACCTCCCCGTTGCAGGTGATCACCCCGAAGGGCCCCGGGACACCGAGGAGGCCGAGCCTGTCGGTCGCAGTGCAGCCGTTCCAGGAGAGGTGGAACTCGCCTCCCCATTCCCGGACCCTGCGTGGATCTTCCCGGAGAATAGCCTCAACTTCGGCAGCGGAGAGCCTCTTCCCCCCGACCTCGACCCAGCCCTGGAGCCGCTCCTGCACTGCCATCTGCCGGGCGGTCATTTCGCCCGGCGCACCCGTCCGATCTTCCCGCCTTTCCCGAGGTACGGGGACAGCCTTCTTACGACGAGATCGACCTGCCGGGGCGCGGTGCCGATGTATTGTGCGGGATCGAGCAATGACCCGACCTCCTTGACGGAAATGAGCTTCTTCACATCCGGGTTCCTGGCGAGGACCGTAGCAAGGTCCTCCTTCCGGCGGTATGCCTCCATGCTTGCCACCCGGACCGCTTCGTGGGCCTCCTGCCGTCCCATGCCCCGTTTCGTGAGCTCCACCATCACCGACTCGGCCATCGGGATGCCGTCGAGGATGGCAAGGTTCCTCGCCACGTTTCCCTTGTTGATGGTGAGGCCGTCCATTACCCCGGTCATGACCTTGAGGACGTGGTCGGCGAGGATGGTCGCCTCGGGGAAGATGGCCCGCTCGCAGGAGGAGTTGGTCAGGTCCCGCTCGTCCCAGAGGGTGTTGTCCTGGAGCGCAGGCTCAACCGCCGAGCGGATGACCCTCGAGAGGCCGGAGACCTGCTCGGATTTGATCGGGTTCCTCTTGTGGGGCATCGTGCTCGACCCGACCTGTTTTTTCCCGAACGGCTCCTCGACCTCGGCGATCTCGGTCCGCTGGAGGGTCCGCACCGTGATGGCCATGCGGTCCAGGGTCGTCGCGAGGCCGGCGAGGAACATGAAGTATTCCGCGTACCGGTCTCTCGGCACGATCTGGCTCGTGATGTCGGGGACCCCGAGCCCGAGCTCATTCATCATCGCCTCCTGGATTGCAAACCCGTCCTTCCCGAGGGCGGCCATCGTCCCCACTGCCCCCGTGAGTTTCCCGACCTCCACCCTCGGCCGCATCTCACGGAGCCGGTCGAGGTGCCGAGCGAGCTCGGATGCCCAGAGGGCAAAACGCATCCCGTACGTGGTGGGTATCCCGATCTGGCCGTGGGTGCGGGCGGCGCAGACGAGGTCCCTTGTCTCGCCGGCACGCCGCAGGAGCACGCCGAGGAGCCGCACCATCTTCGCCTCGAGGAGGGCGAGGCTTTCCTTCAGCTGGAGGCCCGTCGCCGTGTCGAGGATATCGTTCGAGGTCGCCCCGAAGTGGACCCACCGGCCCGACGCTCCTGACACCTCGGACAGGGCCTTCACCACCGCCATCATGTCATGCCCGATCTCGGCCTCGATTTCCTTTGACCGGTCGAGGGATACCCTCCCGGCGCCTGCCGCAATCGCCCGGGCATCCCCCGCCGGGATGAGGCCGCAGGACGCCTCGGCGCGTGCGAGGGCTGCCTCGGCACGGACGATGCACGCGAACCGGTGCTCCTCGGTCCAGACCGCGCGCATTTCCCGTGTGCCGTAGCGCGTATCGATGGGGTGGATCGCCATGATGAGGTGTGAATCTGCAAGAGTAAAAAGGAGGTGGGGTCGATAGTACTGCTAGAGATGGACGCGATCTCCGGCTACTTCCCGTACGAGACCTACCGGCCCTACCAGCGGCAGATGCTCGACCTCGTCGCCGCGACGGCGAGGGACGGCGGGATCGCGATGATCGACGCCCCCACGGGGAGCGGCAAGTCGAGCGTCGTCTCGGCGCTCCTCGCCGAACGGAGGGGGCGGACCGTGGTCATCGCCGTGCGGACTGTCTCCCAGCTCGCGACCTTCATCCGGGAGCTCACCCTCGTCAGGAAGAAAAAGCCGGACCTCCGGTTCGCCTATCTTATCGGGAGGGGCCAGATGTGCCGGCTCGGGGGCGGCAGGGACGTGTACCGGCGGTGCGAGGGCCTGCGGAAGCTCTCGAACGCGCTCATGAAGTCCCGGGCCGATGCAGGGGTCCTCGTCCCGGCCAAGGACCGGTTCGTCAGGATGCAGATGAAGAAGTCGCAGGCGGAACAGCCGGTCGTCTGCCCGGCCTACATTGTGGGGAAGGCCTTCGCCCTCGACGAGGGGGCAGGTCCCAGGATGGTCCCGTCGCCCTCCCTCCGGCACTGCGCGGAACGGGTGAGCCGGGAAACGGTCCTCCCCGAGAACCTGCCTGCTGCGTCGGGGGATTGCTGCCCCTACGAGGTGATGCTCCAGGCGGCCCGGGGCGCGGACGTCGTCCTCCTGAACTTCCACCATGTCTTCGATGACTCAATTCGCGGGGCGCTCTACGAGCAGCTCGACCTGTCGGCCGGGGAGGTCCTCCTCCTCATAGACGAGGCTCACAACCTGGGCGACGCGGTCCAGAACGTCCAGTCGGTCTCGCTCGGGGAAAAGGGCCTCGAGGGGGCCGAGTCCGAGCTCCTGCGCCTCCGGGGCAGGGTCCCGGCCGCCGAAGCAGCGGGGAGGGTCCTCCCCCAGGTGCGGCGGTTCATGGAGCTCCTCCGCGCCTCCCGGGAGGGCGAGGACTGGTTCGACCCCGCCATCTTCGAGCGGATGGTGGTGCAGGGCTCCCTCTACGCGGACATGGAGGCCATCGTGGACGACATGCTCACCGTCTCGGAGGCGATCAGGGAGCGGAACATGAAGGCCGGCGAGTTCCGGGAGAGCGCCGTCGAACGACTCACCACCTTCCTGTACCGCATCTTCCTTTCCGCCCACGACCCCGCGTACCTGACGACGTACCGGAAGGACGACGAGGAGGTGATCCTCGAGGTGCGGAACATCGACCCCCAGGCGAAGATCCTCGAGCTTGCCCAGTCCCACGCGGCGACGGTCCTCATCAGCGGGACCCTCTCGCCCGTCGATTCGTTCCGCAGGCTCTATTTCGGGGACGGGAAGGTGGCGACCCTCACCCTCCCGAACGCCTTCCCGAGGGACAGGCGGATGGTTGTCGGCGCAAGGGATGCGACCACCCTCTACAGTATGAGGGACCAGGCGGGGAATACCGAGCGGATCGCGGGCTACATCACCGCGTTTGCCCGCCTCCCGGGGAACCTCGCCGTCTACTTCCCCTCCTACCAGGTGCTTTCGTCGTTCGCAGACCGGTGCGCGGGTATGATCCGGGGGAAGGAGGTCATCGTGGAACCACGGGACTCTGCCGATGCATCGGCGGCGCTCCGGGCCTTTCTCCAGCTCCCGGGGCAGGGGAGGGCCGGGGTGATCTTCGCCGTCTGCGGCGGGAAGTGGAGCGAGGGGCTGGACTACCGGGGCGAGCTCCTGAACGGTGCGATGGTCGTCGGCCTTCCCCTCGCGCCGTTCACGAGGGTGCGGTCCATGGTCATCGACTACTTCAGGCGGAAGTACGGGGACGAGGGGGAGTTCCTCTCGTACACCCTCCCGGCCCTGAACCGGGCGCTCCAGGCGCTCGGGAGAGTCATCCGGTCACCCGAGGACCGGGGGTTCCTCGTGCTCTGCGAGCAGAGGTTCCTCGAGCCCCGGCTCAAGGGGGCGCTGCCCGCCTGGATCCGCGAGGAGATGGTTGAGACGAACCTGGACGGGTTCGGCATGCTGGTGAAGCAATGGCGGTGACGAGCGGGTCCCACCCCTTCGGCCTCTGGGTGGTGACGGTAGGCTGGCAGGGGGATACCGTGTTCCGGGTCCATTTCGGGAGGACGGGCCCCGACGGGCCGGTCCATCCCCTCATCCGCCGGTACCTCATGGGGCAGGAAGTGGACTTCGGGGGTATCGCAACGCCCGCGGACGAGGGCGACGGGGTGACCCCCGCCATCTACCGGGCGGTCCGCCGTGTCGGGTACGGCGAGGTGGCCACCTACGGGGAGATCGCGAGGCAGGTCGGGACCTCGCCCCGCGCCGTCGGTCAGGCGATGGCCCGGAACCCCACCCCGCTCGTCGTCCCCTGCCACCGGATCGTCTCTGCGCACGGCATCGGGGGGTTCACCCCGCCGATCGAGATCAAGCGGGACCTCCTCGAGATGGAGCAGAGGGTCTCCCGGGGGAGAAAGGGAAGGGTTTAACCCCGGGGACAGGATACTCCGGAGCGGATCATGAGGGGCCATCGCCTGGATTCAGGGGGATACCGATGAGGTCGGCCATCGTCCTCGTCGGCGGCGAGGCACGGCGGGCCGGCGGGCGGGAGAAGTACTTCTTCAGCTATAAAGGGAAGACCTTCATCGAGCACATCCTGGGAGCCCTCCGCGGGCAGGTCGACGAGATAGTGCTCGCCGCGCGGGACCCGTCCCAGTGCGACCGGTTCGGCCACCTCGAGGGGGTCAGGTGCGTCTCCGACATCCGGAAGGGCATCGGGCCGACGGGCGGGCTCCATGCCGGCGTGCTCGCGGCCCGGGGGGACGAGGTGGTTGTCGTCGCCTGCGACATGCCCTGCATCAACTCCCGGGTCATCGGGCACCTCTTCTCGCTCCTCGGCGACTACGACGCGGTCATCCCGGTCTGGAACCCGGAGATGCTCGAGCCCCTCCACGCGGTCTACCGCCGGTCGGCACTCCTGAGGTACCTGGAAGAGCCCGGCCACCGGTCGCTCCGGGAGATGGTGAAGGCATTGCGGGTCAGGTTCGTGGAGATCGAGGACATGCGGGACCTCGACCCTGAGCTTGCGACCTTCACGAACATCAACAAGCTCGAGGAACTCGAAAGTATGAAGCAGGGCGGAAAGGGGGATTAGAACCGGGGGCCGGTCATCCGGGTCCCGGCATCCGGTCTCCTCTCTCCAGGGCCCTCACGTGCCCCGCGACCGTGCGCGAGAGCACCGGCAGTACGGCTTCCGGGAGGCCGAGCCTCTCGAGCACCCCGTGGGCGATGCCGGCCGGATCCGGGTTCTCTTCGTACACCTCCGTCACGGCCGCATGGAGGGCGAGGATCACCTCTCTCCCTGATGCAAGTGCCCCCGTGATTTCCGTGCCGGTCTTCGGGCTGTCCCACGACGAGAGAAGGACCTTCACTCTTGGGAGTTCCGCGAGCCTTGCGATGGACTTGAGGGAAGCCGCGGGATCGTCGTAGACCGGGATCTCGCCCTTCACCGGCACCGCGTCGCCCGTGATGAGGACCCCCTCATCCGCGAGGAACAGGGAGATGGACCCGGGGGAGTGGCCGGGAGTGTGGAGAACGGTGAGCGAACGTTCGCCCCCGATACCGATCAGGTCACCGTCGGCGAGGAGCCGGTC
Source organism: Methanomicrobiales archaeon (assembly GCA_035506435.1). Taxonomy (GTDB): domain Archaea; phylum Halobacteriota; class Methanomicrobia; order Methanomicrobiales; family JACTUA01; genus JACTUA01. Next base: position 14,971 of record DATJPK010000085.1, read on the forward strand.
AAGCATGACCGGGCCTTCGACGATGCCGGTGAACCCCGGGACCGGCCTTTCCCGGGCCTGGAGCCCGGGGTCCTCGATCCATGCCCTTTCTGCGGCGTGGGCAGCGACAAGGCACCCCGTTGCCCTCCGGACGGCCGGTGCCCCGCCGATATGGTCGGGGTGGGAGTGGCTCAGGATGAGCATCGAGACCTCGCCCGGGTTTCGGCCGGCCTCCCGCGCCATACCAAGGACCCGGTTTTCCGACCCCGAAACCCCGGCATCGACGAGGCAGAGCTCCTTCCCGCTGACCAGGAAGGCATGTACGGATCGTTCGATATGCCCGGCACCAGCGGCGGGGAGCCGGAAGGGGATCCGGGCTGAGAAAACGGATTCCGAGACCTTCATCCCCCGATTCTCCCGGCGGGTGCAGGACTCACCGTTTCAGGTCCCGGCCGACCGAGAATGCCTTCCCGAGGACCTGCCCGATCCCGTAGTATTCCTGCCTTGCCGAGTCATAGACAAACGGGCGGACCCGCGCCATGTCCGGCTTTCCGTCGGGGCCAATGACGGCGTCGTCGACCTTCACGTCCATGATCTCCCCGACGAACTGGGTGTGGACCCCTATCTCCAGGGTTTTGAGGAGCCTGCATTCCAGGACCACGGGGAACTGCTGCACGTACGGCGCGTCGACCACCGTCCCCTTCACCGGCGTGAGGCCGGTGGCGGCGAACTTGTCGGTGTCCTTCCCCGAGACCATCCCGAAATAGTCGGCCTCTGCCACGTAGTCGGCCGAGGGGATGTTCACGGTGAAGGCCTTCCGGGCAAGGATATTCCCGTAGCTGTACCGGGGCTTCTGGAGGGAGACCCCGACGCAGGGGGGGCTCGAGCTGCAGATCCCGGCCCACGCGGCGGTCATGCCGTTCGCCCTCCCGTTCCGGTCATAGGTCCCGATAACGACGACAGGGTGGGTATAAAGGAGCGTGCGCGCCCCGAGCGACTGCTTCATGGGAGAGGCGTGGGAAGGCCCGGGGTATGAAGGTGTGGGTGGATCCCGTATCCGCCTGTCAGGGTGCGGGAGGCCCTCCGAAGGGCCCCATCCGTTCCTCGAGCTCGCTGGCGATCTCCCCGAGGCGTTTGCGCAGGTGCGCACCTGCCGGAAGATCGTAGACGGGTTCACCCTTCTCCTCGGCCTCCTGCACGGCAGGATCGAAGGGGATGATCCCGAGCGGCGTGATCCCGAGGGCGGCGAGCCGGGAGAGGAAGGGTTCGCCCTTCCCGCCGCGGACCTTGTTCACGACGCCGAACAGGTTCGTGATCCCCAGGTCCCGGGCGAGCCGGGCGATCTGGGCGGCGGCCTCCACCGACTTCACCGTCGGCTCGGTGACCACGAGGAGGGCCTCGGCGGTCCTGGTCGTCCCGCGGCCAAGGTGCTCGACGCCTGCCTCCATGTCCATGACGAGCAGGTCGGAGGTGCGGGCCAGGTGGTCCACGAGCTGCCGGGCGAGGGCGTTCGCCGGGCAGAAGCAGCCCGCGCCTCCCGTCCGGATCGTCCCGAGGACAAGGAGCCGCACCCCGTCACGGCAGGCGATGCCGAACCGGCCCGGGATGTCGTCCACCTTCGGGTTGATCCTGAACACCATCCCGCCGCCCTCCGGGGGTGCGCCGGTCCGTTCGAGGATCAGGTCCTCCATCTCGGCGAGAGGGACGATGCCCGCGATGTCCTCCTTCCCGCACGAGAGGGAGGAGGCGAGGTTCGGGGACGGGTCCATGTCGAGGGCGACCACGGAGAGGCCCCGTGCCCCGAAGGTCCGGGCAAGGCCTGCTGCGACGGTGGTCTTGCCCACGCCCCCCTTTCCGGTGACCGCGATTTTTACCATCCCAATCCCATACCATCATGAGCCCCCGATATAAATTCAAGGTATCCACGGCAGTCCCGCGGGGAACCGGCCCGGGGGCAGCCGGACAATGTGAGGGAGCGAGGTTGGGAGAGCTGATTATTCTCCCCGGCGGGGGGAGGAGGGCGCTTGAGATGGGCCGGACGCTCCTCCACCACCTGCAGCAGGCAGGGGCGCAGGTGACCGCCCACTGCGGGGGCAAGGGGGAGTGTCGTGCCTGCGCCGTGAGGATCGACCGGCCGGACCTGCTCTCCCCGAGGACAAAAGCCGAGGACCAGGCCCTCGCCGATCCCCTGCTCCGCCTCGCCTGCCAGGCGACCGTCGCCCGCGCGGACGGGACCCTTCGCGTGGAGCTCCCGAAGTACCCGAAATACACCATCGTCGAGCGGGGCCTCCGGCCGCCCGTGACGCCGCCCCCCGTCGTGGGGTTGTCCCGCCGGAAGGGTAAGGCGGTGGTCTCACGGGAGGGCCGAACCCTCGGTGCGTACGAGGGGGAGATGTACGGAGTTGCCCTCGATATCGGCACCACCACCCTTGCCATGCGCTGGCTTGACCTCGGGGACGAGGGGAACCCGGACCGGTTCTCGGCCTCTGTCCTGAACCCCCAGATCCGGTTCGGGGACAATGTCATCGACCGCATCAGGTACGCATCGGAGGTGCCCGGCGGTACCGGGGAGCTCCAGAAGGCGGTGATCGGCGCCGTCAATAACCTGCTTTCATGCGGGGCTGTCCGGCCGGACCATATCTACGAGATGACCGTCTCGGGGAACAGCGTGATGAGGGACCTCTTCCTCGGGAGACCCGTCGGGGGCCTGGGAAGGTTCCCCTTCGAGCCCGTCTCCACCGGCGCAGTGGACACCCCGGCGGCGGAGCTCGGCATCGCCATCAACCCGCGGGGGAACGTCCACGCACTCCCCCTGATAGGCCATTTCGTCGGGGCCGACACCCTCGCCCTGGTCCTCGCGACCGGGATGCACCGGCGGGAGGAGGTCACGATGGCCATCGATATCGGGACGAACACCGAGATCGCGCTCGGGAACCGGGACGGCATCATGGTCACCTCCTGCGCCTCGGGGCCTGCCTTCGAGGGTTCCGGGATCGCCTGCGGGACCGGCTCGGTGGAGGGGGCGATCCAGCGGGTCAGGATCTCGGGAAACGGGCAGGTCGCGTTCGAGACCATCGGCGACGGCCCGCCGCTCGGCATCTGCGGATCGGGCCTCATCGACGCGCTCGCGGAGCTGCTGGAACATGGCATCGTCGACCGGGCCGGCAGGTTCACCGGCGGGCGGGAGCAGTTCATTCTCGGTGACGGGGAACGAAGCGTGTACCTGGACGGGAGGGACCTCGATAACCTGAAACTCGCCAAGGCGGCGGTGGCAGCCGGGGCCGGGGTCCTCCTCGCCAGGGCCGGGCTGGAGGCGGGATCCCTCCCCCGGCTCTGCCTCGCAGGGGCATTCGGCACCTACATCGACGTCGAGAACGCGAAACGGATCGGGATGCTCCCCGCCGTCCCGACGGACCGGGTTGTAAAGGTAGGGAACGCCTCCGTCGAGGGTGCGGCGATGGTCCTTCTCTCCCGGGAGTGCAGGCAGGAGGCGATGAAAATCGCCGGAGATATACGGCATGTGAGCCTGGAGCAGGACCCGGCCTTCCAGGACCGGTTCGTCGAGGAACTGCAGTTTCCCGATCACTGACCCCCGTAAAAGACCGCGCAGAAAAAACCTGATGAAGTTCCTTATCGGCTCCTAATCCTGACCCTGCCACCGGCGATTTCCACCCTCCCCTCCCCGGCAAGCTCCTCAAGGTACAGGTCGACCGTCCTCCCCGCGGTGCACCCCCGGTTCTCGCCCTCCCACCGAGCCTCGGGTGATACAATGCGTGACTTCAGGTCACCGACTGTCATCCCGTCCTCCCTCTCCAGGATTCGCAGGATCAGATCTCTGGTCGTCGGGATGCCGCAGGCGGCGAAGGCTGCGTCCTTCAGGAGATCGCCCGCCTCCTGCATGACGGGGTACAGGGGGTCCATCTCGGCGAGGCAGCAGTGGTCGGCGTTCTCGTTGTGGTGCTCCTCGTAGCATGTCCTGAGGACCAGGCCGGGGTCGCAGGGCAGACCCTCGAGCTTCGCCGCCGCCGAGGAGGCGGTCCCGCAGGGGGTGTCCCGGACGACCGTGACCCGCACGATATGCCGCGTCTCCGGGTCGATGGTGGCCCTGAGTTCAGGTCTCCCGAACCTCCCCGCAAATTCCCTGACGAGCTCGTTCCCGCTCCCGCACAGGATGCAGAAGGGCTCCAGGAACTCGGCATGGATGCCTGCCATGGAGAGATCCTCCTCGATGGACCTCCGGGCATCGGGGGCCATCCCCCGGTCGTCGATAGCAAAGATGACTGCCCTCGCCCCCCAGCGTTTCGCTATCGCCGGGACGAGGACCCCGAGCGGCCCCTGGACCCCGAGGACGAGCAGCAGGTCGCACCGGGCGGGCGGCAGGTCCCCCGGGAGGAACCGCTCCGGATCCTCCCAGATGTCGTCGGGCTTCGTCCCACCCGGGAGCCTGTCCGGCGTTAGCTCGTACACCGCCACGACCTGGTCACCGAGCCCCGACAGGGAGAGGTGGTCGATCATCTGCTCTCCAAAGGGGCCGGCGTAGAGAATGCCGATCTTCATGATCCCCCGCGAACAAAGGCGAGGCATTTCTTCAGCCCGTCGATGGCATCCCGGCCATAGGCATCCGCCCCGATCTCCCGGGCGAACTCCCCGGTCACCGCATGCCCCCCGACGATAACCTTCACCCTGTCCCGCAACCCCCTGCGCCCGAGTTCCTCGAGCACCTCCCGCATCGCGGGAAGGGTGGAGGAGAGGAGTGCCGAGAGGGAAAGGATATCCGGCCTGTCGCGGGCGACCCGGTCCGCAAAGACCTCCCTGTCCACGTCCACGCCGAGATCGACGCACGAGAAGCCGTTACTCTCGAGGGTGACCGAGAAGATCATCTTCCCGATGTCATGGACGTCGCCCTTCACCGTCCCGAGGAGCACGAGTCCCCGGCCCCTCCCGGGTTGAGGGAAGCCCTCACCGCCAGGTGAGAAATGAGGCCTGAGGACCTCGAGGGCCCGCTTCATGTTCCTCCCGGAAACGATCAGGTCGGATGTGAAATACCGGGTGGGCCCCGTCCCCTCGAACCCCTTCCCGATGAGGTCGAGGCCGGCCGAAAGCTCGTCGAAGATCCCGTGGGGGTCCCGGCCCTCCGCGATCCTCCGCCTGCAGAACTCCCTGATCCGCTCCCCCTTGAAGTCGAGGAGAAGGGAGAGGACCTCCTTCGGGTCTGGCGGAGCCGTCGCGGTCACCCGTGCCCTACCGGGCGGTCCACCCGGGGGTGTGGTCCTGGCCGTACCACTTGGCCTTCACGTACCCGGGGATCGCCGACGAGTCCCTCGGCCCGACGACGACATCCCAGCCCGTCGCGTCCTCGATGTCCCCCTTGAGCCGGGCGGCAAGCCCGGGGATGATCAGGGTGCGGTGCGCGACTTTGTCGGCGATGCCCGACGATGCCACGACCTCGGCGACCTTCCCGCCCGTGAACTTCCGGCCGGCGACCGCCGAGTCCACACTCATCCCCTCCGTGTCCACGACGAGCAGGTGGCAGTCCAGCTTCTCGATGTCCGAAAGGACGGTGTAGTAGGTGAGGGCGAAGTTCGATGTGATGAAGACCGGCGCTTCCTTCGGGTCGGGTTCCCCGAAGGTCCGGAGGCCGGGCTCGACCGAGACGGGCTTCCTCGGGTCGTTGTAGATGTTGTTTCTCAGGACAACAAGGGGCAGGGTGGACCACTTCGAGGCCGAGGAGACCATGAGGAGGTCGACGTACCGCACCACCATCATCGCCGACAGGCAGGCCTCCTTCCACCGCACCACGTCCTTCCCCTCGTGGGCGAGCTTCTCCCAGAGGGTGGCGGGAGCCCCGGCGAGGGGGTAACCGAGGAGGTCGTCCTCGTCCCGGATTGCCGCGATCCGGATCTGCGTAAGGGCCGATACGGTCTCGCGGAGGTCCCCGCGGAAGCCGCAGCCCGGGTCGAGGACGAGATCGTCGACGCCCATCACCCGGAGGGTCTTCACGATCGAGCGGAGGGTACGGATCTCGTGGTCGTACACCCCGAGCGGGCAGCGATACCGCAGCGCGAGCTCGCCCATCTCCTTCCAGTTGTCCCTGGTCGCGGCATAGAGGAGCGGCCGGCGGGCATGGACCGCCTTCATCCCTTCCTCCATGACCGCGGGGCTGTGTGTCCAGAGGATGAGCGGGAGCTGGGTCGCCTTTGCAACCGTCTCGACGAGCTTCGCGTACCGCTCGGGGTGGTCGTTTGCCGAACGGATGGCAATGGCATCGAGGGTGAGGATCTTCCCGATGTACTTGTAGTGGAAGTAATTCGTCTCCTGCACCCGCTTCATCACGGTCTCCTCTGTCATGCTGTCGTCGACGACGACCGCGACGGCCGGCGGGTTCGTGTACCGGAGCTCGTGGCGCATGAGCACGAGGGCACCGCCGATGGTGATCCGGTGGTCCCCGGTGCCGATGACCACCTCCCTCACCGGCGGGGCAAAGATCTCCCGGAGCCGCACCAGGTTCTCCCGGTACTTCTCCTCGAGGAGCGGGGTGCATTCCTCGACGGCCGCGTTCCGCTCGCAGAGCTGGACGGCAAAGCCCATGCAGGTCTTTGGGACGCAGACCCCGCAGTTCGTCTTCGGGAGGAGGGGGTAGACCTTCATCGGGCCGACCTGCTTCATCGCGGCATCACTTCCCCACCCCGATGAGCTCCCGGAATGTCGGCGGGGCCGAGCCTCCCGAGAGCCACCCGACGATGTCCCTGACCGTCCGGGCGGCCCCCGGGTGGAGCATGATGAAGAGGTCGACCCCGGCGAGCAGGTAGGCGAGGCTCCCCGTGAGCTCCCACATCGGTCCCCGGAGCTCCCTCGGGCCGAGGGTGGGGTCGGTCTTCCAGGCCTCCCTCGCACCCCAGGAGTTCGCCGTTCCTGCCGCCTGCGGGGACTGGAGCTCCCTGTCACCCATCAGGGCCGCGTGCCGGATGCGCTCGATGACCGAGTAGGCGTACTCGAGCCCGTACCCGAGGGCCGCCGAGGTCGGGTCCATGATGATCTGCGAGGGGGGGATGTAACCGGTGAGGTTCCGGTTCAGCTCCTTGGCCTGGTTGATGTCGATGGGGGACCAGGCGAGGACCAGGTGGCCGTGTTTCTTCGCCGCCTCGGCGACCGGTTTCCACATGTCGAGGGTTGCCGAGGAGAGGAGAACCCGCTCCCCTTCGCACACCTCGGCCACCTTCGGGAGGAGCTGGGCGTCCTTCTGGGGGTTCCCTGACCCGCCGATGATGATGGGCACATCCACTGCCTGGAGGAGGTCCTCGACGAGCCTTGCGGCGTCCTGCACGGGGGTGTCTTTGATGTACGGGTCGGTGCTCGTCAGGTCAAGGTCCACGAGGTCGGCACCGTACTTCTTCACCCAGAGCCTCGCCCATTCGCAGGGGTCGTTGAGCGCGTCGCCGAAAAATGCCCTCACGGGGGTCGGGAGCGGCGGGGCGATGTCGAAGATGGAGCCCGAGATGACCGGCGGGTGGAGGGGGATTTCCTGGAAGGTGTGGAAGGCAGGGGCACGCTCGCCGCCGATGGTAACCGGCTGGCGCCTCGTCCCCCCGTCAGCCCGGCCGGCGCCGAGCGTGACCTCGACGATGGAGCCCGGGTAGGTGTGGACTGGCGGGTGGTACTCCACCTCGCAGAGCTTCTCCGGGGCCGCGAGGGCGAGCTCCTCGGCGAGAAGACGGGAGAGGGCCGCCCGCCCCTCGAAGGTCACGGTGAGCTCCTCCGCGGCGATGGAGATGTCCTGGAGCTCGAGCTCGCCAGATGCGGACAGGAGCTCGAGGAGGATCCTCACCAGGTCGCCGTCGTCCTCTCCCATCCCCTCGTCACTCCGTCTTCTTCCGGATGATCATCCGCTCGGCATGGATCTTCACGTTCTTCAGGGTTATGCTCATGCTCCCACCGGGGATGGTCACCGTGTTCTGGGGGGCCGACTGGAGCAGCGCCGGCTCCTTCCCCGGGTTTGCGGTCACGGCGGCCGGAGCAGGTTCGGCGGCCTTCAGCCGCTCCGCGGCCGGGTGGTGGTGCTCCTTCAGGAATGCGACAAGCTCGTTCACCGAGTTCACGTCCTTCTCGGTCGCGATGGCGTCGTAGAGCTCGGCCGGGATCACGCCCTTCATGCGTTCCTTGAGCTCGGAGGGGAGCCAGACGATACGGTTCCAGCCCCCGCTCGCCGCGAGGAACCTCGGCGACCGCATGTACTCGAAGGAGAGGCCGTGGAAACCGTCCACCTGCCTCCCGCCCGCCGTGGAATCGGCGATGGCCCCGAAGGAGAGGCCGGTCGGGGTCTTTCCCCGGAACTCGCGGTGGACGACCCCGAGGGCATCGCACTCGGGCACCGAGAAGGTGGTGCACTCGAAGCAGCCGCAGGAGGTGTGGGGGTACCCGAAGGCAGAGTAGAGCTGGACCCGATCGACGTTCCCGAGCGACTTTTCTTTCACGACGGCATTCACGCCCGCGTACTCCCCGGTCACCGCGTCCACGCACTCGCCCTTCGCGATCTCGAAGATCGGGCCCTTCGGGTCGACCCGGGACGCCGCCCTCCCGTCCATCCACGAGATGGCCCCGCAGTTCGCGTACCGCTGGGGAGTGATCACGCAGACGTGGGAGGGGGCAAAGGACTGGCAGAGGGTGCAGCCGAAGAAGACCCCGACGTCGTCGTCGGTCATGCCCCGGGTCCGGGCATCCCGCTCCTCGTAGATGGCCTGCACCCGCCCGATCCGGCGGGCCACCTCGGCGGGGTCGGTAATGAAGGTCACCGAAACGGCCTCGATAAGCGGGATGGCGCTCTTCAGGAGCCGGGCAAGGACCACGCCGACGTGCCTGAGCGTGAGCCCTTTCTTCACCGAGCGCTTGTCCACGCGGAGCCAGATGGCGTCCCGCTGGTTCAGGTGCATGTACCCCTCGATCCAGTTGGAGAAGTCGTGGACCCGCCGCTCCATCACGCCCGCCATGTCGGGCTCGATCCCCTTCCCCGATACTGCGATCTCGGTCCCGAAGGGGAGGCTTGCCCCCTCGGGGATCTGCGCAAGGTCCGGGCCAAGCACGGTGATCTTCCCGTCCTTCACCTCGCCGGGCGCCTTCACCTCGAGGATCTCGAACTTCTCCTTTACCCCGGGCCCGCCGAACTCGGCGTGCATCTGCTGCTTCCTGACCCGCTCGCCCTCGTGGACGACCCCCACCTCCACGGGGATGTCCGCAAACATGCCCTCGCCTGTCATCCCTTCTCAACCTCCCCTGCGATGGCCCCCATGGTCTTCTCCCACTCCTCCTGCGTCTCGTTGGGGAGCGACAGGTCGCAGTGCGGGTGGTAGAGCCGATCGAGGGAGACGATCTTCAGGTGGTCCCTCGCAAAGGATGCGAGACCTGCCTCGATGACCGCGGCGATGGGAAACGGCACCCCGAGGATGAACGCGAAGTCCGGCGGTTTACGGCCCGGGGCCGGCTGCCAGTCCGGGTCGAGGAGCCGGTCGCCCGCCTCCATCGCGGAAAGGACGTGCGCCGGTTTCAGGCCGGCCCGGGCGAGCCCGGCCGAGATCCCGCCGGTGGCGATGACCGGGGCCCCGGCGGCCTTCGCGATGCGCACGATCGCATCGATGAGGGGGGCCCCGTTGTCCGACGCGACCTCGTGGCCGACGACGATGACCGGGCTCTTCGCCTTCTTCAGGAGCTTGGCGGCCACCCCCGGCTTCTCGATGACCGTCGCCCTGACCACCGCCGGTGTCTCGGCCCGGAGCCACACCTCCCCTTTCACGCGGGTTTTCCTCCTTTCACGAGCCTCGGGAGAAGGGTGGGGTCGGGGATGGGCCGGTCGCTTTCCTTCCACCCTGCCCCGTCGAGTACCCGCAACACCTCGTCCTTCATCGTGATGGGGATATCCGCCCTCGTCCTGACGAGGAGGGGGAGGTCGTCAGGCAGGCCCCCGAAATACCGGCGGTGGAGGTCGATATAGTGGTTCAGTTTGATGGACCTCCCCTTGACCGTGTCGTTCGGCCTCATGCAGAGCTTCGGGACGAGCACGAGGACCTCCTCGCGGGTTTCTGCGACGGTGAACAGGTGCTCGGGGACGGGGCCCGCATAGACCCGGTCGCCCGTCCGTGCGTCGAGCACGTACCAGTCCTCCTCCCGGTCCTTTCTCCCGAGGAGCATGCGCCGGTACTTCGCCCCGTGGGGCCCGGCGATGACCGGGATGCCGAGCCTCCAGAACCCGGCGGCGATGGCGGCGGCCTTCTGGGACATCGCGCCCCAGGCGATGCCCACTGCCCCGACCCGGTGGTGGACGTAGTCGGCGATCTCCTCGTAATTGGAGTTGAGTTTCCTCTTTGCAAAGATGCTTGCGATCTTGATCGCCGCGCCGGAGATGTGGGCATTCGAGACGCAGGAGCCGGTGTTCACGAGCCCGCCGGCATCGAACCGGCCAGGGTAGATGTCGTAGAGGTTCTCCCCGTTCTCGTTCCGGTACATGCCGATAGAGATGGCGGTGCAGCCCGAGGTGACGACGATGTACCGCCGCTTCAGGAACTCCTCGGCCATGGAACCAACGTCGTTCCAGCTCCCCGGGTAGTTCGAGCAGCCCACGGTCGCGACTACCCCCGGTATCTCGCCGAGAACGATGGGCCCCCCGACGGCCCGGATCTCGGTGTCCTGGATGGGACCGCGCCCGGCCCTGACATGGTACCGCTCGGGGGGAAAGAGGGCCTGGTACGAACCGGCGATCAGGTCATGGGGCGAGATCCCCGACGGGCAGGCGTCCTCGCACCGGGCACAGCCGATACACTCGTCGTAAAGGGCCGCGAGAGGCGCGAGGTCTCCTTCCGAGGCTGCGGTCACCGCCACGGTTATCTCCCTGTCGTTCGGGCAGGACCGCACGCAGCTCGCACATGCAGTGCAGGCCTTCGCGGCCTCGATAATGGCTGCCCTCCTGGGGAGGGCCCCTGATTTCCGTCGCTTCGGGGCGACCTCCACGGCGAGCCGCACCGCCACCTCGCCGACCTTTTCCGGGTCGAGGATGGCCGCACCGGGCTCCTTCCCCTCGGCAAGGATCCGGATTATGTCGTCGGGGTCCTCCCCGGTCATATCCCGGAGGCCCTGGAGGTTCTTCGCGTTCGTGACGATGAGGGGTGCGCCGGTCTTTGTCGCCTCGCGAAGGACGTCGGCCCGGATACACTGCTCGTCGATCACGATGACGTCGGCCATCCCCGACCTGATGAACCGGAGCTGGTGGGAAAGTGCGCCGACGATCCGCGCTCCCGCGTCATAGCGGGTCAGGTCGAGAGCCGTGCAACATATCCCGGCCACCTCGATCCGGTCATCGAGGCCCATCTCGTGCATGGTGTCGGCTATCGCGATGGCCGGGGGCACGTTGTGGCCGATAACGAGGATAACCGGCTTCCCCGGGTCCAGGCACCCGGCCCCGCACTCAACGAGGGCGGCCTCGGGGTCGCCCTTCGGGAAGGAGAAGGCCGAGAGCTGGGCGATGTCGCTTCCCTCGAGGGCGACGTGGTCGATCATGCCGGCATGGAGGACCTTTGATTCGAGATCGATGGGATCCCCTTCCTGCCCCGTGTGGCAGCAGGAGAGGAGCTGGGTGACCTCCTGCTCGCAGTACTCCGCCACATCCTCGAGG
>DATJPK010000086.1:0-2145 GCA_035506435.1 Methanomicrobiales archaeon
CACTTCGGGATGACCGACGGGGAGACGAACCACCGCCGGACCAGGTCCATCGTGAACGCGCTCAAGGAGAACGGGTACATCTACTCGAAGGTGGTCGAACAGAGCTATTGCCCGAAGTGCAGGCGGTTCCTGCCCGACCGGTACGTCGAGGGCATCTGCCCGTACTGCGATACCCCGGCCCGCGGGGACGAGTGCGACCAGGGCTGCGGGAGGCACCTCGAGCCGGGCGAGATCAAGAAGCCCCGGTGCCTCGTCTGCGGGACCGACGCCGAGCTCCGTGAGCAGGAGCATTTCTTTTTCCGTCTCTCGGAGTTCGCGGAGTTCCTGGAGAAGTACCTGCCTGACCTCGAGGGGACCACGAATGCACGGAACTATGCCCTCGGCTGGGTGAAGGAGGGCCTGCGGGACTGGAACATCACCCGCACGCTCGACTGGGGAGTGAAGTTCCCGGGGCATGACGACCTGGTGGTGTACGTCTGGGTCGATGCCCCCATCGGGTACATTTCCTTCACCGAGGAGTGGGCACGGTCGAGGGGACTCGACTGGAAACGGTACTGGTGCGGGAAGAACAGGGTCACCCACTTCATCGGGAGCGACATCATTTACCACCACTGCATCTTCTGGCCCGCCCTCCTCACGGGCGCCGGCTATTCCCCTCCCCATGCCGTGGTCGCGAGCGGGATGGTGAAGATCGACGACCAGAAGTTCTCCAAGTCCCGGGGATACGTCGTATGGACGGGCGAGGACTACCTTGACAAGGGCCTCCCGTCAGACTACCTGAGGTACTACCTCCTCTCGTACACGAACCACACGAAGGAGCTGAACTTCTCCTGGCAGGTCTTCTCCGAGCGGGTGAACAACGAGCTCGTGTCCACCCTCGGGAACTTCATCTACCGGAGCCTCTTCTTTGCCCACAAGTTCTTCGGCAGGGTACCCGACGGGCCCGTGGGTGCCGCGACGATGGAAGCCATCGAACGCTGCGTTGAGGACATGGACCGATCCGTGCGCGAGTTCGAGTTCAAGGGGGCGACGGATGCTCTCATGGCCCTCGCCGCGTACGGGAACACCTACATCCAGAACCAGGCGCCCTGGAAGCTCATCAAGACAGACCCGAAGGCCGCCGAAGGTGTCATCAAGGACTGCCTTCAGGTCGCCCAGGCCCTCGCCCTCCTCATGGAACCGGTCCTCCCCGACGCAGCGGGACGGGCCTGGAGGATGCTCGGGAACACGGACGAGATCGGGTCACGCCCCGTGTCGGACGCGACATCGCCGATCGCCCCGGTCCCCCTCCCCGAACCGGCCCCCCTGTTCGAAAAGCTCGAGGGAGACCGGATCCGGGAGCTGGAGGCGGTCCTGAAAGAGCGGACCGAGAGGGCAAAGCAGGCGGCGCAGGAGAAGGACCTCGTGTCCATCGAGGAGTTCTCACGGATGGACCTCCGGGTGGGGAAGGTCCTCTCGGCCGAGGCGGTGAAGGGCTCGAAGAAGCTCCTGAAGCTGTCCGTCGATATCGGCGAGGAGAAACCCCGTCAGGTGGTTGCCGGCATGGCAGAGTTCTACCGGCCGGAGGAGATGGCTGGCCTCCTTGTCATCCTCGTGACGAACATGAAGCCGGCGAAGATATTCGGGATCGAGAGCAGGGGGATGATCCTCGCCGCCGGCGAGCAGGCGAGCCTCCTCGTCCCTCTCCGAGACGTCCCGCCAGGAACGAAGATACGGTGACGGGGATACCACGTGACACCGGGGAAATCGTGAGGTACCATGGATACGACGGAACCAAACGGGTCCCCTCCTGAAACATGGGTCCCCGGCAAGGATACTCTCAGGGCCTTCAGTGACGGCATATTCACCATCGCGATCACCCTCCTCGTCCTTGAAGTCAGGCTCCCCGACATCCCTTCCGCGGAGATAGATGCCCGGTTCCTCGAGAGCCTCGCGGCCATCGCGCCGAAGATGCTCGGCTTCACCCTGAGCTTCTTCATCATCGCCATGTACTGGCTGTCCTACCACCGGATATTCCGGTTCATCCGGGAGCCTGACCGGGTCCTCGTCGGGGAGAACATCCTGTTCCTCTTCTTTATCGTCCTTATGCCCTTCCCCACGTACCTCATCGGCCTGTACGGGGCCCACCAGCCCGTCGTGATGTTT
>DATJPK010000087.1:0-4666 GCA_035506435.1 Methanomicrobiales archaeon
GCGAGGACCCGGGCGAATGCAAAGCAGCTCACCGTCGTGAAGGCTCCCTGGGACCGGATGGGGATCCGTGCGGAACCTGTCATGCGGGCCATCGGCCCGGCCTTCGGGAAGGACGCCCCGAAGGTGAAGGCGCTCATCGAGGGCGCCGACGGGAGAACGGTGCAGGAGCGCCTCGCACACGAAGATACCGTGGTCCTCAGGGGTCCCGGCAGGTCCTTTACCATTGCCCCGGCTCACGTCACCTTCTCGAAGGTCATCCCCGAGGGGTTCACCTCCGCACCGATGGAGGGGGGCACCGTCTACGTGGACGGGCGTCTTTCCGACGACCTCGAGGGTGAGGGCTATGCCCGCGAGGTGATCCGGAGGCTCCAGGAGACCAGGAGGCAGCTCGACCTCGCTGTCGGGGAGTTCATCGTCGCGGATGTCCTGATAGGGGACAGGCGGATCGCCTCGCTCGTCCGGACCGCCTGGGCGGAACGGATACAGGAGGAGGTGCGGGCGAGGTCACTCTCCATCCGGGACCCGGGCGAAGGGTGGCCTGAAGCTCACGGCGGGACCGAGAATGTCTGGGATATCGAGGGTATCGAGGTCAGGACCTCGGTGTCCCGGGCTGCTCCCTAGTCACGGGCCCAGTATCCCGTCGAGGAAGGCCCGCCCCTCGGGCGTGGAGAAGACCGGGAGGTCACGGTCGATGGTGATGACCCTCCGGACCGCCTCGACGGGCTTACCCGAGCGCCGGTCGGTCGCCGGCCTCCCCTCGACCCGGCGGTACACGAGAGTCCCCCGCCGCTGCCAGGCCGGGGTCTTTGCGAGGTTCACCCCGCGGGAAAACATGAACTCGTGGAGTTCCTCGCTCCGCATGCCCGAGAGCCGGCGGGCCACCTCCGTCGGGCGGATCCCCTCCCTGAGAAGCGCCTCCTGGCAGTAGGCGTTCAGGTGGTTGCGCCAGGCCTCCTGCTGCCTGCCGGCGAGGTATCCGGGGGCGTACTCCCGGGATGCGACGATGACCCTCGCGTCGAAGGAAAGAGGCTGGTCGGCCCCGAGGGCGAGGGTAAGGCAGCTCGCCGCAAAGGAGGCGAGCACCGAGTCGATCTTCTCGACCCGTCCGCGGAAGGGGAGACCGGGGAAATAGAGGCTGATCTCGTCGGAGAAGGTGTAGGCGAAGAGAGGGGAGAGACCGCTTTCCGAGAGGAGACGGGAGGAGACCCGGGCCATGGCCTTCGAGAAGTCCTCGTCGAATGGTCGCTCGAGGCGACGCCGGGCCGCGAGCCGGTGGAAGGCACGCCCGTCGAGACGGACGAAAATGGGGGGGACGATGGCGAGGTTCCCGAAGATCTCTCTCTCTTCCATGGAAAACAAGAAAACGGGGCACGGTCACCCTGGGCCGGGGGACCGCGGGCGGCCTCCGATCGCTCCCTTATTCCTGCCTGAACTGCTGGGAGAGGTGGCGGATGACGATGATATCGCCGATGGCCTTGATGATCCGGAAGGGGATCTTGATGCCCTTGAACCCCTTCACGTCGACGAGCTCCGGGTTGAGGTTCCCGATGGCGAGCGCGTCGAGCTTCTTGTTGTCAACATCGATGACCACATCCTCGACATCCCCCACGTAGATCGCCTTATCGGTGTAGACGGAGAGCCCGAACAGTTCCGTTATCTGCGTAATCATCCGTATCAGAGGAGCATAGTTTCTTAAACATTAAAAAGATACTCGTCTCGCATGGCCGGTTCCATCAGGATCGGGAGGATCTTCGGGATTCCGGTCCTCCTGCACTGGTCCTTTCTCCTTGCCATCCCCCTCTTTGCCTGGATCATAGGGACCGACATCTCCATCTCGAGCGGCTTCGTCTTCGATATCTTCGGCGTGGCAAACCCCGATACCACCCTGATCGTCCAGGGCTGGAACCCCTACATCCTCGGGGCGGTCGTCGCCCTCGGGCTGTTCGCCTGCGTCCTCGTCCACGAGCTCGCACATTGCATCGTCGCCCTGCGCCGCGGGATCAAGATCAACAGCATCACCCTCCTCATCCTCGGGGGTGTCTCATCCATCGAGAACGAGATCCCGGACCCCGTGGATGAGCTCCCCATGTCCCTCGCCGGCCCCCTGACGAGCGCCGGCCTCGGCATCCTGTCGTGGCTCGTCGTGTTCGCCGGGGTGCCGTTCATCCGGAACCCCGCTGTTGCAGGGGTTGTCATCTTCCTCTTCGGGTACCTCGCGCTCCTCAACGTGATCCTGTTCGTCTTCAACCTCCTCCCGGCCTTCCCCATGGACGGCGGGAGGGTGCTCCGGGCATGGCTCGCGAAACGGATGTCCCTCCCCCGGGCGACGAAGATCGCGGCCGACATCGGGAAGGCCTTCGCCTTCCTCTTCGTGATCTTCGGCTTATTTACCCTGAACTTCATCCTGATCATCATCGGGGTCTTCATCTACCTCGGCGCGGACCAGGAGTTCTATGCCATCCGGTCCCAGGTGCTCCTGAAGGACGTCGCCGTGAAGGACGTGATGTCCACGACCCTGATCACCGTCCCCCCCGAGATGACCGTCCCCGACGTGATCAAGCTCATGTACGCGACGAAGCACCTCGGCTTTCCCGTCATGCAGGCCGGCATCCTCGCGGGCATGGTCACCCTCGAGGACGTCCACCGCACCTCCGAGATCGACCGTGACGCAAAAAAGGTCGGGGACATCATGGCGAGGAACCTGATCACCCTTCCCCCGACGGCCATGCTCTCCGACGCCTTCAGGCTCATGTCCCGGTATAATGTCGGGCGCATCCCTATCGTCGCAGAAAACCGGCTCCTCGGGATCGTCACCCGCACCGACGTCCTGAAGGTAATGGAGCTCCGCGAGGCCTAGGCCCGGAACGAAAGCTCACGGTCGAGCGGGGTCTCCCCCGCGACCGCTCTCCACGCCCCCAGGTCTCCGAACGGGCGCCTGGCGGCGATAGCCTTCGCCTTCTTCTTCCCGATCCCCGGGATCCAGGTGAGGGCCTGCACCGGGAGCCGGTTCACTTCAACCGGGCAGGGGAGGGCGGTGATGGACCGCATGCCCCAGTCCATGACGATGGTATCGATCACGTCACGGACGGGGAGCGGGAGAGGGATCCCGACGAGGACCGGGTAGGACCCCATCTGCCGGCCGTACGAGACCGGCCCGGTCTCCTCGACGATAACCCTGCGGAGCACAGTCCCGGGCGGGAAGACCCGCTCGATCATCGGCCGGTCGAAGTCCCTCCTCACCCGCTCCTTCCAGCTCCGGAAGAGCCGGTCATGCTTCCCGAGGGTATTCTCCCCGTATGCCCGGGTGCCGGGGAATGCCATGAGTTTCCTGATATTCACCCGGCGGACGAGGAGGCCCTCCGCGAGGACCGTCGAAAGAAACCGTTCGTTCAGGGCAAAGGTCTCCTCCGTCTCTCCGGCGAGACCGATGACAAAGTTCAGGCCGGGCAGGATTTCGGGGATGCCCTCCTTCCGTATCCCTCCCTCCTCGTTCACGACCCGGATCGCCTGCATCACCTCGCCGGGCATCGCCTTCAGGTTGTTTGCGGCCACAACCGCCGGATCGGCGGTCTCCATCCCGAAGGCAGCAACGTCACCGGGGGTGTGACCCTCGACAATCGCCCGGAGGGCTTCCCTCGCCGCCTCCTCGTGCCGGGAGATGGTCCCGGGGTTCACGTTGTCAATGTGCAGGGTAAGGAGATCGGGGGAGGCCCTGCGGACCGAGGTGAACAGGTCCCTGATCTTGTCAGGATCCGGTCGTGGAAACTCCCCGCCGGTGACGCCATAGGTAAGGAGGTCGGGCTGCCTCCCGAGCCGGAAATGGCGTGCGCCGCTCGCCGTGAGGGCCGCCACTTCATCGGCAATCTCTTCGACCGTCCGGAACCGGGGAGGGCCATAGAACGGCTCGGTACAGAAGGAGCACCCACCGGCGACCGCCCTCGCGCACCCCGTGGCGGTCTCGAGCTCGCACATGAGGTGGGGGAAGGACGGGTGCTGCCCGATCACGGGGGCGCCGGCTACCAGCCATCCGGCCATCCGCCGGTAATCTCCCCCGCCCTCCGGCTCCCCGCCGGAGAGGTACGAGTCGAGGGCAACATCCGGGGAGCCGGTAAGAACGTCTGAAAAACCGGCGATCTCCCTTTGGCCGGCCCGGGTCCCACCGCGGGGCGAGTACCCGAACAGGATCGGTCCCCCGATAAGGGTCTTCGGGTGCCGGAGGGTGGATCCCACCTGCTCAATCTCCCTGAGCGTTGCAGGGGTTCCCGCGAGGTACTTCCCCGGGACGGTGACCCCGGCCAGCATCACGACGAGGTCCGCTCCGTCGATGGCGAGGAGGAGGGAGGGGTCCTCCCTCAGCTGGTCGATGGTATGGTATCTGACCCGGAACCCGTGCGTCGAGAGGACCCCTGCCACGGAGCGTACCTGGGGAGCGATGTATGGGGGGACCCCGAGGCAGGCGGGCTCGTCGACGTACCCGTCGATAAGGACCGCGTCAGAGGTCATGGCCTGCGAGCCTGAGGAGTTCCCGGGCAAAGAGGAGCTTCCCCCGCTTTACCGGCCCGACCGTGGGGTCGTCAAGGTCGAACCCGACGAGAGCGACCTCCGTCGCCCCGAGGGCGTGCGCGAGGAAGACCGCCCGGTCGCCGTCCGAGAACCCGCCGAAGTT
>DATJPK010000088.1:0-4177 GCA_035506435.1 Methanomicrobiales archaeon
GATCCCGGGGTTTACACGATCCGGGTACGGGTCGATGCGATGGATGCCAACTCGGACTACGCGGAGATCACGGTCACGGTATCGGGAGCCTACCAGAGGCCCCAGATCAAGATCGGCGGGTGAGCCGGGGGATCCCCCCGGTCCACCCGGCAGGCAACCCAACACCCTTAATACCTCCAGCTCCCGATCCATCTTCCGGAGGTTTGAGCGGGTATGAAGGTCCTCGGGCTCAATGCGAGCCCCAAGGGGAAGGAAAGCCAGACGCTCCGGCTCGTCCTTGCAGTCCTCGACGGGGCGGAGGTCGAGGGCGCGGAGACGGAGCTCATCGACGTCTGCGACCATGACATCAGCTTCTGCACCGCCTGCGGCGCCTGCTATTCCAAGGGGGAGTGCTCCCAGCTGGACGACTTTTCGGATATCCTCGAAAAGATGCTCGACGCCGACGGGATCGTCCTCGGCTCCCCGAACTACATCGACTCGGTCTCCGCCCAGATGAAGGTGGTCTTCGACCGCATGGCGGACTGCATCCACTGCCAGATGTTCTCGGGGAAGTACGGCTGCGCGGTCTGCACCGCCGGCGGGAGTAACGAGATGGAGGTTGCAGGGTACATGAACAAGGTTCTCACCTCGCTGGGCGCGCAGGTCGTGGGAAGCGTGGGAGTGGCCTTCAAAGGGAACCCCGACGCCATCCTGCCGGCCGAGAAGAAGGCATATGAGCTGGGCCGGAACCTCGCCGAGGCCATCCTCACGAAGCGGGACTACCCCGACCAGCAGGCCGTCCTCAAGGCAAGAAGCGAGTACTTCTGCCAGCTCGTTGCTGCGAACAAGGACCGGTGGGCCCACGAGTACGAGTGGTGGGTCGCGGCCGGCCGGCTGAAGTAAGAGGACAGGGAATCCCCGGGACAGGGACCAAGGCATTCCCCACCCTTCATATACTTCCCCGGCACACCATCTTCTGCTACCATGCCCGAGGACGAGTACCAGACGGCAACGGTCCAGGGGAGGCAGGTCCCCTTCGACCCGACCACGCTCCGCCGGATCCGGGACCACCCCTGCTTCTCGGAGAAGGCCTGCCATGCCTTCGGCAGGATGCACCTCCCCGTCGCCCCGAAGTGCAACATCCAGTGCAACTACTGCATCAGGGACTTCGACTGCGTGAACGAGTCGAGGCCGGGGGTCACGACGAGGGTCCTCTCGCCGACCGAGGCCATCGAAATGGTGAAGAAGGCCCTCGAGAAGTTCACCTACATCAAGGTGCTCGGGATCGCGGGCCCTGGTGAGCCCCTCGCGAACGAGGAGACCTTCGAGACCCTCCGGCTCGCGAAGATCGAGTTCCCGAACCTCATCAAGTGCATCAGCACGAACGGCCTCCTCCTCCCCGGGAAAATCGACCTCCTGGAGAAGTACGACGTGGGGAACATCACCGTCACCTGGAACGCCCTCGACGCTGCCACGGGGGCGAAGATCTACTCCTTCGTCACCTGGAAGGGGAAGCAGCTCCATGGCGAGGAAGGGGCGCAGGTCCTGCTGGACAACCAGGTCGAGGGGATCAAGCAGGCGGTGAAGCGGCACATGATCGTGAAGGTGAACACCGTGTACATCCCCGGCGTGAACGACATGCAGATCCCGGATATCGCGAAGAAGGCCTCCGAGCTCGGGGTCTACACCTTCAACGTCATCCCCCTCATCCCCCAGTACAAGTTCGCTGACATAACGCCCCCGAGCCCCGCCGACAAAAGGAAGATGCAGGACGAGTGCGGGAAGTACCTGCGGCAGATGCGCCACTGCCAGCGGTGCCGGGCCGACGCCATCGGCAAGCTCGGCCACGACGTCCAGGGCTGCCTGTACTCAGGGACGGAATAAACCGGCCCTGGACCCTCATTATCGGGCATTATCAACGAAGAAATATTATTCCCCGAAAAATCCTGCCGTCGGTTTATCTCGCTCTTCGTTTTCGTCTTGGGCTCCTGGGGGGGCTACGCCACCCCCGGCGCGGCCGTCCCCCCGGTATTCTGTACTTCGTGCCTGTAGCAGTTTTCGGGCTAATTCCGAAAAGGCAATCCCGCTACTCTTTTACCCGGTAATACTTCCGGTCATGAACGCAAAGGACCCCGGCATCCGAGACCCACCTTCCTCGTTCTTCCTCGAGGAATTTCTCCAGCCCCCGGTCCCTGATGAACAGCAGGTTGTCGATTTCGCTCATGCCGTACCTGGACCGGTACCGCCGATCCAGCCGCTCCAGCCGATCACAGGGAAAATCAGTGCATGAAAAGCAGAACCTGCCTGTGCGACGGTCGCACACCCGCAGCCTGCAGTTCACCCGTGTCTTCGGCCGGTTCCGGTCGGCGGAGGCGCATCCGTGGCAGGGGTTCCTTTCGCGCAGGTACGCCCTGCAGATGCCGCAGTTCATGCCGCATGGTGCGATGAGGTCCGGGTTCATCAGTGGGAGGGTCCGAAAGACCCGACCTCGAGCGACGGAGTCGCGCAGAACCCGACCTGGAGCGACCATGACCATTTCCAAAGGAAATGGGAGTGCAGCGACGAAATCGCGGCGACGTCATCAGGCGGGGTGCGACCCCGGAAATCATTCTCATCCCATGGAGCGTGCATGAAGGAACCCTTCGCCCGATCCCACGAGGCCTATGACTCCTTCCCCGACACGACCCAGGGTGGGTTTTCGATGTCCGCACCGTCGTCGTGCCTGACCTCGACCTTCATCCGGCTGATCTTCCCGAAGATCCTCTGTTTTCGCCGGATGGGCCACCAGAGGTACAGGAAGATATTGATGGGCTCCCAGAGGGCGACCCAGCTCACGATCAGGAGCCCGCCGGCGACCCAGGCGGCATAGCCCGACTGGGTGTAGGGGGAGATGATCACCGATATCAGCCCCATGACGAGAAGGAAGCCGATACCGATGGCAAGGCTTACCCTGCCCTGCCGGAACTTGGCCCTGAGTTCCCTCGCCGCCGAGAGCTCCAGGTAGCTGAAGTGGTTCTGGATGGCCGGTTCCAGGGTCTTCGCCTCCATGCACTCGGCCTCCCGGCAGGGAAGGTGGATGACGATCTTCATCGGCTGGGAGAGGGGGAAGTCCTGGACGATCTCGGTGATATAGGCCTCGGCGTCGGGGTCCAGGTCCTTCTCGTGGAAGGGGGAGGGGTCGAGGGAGTTAAAGATCTGCATGACCGTCCTGAGCCTCATCTCGACGAGGATTGCGCCGTTCTCGGTCCGGTAGTGCTCTTCGATCTCGGTCATGGTACGCGACAGTATCAGGTGGTGCCCCCGTCCCCATGAGGGTTTCGGGGCAGGTCCCGGGTCCCGGGGGAACCGGGATCGTCCAGGGGGAAGGAGCCCCTCCGGGCAGGCGGGGCCCGTTCCTGCCGCAACCCTGAAAATCCGGGAGCTCCCATGCATCCGGGCATGGGGACCATCCGGCTCCGCGACGAACAGCCGCTCGACCTCGGGCTCACCCTTTCGTGCGGCCAGGCCTTCCGGTGGGACCACCGGGGCGGCTGGTGGGAGGGGGTCGTCGGGGGGAACCTTTGGAGACTGCGGCAGGACGGGGACCGGCTTCACTACGACGGCCCGTCGGCCGGGATCCTGAGGCGCTACCTCGCCCTCGATGAGAACCTGCCGGCCATCCTCGCCACCGTTGACCGTGACCCGGTCATCCACCATGCCCTCGAGACATACTGCGGGCTCCGGATCCTCAGGCAGGACCCGTGGGAGATCCTCGTCTCTTTCATCTGCGCGACGAACACGAACATTCCCCGCATCCGGAAGATGATCTCCTCGCTCGCACAGAATTTCGGCGGGGAAATCCCCGGAACGGATGGACCCCGATACCGCTTCCCCTCCCCCGGAGACCTCTCCCGGGGCATTGACCTGCTCGGCACGTGCCGGCTCGGGTACCGGGAACGCTCGGTGGCCGAAGCCGCGGCGCGGGTCGCGGGGGATCCCGGGCTCCCGGCGAGGATTTCAGGTCTTCCTTTTGAGGAGGCCCGGGATACCCTCCTCTCGTTTCACGGTATAGGGCAG
Source organism: Methanomicrobiales archaeon (assembly GCA_035506435.1). Taxonomy (GTDB): domain Archaea; phylum Halobacteriota; class Methanomicrobia; order Methanomicrobiales; family JACTUA01; genus JACTUA01. The sequence goes on from DATJPK010000088.1 coordinate 4,036, forward strand.
AAGGCAGCCGACTGTATCCTCCTGTTCGGGTACCACCGGCCCGAGGCCTTCCCCGTGGACGTATGGGTCAGGAGAATCATGTATGCCCATTACCTGGCACCCCTGGCCGGATCGAAGGTACCATCGGAAAAGGAGGACCGGA
>DATJPK010000089.1:0-16923 GCA_035506435.1 Methanomicrobiales archaeon
GGGTGTGCAAACCGGAAGGGGCAATACCGTGATATATATGCCCCGGCAGCGCGAACACTGGTAGCATTCGGTATTCAAGGGAGCAAGAAAAATGCGCCTTCTCCTCATCCACTCCGATCACATCGATTACGAGGCAAAGAAACCCACCTCCATGGCCGAGCAGGCGGAGAACCTCCGGGACTCCATGGAAGATGCCCTTGTCGCCTTCTGCGCCGTCGAGGCGGCCGACGAGGACGACATGGGGGACGTCGTGGAACAGGCGGTCGCGGATATCGCAAAGACCGCCGGTCAGCTGGACTGCCGCCGGGTCATGGTCTACCCCTATGCCCACCTGGCGAGCGACCTCGCGACGGCCGGCGCTGCCATCGATGCCCTCGATGCAGTAGCCGACGGCCTCCGTGCCACGGGGCTCGAAGTGAAGCGGGCCCCCTTCGGGTGGTACAAGGCGTTCACCCTCGCCTGCAAGGGCCACCCCCTCTCCGAGCTCTCCCGGTCCATCGTTGCCGGGGGCGGGAAGGAGGAAGCGGTCGCAAAGAAGGAGGTGGAGCACGAGTGGTTCATCCTCACCCCCGACGGAAAGCGGGAGGACGTGGAGAAGTACATGGACGAGTCCCCCTTCGGCTGCCTGGTGAAGAAGGAGCTCGGGGTCCCGGTGGGCGCAGCCGGGGAACCCCCCCACGTCGAGCTGATGCGGAGCAAGGAGCTCGTGGATTACGAGCCGAGGAGCGATGTCGGCCACCTCAGGTGGATGCCGAAGGGGAAGCTCCTCCGGGACCTCATCGCCGACTATGTCCTCACCCTGGTGCTCCCCTACGGGGCGATGCCCGTCGAGACTCCGGTGATGTACGACCTCGCCGACCAGGCGATCTGCGAGCATGCAGCGAAGTTCGGCGAGCGGCAGTACCGGTTCCGGAGCGGGAACCGATCGATGATGCTGCGTTTTGCCGCCTGCTTCGGCATGTTCTCCATCATGAACGGGATGCACATCTCCCCGAACACGCTCCCCATGAAGATGTACGAGCTCTCGACCTACTCCTTCCGTCACGAGCAGAAGGGCGAGGTCATCGGCCTGAAGCGCCTCAGGGCCTTCACGATGCCCGACATGCACTCGCTCTGCAGGGACATGGACGATGCGCTGAAATGCTTCGAGGAGCAGCTCGTCATGGGGCAGAAGAGCGGGACCGACCTCGCGGTGAGGTACTACCCGGCCCTGCGGTGCACGAGGGACTTCTACGAGGAGCACGGGGACTGGGTGAAGAAGGTCGTGAAGATGATCGGTGAACCCACCCTCATCGAGATCCTTTCCGAGCGGGTCCACTACTGGGTGGCGAAGATCGACCTCGCCGCCATCGATGCCCAGGGCCGGCCCATCGAGAACCCGACGGTGCAGATCGACGTCGAGTCCTCGAACCGGTTCGGGATCCGGTACCACGTCGATGGCCAGGAGATCCACCCGCCGATCCTTCACTGCTCCCCCACCGGCTCGGTGGAGCGGGTCATCTGCGCCATGCTCGAGACGCTTGCCGGCGAGGAGGTGCCCCAGTTCCCGACCTGGCTCTCGGCCACGCAGGTCAGGGTCATCCCCGTAGCCGACCGGCACATGGACGCGGCGACGGCCCTCTGCAACCGGCTGAACGACCAGGGCATCCGGGCGGACCTCGACGACCGGGAGGAGAGCATGAACAAGAAGGTGCGGGCCGCAGGGATGGAGTGGGTCCCGTACATCGTTGTCCTCGGCGACCAGGAAATCACTTCGGGAGAACTTACCGTCACCATCCGCAGGAAGTCAACCCCCGACAAGCTTCACCGGGAAAAGATGAAGGAGGCCGGGCTCGTCGCGAGGGTGAAGGACGAGACGGCGGGTAAGCCCTTCCGCCCGCTCTATACCCCGCGCCTCCTCTCGGTGAGGCCAAGGTTCATTTGACGTCCGGTCGAAAGTGAACCGGGTCCCCCGTGAAAGGGCCCCCGGCCGGCATGAGCGAGAAGGCATCCCTCAGGCGCGATCTCGGTCTCGTCGAGGTAACCCTCTCGGGGATCGGGATCATCCTTGGCGCGGGGATTTATGCCCTCATCGGGAGGGGGGCCGCCCTTGCCGGGAACGCGCTCTGGCTCTCCTTCGGTATCTCGGCGGTCATCGCGGTCCTCACCGGCCTTTCCTATGCCGAGCTCTCCTCCCTCTACCCGAGGGCAGGGGCGGAGTACGAGTACGTGAAACGCTCCTTCGGGAAACGGGCTGCCTTCGTCATCGGCTGGCTGATAATCCTCTCGGGGGTTATCGGGGCATCCGCGGTCGCCCTCGGGTTTGCCGGCTATGCCTCGGCGCTCACCCGGTGGAGCCCGGCGCTCCTCTCCATCGGGATCATCGCAGGGCTCTCCCTCCTCCTCATGTGGGGCGTCCGGATCTCGGCACTCGTCGCCATCGTCTTCACCTTTATCGAGGTTGCGGGTCTCGTCCTCGTCATCGCCATCGGGATCCCGTTCCTCGGAAGGGTGAACTACCTCGCAATGCCCCTCGGGATACCGGGCGTCCTTTCTGCCGCGGCGCTTGTCTTTTTCGCGTATATCGGGTTCGAGGACGTGGTGAAGCTCGCCGAGGAGACCCGGGAACCGACCAAGAACATCCCCCGGGGGCTCCTCCTCGCGATGGCCGTTTCCATCGCGCTCTACATCCTCGTGGCCCTCTCGGCCGTCTCGGTGGCCGGCTGGGAGGCACTCGCAGGCTCGGACGTCCCGTTCGCCGTGGTCGCGGGGGACGCCTTCGGGGGCGGGGCATCGCTCCTCCTCTCCGGGATCGCCCTCTTTGCGACGGCCAATACCGTGCTCCTCATGCTCCTCGCCGCGTCCCGGATCAGCTACGGGATGGCCGACGCGGGCCACTTCCCGGCCCTCTTCGGCTACGTGCACCGGAAACGGGGCACCCCGGTCTGGGCGACTGTTGCCGTCGGTGCAGGGGCCTGCCTCTTCTCCCTCGCGGGAGATATCGGCTTCACCGCGGGGCTCACCAACTTCACCCTCTTCCTCACCTTCGCGGTCATCAATGCGGCCGTGATCCTGCTCAGGTTCAGGCATCCCCGGATGGCCCGGCCCTTCAAGGTCCCGGGTGCGGTTGCGGGGGTCCCCCTGCTTCCCGTCCTCGGGGTAATCACCTCGGTGGCCCTCCTCTCGCAGCTCGACCTCTCCGTCATGGGCCTCGGGGCGCTCCTTGTCCTGATCGGGTCCGGGTATGCGCTCCTGAAGATCCGGGAAGATCGCACGGGAAAGGGACCGGCGGCCGAAGAGGCCCGGATCAATAGCTGAGGCCCCTGCGCCCCTTCAGCGCGAGGACAATCTTCCCGATCCCCGGGAGGGAGCAGAAGAGAGGGGAGACGAGGATCGCGAGCCTGAGGCCGGCCTTCCCCGCAGCCTCCCCGATCGAGGCCGGCCTGATGAGCTCCCATCCGGACTTCGCGATGCCGGCGAGGAAGGACGACCTGAACCCCTGCATCTGTTTCCTCCTCGTGCACATCGCGTACAGGCAGTCCTTCACGAACCGGGCCGCGGCCGCGTTGAGATCGGGGGTGAACCTCTCCCGCTCATCCCCCAGTTCGGCGATAACCCGCGAGAGGATCCTCGCAGTGTCCACGTACCCAAGGGGGCTCTCGAACAGGAGCCGGTAGGACTCCGTATGGGTCCCCTGCCGGTAGCTGACAAAGGTCCCTCCGACCCTCGCGATGGCATACCGCCGGGCCAGCCGCAGCCACTCGTACAGGTCAGCCGAGTAGGGATAGTCGGTGGAGAAGGGCCCGATCTCGGAATAGACCTCCTTTCTCACCATGACGGACGGGCAGGCGACGAGGCCCCGGTCCCGGAGGATGGCCCGGAACCCGTCGGGAGGGTGGAATACCCGGTCACCGCCGGTTGCGGGTTGCCAGCCTGGCGCGGCCCCCATCACCACTGCCGGGGTGAAGGTCATCCCGACCTCTGGATGGGCGAGGAAGACATCCACGCAGGCCTGCGTGAAGCCCGGCGGGATGGTATCGTCGGAATGGAGGATATGGATAAGGGAGCCCTTCGCGAGGGCGATGCACCGGTTGAAGTTCCCGAAAAGCCCGAGGTTCTTCCCGTTCCGCTCGAACCGGAGCCGGGGATCGTGGAGGGAGGCGAGGACCTCGGCGGTATTGTCCGTGGAAGCATTGTCAACGACGATAACCTCGACAGCCGGGTAGGTCTGGGCGAGTGCGCTCCGGATGGCATCCCCGACCAAGCCGGCCCGGTTCCAGGTCGGGATGCAGATGGACACGAGGGGCAGGTCCGCCCGGTTCCCGTTGTTCATGGGTTTTTGCCCCCGGCTCCCGGGGGATGGGCCCTCGCCCAGGCGATGGTCCTTTCCAGCCCTTCGTCGAGCGAGACCCGGGGCTCCCACCCGAGGACCGACCGGATCCGGTCCCAGGACCCCGAGTTGAACCAGACCTCGTTCCCCCGGTGGGGTACCGCCCCCCAGAGGAGCCGGGCATGTTCGCCCGTGAGCCCGGCGAGCCGGGTGACGAGGTCGCGGACCGCCACCGGGTCGCCCGTCGCAACGTTCATGACCCCTGCCCCGGCGGCCGCCCCGGGCCTTCCGAGGGCGGCGACAAAGGCGGCGACCACGTCGTCGACGTACACGAAGTCCCACCGCTGGGTCCCGCTCGTGAGCCTGACCTCCTCGCCGGCGAGAATGCTCCGGATCACGTACGGGATGAGCCGCCGCTCGTTGTCGGCCGGGCCGTACGGGGGGAAGAGCCGGAGCGTCGCCGCGGGGACCCCGAGCCGGTCGGAGTAGAAGGCGCAGGCCTGCTCTGCCTGGAGCTTGGTGAGGGCATAGAGGTTCTGGGGGGAGACGGGATCCGTCTCTGCGAGAGGAACGTCCTTCTCCCGGTACACGGCGCAGGTCCCGGCGTTGAGGAACAGGGAAACTCCCCGGTCCCTGCAGGCCTCGAGGAGGGCGATGGTGCCCTTCACGTTCGTGTCCATCATCACCCCGACCTCGTCGGGGCGGTGCTCGACCGCGTAGTAGGTGGCGAGGTGGACGATGGCGTCGGGGCGTGCGCCCATCACCGCCCCCTGGACCGATGCCGGGTCCCGGAGATCGGCGACATGGTGAGATATGCGCCCTTCGAGGTCTTTGATCCGCCGGAGGTCGGATGCCTCGCGGTGGAGGGCCCCGACCTCGTACCCCGCACCGAGAAGCGTCCTTGCGAGGTGCGAGCCGATGAACCCGTGGGCGCCGGTGACGAGGACCCGCCGGATACCTGCCATGGACGCCGGCCCTCAGCCGTACTTCCTGTCCCAGCTGTACCCGATCTCCGGATCGAAGGGGTCGAGCCGCTCGATCTCGGCCGGGTCATGGGGCAGGGAGGCACAGTTCGCGACGATGGCCCGCTCGTTCCCAAGGGCGACAAAGCCGTTCACCACGAGGGGCGGGACCTTCACGAGTACGTAGTTGTCCTCTCCCATGAAGATCTCCTGGGTTTCCCCGCGGGTCGGCGAGCCCTTCCGGCCGTCCCAGAGGACGAGCTTGATGTTACCCGAGACGACGGCATAGTTGAGCTCCATCTTCCTGTGCCGGTGCCAGGCCTTGATGGCGCCCGGGAAGATAACCGAGAAGTAGATCTCCCCGAACCTGCTGAAGTGCGGGTCGGTCCTGCGGATCATGTGCCTGACCATCCCCCGCTCGTCGAGGATGGTCTTCAGGGGGATAACCTGTACGCCGTCTATCATCCGAACACCTCCCGGTACCAGGGGATGGTGAGGTCGAGCCCTGCATCGAGGGTATAGGCCGGCCTCCATTTCAGGACCTTTTTCGCCTTCCTGATGTCGAGATATTGGTCCCGTATCTCGTTCCTGCTCTCGGAGAGGACGAGTGGCTTCAGGCGCCTGTTCATCTTCGCGGATATCATCTTTACCACCTGGATCACCGTCGCCCGTTCCCCGCTCGAGAAGTTGAAGGCCTCGCCCTTCACCCGCAGGTCACCGGCCCGCTCTGCGAGGGCGAGGTACGCCCCGACGGCGTCCCCGACGTAGAAGTATTCCCGGACGGGTTTTCCGTCGGACCGGATCCGGGGCCGTTCGCCGGCGAGTAGGCTCCGGATGGTCCCCGGGATCACCCGGTTGAAATTCAGGTCCCCGGGCCCGTAGATGTTCCCCATTCTCGCGACGGTAACGGGGAGGTCGTAGGTGGTTGCATACGAGCGGGCAATGAGGTCCGTGCAGCTCTTCGAGACCTCGTAGGGGTGGGTTCCGGCGAGGGGCTGGTCCTCGGTGTAGGGCAGCCGCTCCGAGGCCCCGTACGCCTTGTCCGACGACGCGACGCAGACTGCCGCGAGCTGCCCCGAGTACCCGTGCACTACCCGGGCCGCCTCGAGGAGGTTCCAGGTCCCCATGATATTCGCCCGGAAGGTGCCGACCGGCGAGGCGTTCCCGGTGGTCACGATGGTCTGTGCACCGAGATGGAAGATGTACTCCGCCTCGTACTCAGCGATGGCCCGCTCGAGGAGCTGGTAATTCTCGAGCCCGCCCCGGACGAGGTTCACTCCCGAGTCGCCCGAAAGCCAGGCCCCGAGGACCCTCGTCTTCGGGACATCGTCCCGGACGAGGGCGGTCACCTCGGCGCCGAGCCCTTCCAGCCGGTTGACCAGGTTCGTCCCTACGACCCCGGTACCTCCGGTTACGAAGACCTTCCGCCCCTTCCACGAGCCTTTCAGTCGTCCCATATTTTCCATGCCGGGTCCTCCTTCCACATCCGGTTCAGGTCCTCGTAGTCCTTGTACGTGTCCATCGCGTGCCAGAACCCCCCGTGGACGTAGTAGCCGAGCTTCCCGTCGTCGGCAACCTCCTGCAGGGTCTCCTCGAACATGACGTCCTCGCCGGGCCGGATGTACCGGAAGATCCCGTCCTCGACCACCATGAACCCGACGTTGATGTACTCGTTCATCAGGGGCTTCTCCCGGAAGGTCTCGACGAGGTCGCCGTCGAGCTTTACGATCCCGTACTTGGAATACGGCCGGGTGATGGTGATGGTCGCGATGACACCCTGCTCCTTCCGTAACTTCCTGTGCCGGGCTGCGAGGGCCCCGAGGTCGATGTCGGCGATCCCGTCGCCGTAGGTGACCATGAAGGGCCGGGTTTGGATATGGTCCCGGCAGAGGAGGAGCCGGCGGGCGGTCTTTGACTCGATACCCGTCTGGGCAAACGCGATCTCCCAGTCCTCGGGGGCCTTGGGGGGCTCGGGATCGGGGAGCCTCACCGTGAAGTCACGGGCAAGGGGGTACCGGTTCATGAAGTAGTCGGAGATCATTTCGCCCCTGTACCCGAGGGCGAGCACGAACCGGTTGAGCCCGTGATGGCCGTAGATCTTCATGATGTGCCAGAGGATGGGGTACTCCCCGAGCTCGATAAGGGGCTTGGGCATCTCCCGGGTCTTCTCCGAGAGGCGGGTCCCCCTCCCCCCGCAGAAGATCACGACGTCGTACCTGTTCTTCCCCCTCGCCATGATAGAAGAGATTTTGCTCCCGGGATTTAAATAGCAGCCGGGGAAGGAGGGAGGGGACTTGCGACTGTCTCATCAGAGACAGGAGCTGGAGCGAAAGGCGTAAGCCTTTCGTGACCGGAAGGGCCACGGAACCAGGCCTGTGTGCCCGGACAAGAGGTGGTACCGGGGCTGATTCGCGAGGCCACCGGGTCGGTCTGCGTGGCCGCCGGGCCGGGGCAGGGAGTGAGTAGGGTCGGCCTGCGTGGCCGCCGGGCCGGGGCAGGGAGACCGGGATAGAAAACCTTAACCCCATCGGAAAGAGAGGATTCTTACCGATGCCCCCCCTTTTCGACCGTTTCTTCACCCCGAAGCCCCATATCGTCGAGACGCCCCCTCCCCCCTCCATTGCCCACGGCGCAGGCATGAATATCCCCGAGTACCGGGTGAAACCCTACTTCCTCTGCGCCTCAGTGGAGATGGGGAACACGACGACGAAGTGCATCCTCACGGGGACGAACCTCGAAACGGGCTTTGCGTACCTCATCAACAAGACGGTGCGGATGAGCCGGGACATCCGGCCGCCGAAACCGGGGGAGGAGATCTTCGGTGAGACGATCGACGGGACGCAGATCACCCGGCAGTCGGTGACCGAGCTCGTGCGGGACATCCTGGTCGAGTGCCACCGCGAGGTACACCTCGACATCAACACCGACCTCGACTTCGTGGTCCGCTCGACCGGGGTGGTGGCCGAGATGGAGTCCCCCGACCAGGTGGGGGAGTTCGTGATCGCGCTTGCGAACGGCTGCCTCCTCGCCGGGGTCCCGCCCCGAAAGATGACGCCGCCGATGGCAAAGGAAAACCTTCCCCTGAAGCTCCAGCCCTTCAGCTTCGCCGACAAGGTGGTCTTCGTCGGGGCGGTCGCCGGCGTGCTCCCCCCGCTCGGCTCGACGGGGGTTGAGATGGTGGCAAACGAGATGGAGGGGGAACTTGCCATGGCCGGGATAAAGGAGGGGGCCAAGTGGACGCCGGTCGACTTCCGGAACCCCTGCATCACCATCGACTTCGGGACGACCCTCGACGGGCGGATCACGAGCGATGTCCCGCCCGAGGCTGAGAACCCGTTTGCAAAGACCATCGGCAACTTCTGCGGGCTCGCCGGGGCCATCCCCGATGCCATCGTCCGGGGGAGCGGCCTCGTCGATCCGAGGACCGGGTGTGCCCTCGATGTCTTCGGCGAGGCAACCTCCACCGGGCTCTTCCGGGCGAGAAAGTCCTCCGCCGTCGAGGACTATGTCAGCGAGTGCCGGAAGCATATCGATATCCGGATGGTGCCGCCCGAGCGGACCCGGTTCGGGAGGGTGCCCGTCTACGCCGAGGTGGCAACGAAGTCCGGGGTTGCCCTCATCGGCTGCGACTGCGGCGAGAACGGGAACGATATCACGAAGCTCACCGAAATCGGGGCCGGGATATACAGGAACCACGGGATCGGGATGGTGAACCAGGTCGTCGACCAGGTCTGCGCCGACATGGCCCTCCGGCTCGTCGACGTTGCGGCGAAGCAGGGCCTGGTACCGCCCAACTCCTCGATAGGGTTCACGGGCCGGGCGGCCATATCGGGGAACAAGCCCTCCCTGATCCTCGAGGGAATCACGGAGCGGGGGCTCTACGAGAACCCGAATGACCACCTGGTCTTCGTGGACGACGGCCTCGGGAGGGGGGCGGCGCTCATGGGCAGGTGCATGTGCTCCCTCGGGAAGCCGAGGAACCCCCTCGGGGGCGTCCGGGGAGGCGGCTGTATTATGAAGAGGAGAATGAAGATAGGGAAGTGAAGGTGAGGGGAGAATGGCAGAGGAGGAACTGTTCGACGTGCTCATCCCGCCCGGGGTGCCGAAGACCATCATCATCGACATCATGAAGAAGTTCGACGTGCAGGTGGTGGAGCGGAAGATGTCCCTCTACTTCGCGAACATGGACGGGACCGAGCGGGAGGTCCTCGCCTTCCGGGGAAAGAAGGACGTGGTCGTCGAGGTCGAGAAGTACCTGAAGGCGGAGGTCGCGAAGTTTGCAGAGACCGGCGGGTTCCGGGAACGGACACCCCATACCTTCGGGAAAGGCACTGAAGGGCAGCCGAAACAGGATTAACCGAGGAGGGCAGCGAGGAGCGCCTTCTCGCTGTGAAGCCGGTTCTCGGCCTGGTCCCAGACGATACTCTGCGGACCTTCCATGACCTCGTCTGCTATCTCCTCGCCCCGGTGGGCAGGGAGGCAGTGGAGGACCACGGCGTCCGGCGATGCGGCAGAGAGGAGTACCGGGTCGATGGTGTAGCCGCGGAATGCCCTGAGCCGCTCCTCCCGCTCCTTCTCTTCGCCCATCGAGACCCAGACGTCCGTGTAGAGCGCGTCAGCATCGCGGGCCGCCTTCATGGGGTCGGCGACCACCCGGATCTTTCCACCCGATGCCCGGGCCGCCTCGAGGATGTCCGGGGCCGGCCGGTACCTGGCCGGGGATGCAACGGTGAGCTCGATCCCTGCCATGCCCGCGGCGAGGATCAGGGAGTTGCAGACATTGTTCCCGTCCCCTATCCAGGCGACCGAGAGCCCGTCGGTTGACCCGAAGTGCTCCCGCAGGGTCAGGAGGTCCCCGAGGATCTGGCAGGGGTGCTCCCGGTCGGAAAGGCCGTTGATCACGGGGACCGTGGAGTGCCTCGCGAACTCCTCGATGGTCCCGTGCTTGAACGAGCGGATCATCACGCCCGCCACGTACCTCGAGAGCACCCTCGCCATGTCCCGGATCTCCTCGCCCCTGCCGAGCTGGAGGTCGTTCGGGTTGAGGAAAATGGCATGTCCGCCGAGCTCGACCATCCCCACCTCGAAAGAGACCCGGGTCCGGGTCGAGGCCTTCTCGAACACCATGGCAAGGCATTTCCCGGCAAGGGCATCCCGCCCGGCCCCCGCCGCCCGGTCACGTTTCATCCGTACCGCGGCATCGAGGAGCCGGGTGAGGTCGTGCGGGTCGATGTCCAGGATGGAGATGAAGTCCCTCCTCACCGGATCGCCCCCATGTGGGCTACCCGCCGGTCGAGGAGCGCCCGGGTGCCGATGTCCCTGCGGTGGTACACCCTGCCCTTCACCGCCGAGGCAGCCCTCTCTGCCGCCCGCTCCGCCTCCTCAAGCGTGTCCGCGATCCCGACGAAGGCGAGGGTCCGGGAGGTCTGGGTCGCGAGGGCCCCGTCCTTCTCCTCGACGTTTGCGTAGAACAACCGTGCATTCCCCGTGTTCCCGAGAGTGACCGGTTCCCCGCTCCATGGGGAAGCCGGATACCCTTCGGGGACCACGTACTTGCAGACCGTTGCCTTTGCCTCGAACTCCACGTTCGCCTCCGAAAGCGTCCCTTCGACGATGCTGCAGATCACCGAGGCGAGGTCGGTCTTCATGATCGGGAGGACGTTCATCGCCTCGGGGTCGCCAAACCGGGCATTGAACTCCACCACCCGCGGCCCCTCCTTCGTGTTCATGAACTGTCCGTAGAGGATCCCCCGGTAGGGGAAGCCCTCGCGTGCGAGGGCCCGGACCGCCTCCTCCATGATCCCGATCGCACTCTGGTAGTCCTTATCAGACACGAAGGGCAGCCGGTGGTCCGGCATGGAATAGGACCCCATCCCTCCCGTGTTCGGCCCCTCGTCCCCCTCGAGGGCCCGCTTGTGGTCCTGCACGAGGGGAGCCGGGACCAGGTGTTTCCCGTCCACGAAGGCCTGGAGGGTGAACTCCTCGCCGATGAGCCGCTCTTCGAGGACGACGCCCCCTGAAAGGGATTTCACGTACGCGATGGCCCCTGCCCGGTCCACCTGCTCCCCCATGACCCGGACCCCTTTCCCGCCCGTGAGGCCGATGGGTTTCACCGCGAGCTCGCCCTCGTAATCCCCGATGAATGCCTCCGCCTCCCGGGTGTCGCGGAAGACCCGGTAGCGCGGGCACCCGGCGATCCCGTGGGAGACCATCAGGTCCCGGCAGAATGCCTTGTCGGTCTCGAGGCGTGCGGCCGACCGGCCGGGCCCTGCGCAGGGGATCCCCGACTCCTCGAGCATGTCCACGACCCCTGCCTCGAGCGGGGCCTCAGGGCCGATGACCGCGTAGTCCGCCCCCGCCTCCCGTGCAAAGTCGCGGACCTTCCCGGGGTCGGTTTCCTTCCCGATCCGGATCTCCTTCGCCAGGCGTGCGATGCCCGGGTTCCTCTTTCCCATGAAGGCGCAGAGGGATGCCTCGTCGTTCCGGGCTATGGCTTCCGCCATCGCATGCTCCCGTCCGCCGCTTCCGACCAGGAGGATCTTCATCACTATCCTGTCACCCCGGCCTTTTATAAGCCTCGTCCTCTGCAAGGAGCTCCGTCATGGTCGCGAGGGGGACGAGTTCCACTCCCTCGGCGGCGAGGGCCGCGGCCGCGCCCTCCTCCCGGTCCACGACGGTGATCACCCGTTCCACCTTCGCCCCTGCCTCCCGGAGGATCCTGATCGCGGAGATGACCGATCCTCCCGAAGTGGTGACGTCCTCGACCAGGAGCGTGGGGCGCCCCTCCACCTCGCCGATGATCCGCCCGCCCGTCCCGTGGCCCTTTTCCTCCCGACGGACGATCGCATAGGGCTTTCCCGACGCGAGCGAGACCGCGACTGCTATCGGGACCCCGCCGACCGCGACCCCTGCCACCGTCTCGAAGCCCCCCCGGGCGGAGATCTCGAGTGCGAGGGCCGAGAGGACTCCCGGGTTCGTGAGCGAAGCCTTGATGTCCACGTAGACGCTGGACCGCCTGCCCGAGGCAAGGAGGAAGTCGCCATGACGGACGGCCCCGTGCGCGGTAAGGAGGTCTGCGATGAGCCTCACCATGGGACCTTCTTCACCCCCAGCCGGTGGCCCGCGATGTTCGTGACCCGGTGCAACGCGGGAGTGAGCACCAGGATCCAGACGAGGACCGGGATGGTGATATTCTGGATGAGCCAGCCGGGGGCGAAGAGGGCGGTGAGGATCAGGGCCCCCGCGACCAGGTCGTACTGGTCGGCGATGGGCCAGGGGTCCCCCTGCCCCTTCCCGATCCGCCGCTTGACGAAGCTTTTTGCAAGGTCCCCGAGGAGGGCCCCGAGGGCGAAGGTGCAGACGGTGACCATGGTATGGACGGGGAGGAAGTACCAGCTGAAGGTCCAGCCGGCGAGGGTCTGAACCCAGATCTCCACCGCGCCGACCGCGACCCCGGCGAGGACGCCTAGGATGAACCCCCGGACGGTTTTTCCCTCGCCAAAGAGCCTGCGCCCGTCCCGAAGCGTCATCCCACCGTCGATGGGGGTGCCTCCCCCGAATATCACCGCTGCGGGGTTCGGGACATAGGCAGGGAGCATGATCCAGAGCGCGGAAATGAGGGCAGAGAACCAGGAACCGGTGTCCAGCAGGTCGGCCAACAGTTTAGTATAGAGCGCAGCGAAAAAGATTAAGGTATCGAAAAAGACAATAGAACGGGGTTCTCGGAGTTCTCTCCATGCTTCTCAAAAAGACGCGGACGCTTTGCCCTGCCTGCGGGAGGACCATCGACGCGGAGATCGTCGAGGAAGGGGGACAGGTCTTTTTCGAGCGGGCCTGCCCGGAGCACGGGAGCTTCCGCGACCTCTACTGGTCCGACGCGGCGCTCTACAAGCGGTTCGACGAGTTCGAGGCCATCGGGACCGGGCTTGAGAACCCCTGGAAGGAGAACCCCGGCGACGGCTGCCCGCGGTACTGCGGCGTCTGCTCGAACCACCGGTCCGGGACCCTCCTCGCAAACATCGATCTCACGAACCGGTGCAACCTGAACTGCGACTTCTGCTTCGTGAACGCACAGGCCTGCGGGTACGTCTACGAGCCCTCCTTTGACCAGGTGGTGGACATGCTCGCGCTCCTCAGGAGCGAGAAGCCGGTCCCGACGCCCGCGGTCCAGTTCTCGGGCGGCGAGCCGACGCTGCGCGAAGACCTCATCGACATCATCAAAAAGGCGAAGGAACTCGGGTTCAAGCAGGTCCAGATCGCAACGAACGGCGTGAAGATCGGCCGTGACCCGGGGTACGCGAAATCACTGAAGGAGGCGGGGCTCTCCACCGTGTACCTGCACTTCGACGGCACGACGAAGGAAACGGACCCCCAGATCGAGCGCCACCGGCAGGCGGTCAAGGTGCTCGACTCGGTCCATCTCGGGACGGTCCTCGTCCCCACGATCATCAAGGGGAGGAACGACCAGGAGGTCGGGGATATCATCCGGTTCGCCGCCGAGCACATATCGGTCGTCCGGGGGGTGAACTTCCAGCCCGTTGCTTTCACGGGTGCTGCAAGCGACGAGGATGTCCGGAACGCCCGGATCACCATCCCCGAGCTCCTCGAGCGGATCGAGTCGCAGACGTCCGGCGTGATACGGAAGGACGACTTCTACCCGGTCCCCTGCGTGGTACCGGTCTCGGACCTTGTCGAGGCATATACCGGGAAGCCCCAGATCCGGTTCACGGCTCACCAGCATTGCGGCGCAGCGACCTATGTCTTCGTCACCGAAAAGGGGATGATCCCCATCAACCGGATGGTGGACGTCGACAAGTTCTTCGCGGCGGTGAAGAGGATGACCGAGAACCTGAAGAAGGGCGGCCAGATCAACAAGTACCTGACGCTCCTCGAGGGCGTGAACAACCTCAGGAACTCGGTGAAAAAGGGCGAGGACGGGGAGGTCCCCAATATCTGGAAGACCCTCGCCGGCGCCCTCATCTTCCAGAACTTCGACGCCCTGCGGGACTTCCACTGGAACTCGCTCTTCATCGGCACGATGCACTTCATGGACCGGTACAACTACGACATCTCCCGGGTCCAGCGCTGCTGCATCCACTACGCGACCCCCGATGGACGGATCATCCCCTTCTGCACCTACAACAGCGGCCCGGTTTACCGCGATGAGATCTGGCGGAAGCACTCCCGGCCGTTGCGGAAAGGGGACTAGGCCGGCTCTCGCTGCAGTTTTTTCAGGGGAATGGCAGCTCCACCTGTTTTCCCCCGGCCATCGCGAGTCGGGCGATGGCGAGGTCCTGGATGGCGAGGCCGGTCGAGTCAAAGACCGTGACCTCGTCGGGGCGTTTTCTCCCTTTCACCCCGACGACCACCTCTCCCAGGGTCCCCGCGATGTCGTGGGCATGGAAGAGCCCCTTCGTGATGGGGACGTTGATCTCCCCCGAGTGTATCGCCTGGGGACGGTCGTCCACGAAGACCTTTGCCCGCTTCAGGATCAACGGGTCGAGCTCCTCCTTCCCGGGGGCGTCGGCACCGATGGCGTTGATATGGGTCCCGTCATGGATCCACTCGTGCATCACGATGGGCTTCCGGGAGGGGGTCGTCGTCACCACCACGTCGGCGTCGCAGGCCTTCTCGATGGAGGTTGCCTTCGCCGAAAAGTCCCCGAACCGTTTCGCAAATGCCCTGGCGTTCTTCTCCTCCCGGGACCAGACCTTTATCCCCGAGATCTGGAGTTCCTGCGAGATGGCCCGGACCTGCGCCTCGGCCTGGTTCCCGCTCCCGATCACCCCGAGGACCACCTCCTTCTTCGGGGCGAGGTATTTTGCTGCAACCGCCCCCGCGGCCCCGGTCCGCATATCGGTGAGCCGGGTGGCGTTGATGATTGCCGAAGGCAGGCCGGTTGCCACGTCGAGAATGACCGTGAGGGCCATGACGGTGGGAAGTCCCGCGGCACGGTTGTCGGGGTGGACGTTCACGATCTTCACCCCGGCCATGTCGAGGGCAGGGACGTAGGCCGGCATGGTCCGGAAGTCGCCGTGATCGAAGGTGATATACACCTTCGGGGGCATCTGGACATGCCCCCGTGCATGTTCCCGGAAGACCGCCTCGATGGCTTTGTTCACCTCGCCGTAGTCCAGGGATTTTTCGCTCTCGTAGTAATACTGCATGAGCGGATGATCCGACACGCCAAGTGATGATACTTTTGTCGGGAGAACAGGAGTCGACGGCCCGCAGGAGGGAGACAGCAGATTGTGAGAACCCGAGGGGGAATTGCTCAATTACGAAAGAAAAAATAGATCAACCCGGTTACTTCAGGTTCTCAATCTCCTTGAGCGTCTTTTCGGCGAGCTCGCGCATCCTCGCCGAGATCCGGCCCGATGCGCCGAACTCCACGTCGCGCATGGCGTTCGCGAGCTCGGTCCCGAGGATGAAGATGGCGTACTTGTGCTCCATCTTGGACCGGTGGACCTGGGAGGGGTCGATCTTGAGGGCGTAGTACTGGGAGAACTTGAGCTCCGGGTTCATCTTCTCGAAGAAGTCCTTGATCTCCACCATGGTCTGGTGGAGGGAGATGAGCTCTTCCTTGTGCATCGTCAGGCCTCGCAGGAATGTCGGTGGGGAATGCCCTGTCTAGAGAGTAGGTGACCCGGAAATATCAATTCTTGCCAGAGGCAACCCTGCCCGGGGGCATGGAAAAGGGGTGGCCCGGGTCAGGAGACCTGGGCGAACCTGAGGAGTTTCAGGGGGAGCGGCCGCTTGATGATGCCCTTGAAGTCCTTTGCGAGGATGAACTCGACGCCCTTCTGGGCGATCTGGTCGAGGAGCCGCTGGTCCACGACCTGGTCGGCGACGATGCCTGTCACGTCGCCCTTCACGCCGGACAGGCTCCGTTCCACGTCGCCTGCCCTGACCTCGGCAAGGACCGAGAAGTCGGGAGAGATAAACCGGGCGAGGCCGTGGCCGGAGACCTCCTCGACGTGCTCTCTCAGGCTCGGGCCGGCGCCCCGGGACGGGGGGGCTGCTTCACGCTTCCGCTGCGGAACCTCCCGTTCTCTTGCCACGCCGCCGGGAGAGGCCACCGCCTCCGGCATCTTCGGCTGACGGCCTTCGGGGGGCTTCTCGGCGAGCTGCTCCCTCACGAACTCGACGGGCACCTTGTTCCGGAGGGACTTCGTCACCTCCTTCCGGGAGAGGTCCTCGACCGACCTCCCGTGCGGGGCAAAGGCCGCGTAGTCGATGTCGGCCACCTGGAGAAGCTCGCGCAGGATGAGCTCGCCGCCACGGTCGCCGTCAAGGAAGGTGGTCGCAGTTTTCGTCTGGCAGAGGTCGACGATGGTGGGCGGAACCTTCGTCCCCTCCACCGCGACGGCGTTCTTGATGCCGTACCTGAGGAGGGTGATGACGTCCGCCCTCCCCTCGACAATGATGATGGCGTCAGAGTCGAGCACGTTCGGCCCGGCCGGCACCCGGTCTGCCCCGATCTCGCTTACCTTCTCGATGCGGAGAGACTCCCGGACATCGTCGAGGAGCACGGTGCTGTCGATGGCCCCCTCGTCGAACCGGTCGATGAGGAGCTCCTTTGCCCGGTCGACGATCATCTTGCGCTTCGTGACCCGGATGTCCTCGATCTTCTCCACCGAGACATGGGCGAGG